>CAZNYT010000017.1:0-34475 GCA_964577315.1 uncultured Desulfovibrionales bacterium
ACCGGTGAGCCTCCCGGCGAAAGCACGCAAAAAGATCCGGTGAATATTTTGGGTTCAATATGGTGAATAATTGCAATATTTCATTTAAATGCAAGGACAAACTTGGCTAAAAAGCTAATAACCGTGATAGAGCTTGTTGGTCAAGCCCTGGGATTTGATTTACTCTGCGGTATATGTGGATCAAGTCACATTTCAAAGCTTGACATTCTCCCCTTCCTAAAGGAAGGGGCCTTACGGCGCAGAGGATAAACCTTTTATAAAGTCCCGCTGTTTCCTGAGGAGAAATTGACACTTGGCGCTTATTTTTCTATTAAAAATACTCTTGTATAAATTTTTGAAATAGATCACGTAAAGGTTTATCCCAACATGGCCAACCCTAAAAAACAAAATACCTACGAACAGATAGTCAAGCATGTCATCCAGGAAGGCAAGGGTTACCTTGTAACCGTTACCCAAGACGCCCTGTTCGTTAAAACCGTCAAAGGTGCCTTGAAATCCATGGGCGTTGACAAAGAGACCTTAAAACACAGGCATGATTTGGACAAGGCTCTAGCTGACGCCAAGAACCTGCAAAACAGGTATGAACATTTGATTTTCTTGATAGAGGCTAACATTGAAGGCGTTAATAATATATTGAACTTGAAGCATTTAAAAACCGCTCTGGGGGATAAATGCAAGGCCATAGTGACCACCTCGGAAACCGATCGCAATAATATAATCCACATGTACGAGATGGGCGCGGACAATGTGATTGTAAAGCCGGTGTCAGTAAACTCTTTGATACAAAAAATTGCCCTGACTTTGAACCCTAACAGCAAGTTGGCAGAAAAAGTGGATGAGGCCAAGGCAAAGCTAGGGGAAAACCAGCTGGAGCAAGCGGAAAAAGTGGTTCAGGAGATCCTGGACCAAAAGCCTGACAGTGCCATTGCCTTTATTCTCAAGGGGGATATAGCCAAAAAAAGGAAGGATTTTGAAACCGCAGAGGAAT
The DNA here is from genome assembly GCA_964577315.1 of uncultured Desulfovibrionales bacterium. Lineage (GTDB taxonomy): Bacteria > Desulfobacterota > Desulfovibrionia > Desulfovibrionales > Desulfonatronovibrionaceae > Desulfonatronospira. Next base: position 989 of record CAZNYT010000017.1, read on the forward strand.
ATTATTTTAAGTCAGCCAAGCAAAGCAAAATGTATTTGGAACCTTTAAAAAAACTGGTAGAATTGTATTCCGAGAGCAATAACCTAGAAAAAAAGCTGGATTATTTAAAGAAATTGGACAAACTCTCCCCCTTGAATCATGAGCGCAAGATCGAATTGGGAGATACCCACCTGGCCCTGGATAATGAAAAGGAAGCCAAACGCGTTTTCGATCAGGCAGTTAAACAAGTACAAAAACAGGCCCGGGATCTGCTCAGTTCCACCTTGATGCATATAGCTAAAAAAGTGCGGGACAAAAGACCGGATTTAAGCTCTCAGTATGTAGCCCAGGCCATAGAGCAGAAAGGGAGTGCCCTGGAAAAGGATGATATCTGGATGTTCAATGAAATAGGAATTGACCTGCGTTCCCAGGGGAAATGGGAAGAGGCGATCAAGTACTACCGCCAGGGCTTGGAGGTGTCTCCCATGGACGGAGGCCTTTATTACAACATGGGCATGGCTTATGCACAGGGAAAACAGTATTTCAAGGCCCTGGAAAATTTCCAAAAAGCCATGGAAGTTCGCCCGGAAATCTTGACCCAATATCCCAGTGTACCCTACAATATCGCAAAAGTTTACATAGCCTTGAACAAACGGGAGGATGCAGTCAAGTATCTAAAAAAAGCTTTGTCCATTAATCCCGGCTACGAAAACGCCAAAAAGCTCTTGGCCAAGATAGCCGGATAGCTTTTAAATGGGCACATTGTTCATTTAGGGTCCTTATTCCTGGCCAATCGCAGTTCAACAACCGAGGTTTCTTTTTTTTCAGCCAGATCCAATAGAGCATTCATTTCCGGACGAAGGTAACTTTTGTCTTTATATATGATCTCCTTAGCCTGCACCTTTTCCTTGCCCCATTCAATCTCTGCGTTTTTACGGGGAAGCAAAACTCGGGATACTTTTTCCACCCGGATTCCCAAAGTCAGGGTGTGCTGAAAAAACATTTCCTGTATACGGGCCAAATCCTTTTGGCTGCACATAACCTGGATCTGGCTGCCTGGCCTGTTCTTCTTCATGGTCCCAGGAAGGTGAATCACATCCAGGGCCCCGGACTGCATTGCTTTTTCCAGAAATATCCCCAACTCTTCACCGGTTAGATGATCAACATTGGTGGTAAGCACCCAAACCTGATCCCGCTGAAATTGGTCACCTTCTCCCTGTTCCCGGCTCAAAAAAAGCCTTAACCCGTTGAAATTCCTTTGGCTTTCACCGAAACCCAGCCCCATGCCCAAGAGCGTCCCCTCAAAGCCGGTTTCGAAGTCCTGCACCAATTGGTCCAAGATCAGGGCCCCAGTGGGAGTGACAACCTCCCAGTCATACCCGGAAGGACGTACCTTCTTGTTATGAAGCAGAATCGCGGTAGCAGGGGCAGGTAAGGGAAGTTCCCCGTGAGCGGTGGAAACCTTGCCTCGGAACCAGGGTACCGGGGAAGCGCACACTTTATGGATCTCTAATTGCTCCAATCCCCAGCAAGCCCCCACGACATCGATCAAAGTGTCCAAAGCCCCTATTTCATGGAAGTGTACCTTTTGAATCTCTTGGTCATGCACCTGGGCCTCCACTTGGGCCAACCTCGCAAAAGCCTGGGAACTACGTTTTTTTGTCTCCAAAGACAAATCCAGTTTATCCACCAGTGCCAAAATATCCTGAAGATGCCTGAAGGGCTGATTCCCGTCCCAAGAAAAACGCGCTTTTTTCCCGGCAATAGAGTTTCTTTTCTCGATAGAGAACTCTATATCTACTCCTAGTCCAGCCCTGTTCATAGCATCCTGGAGCTGTGAATAATCAACTCCCAAATCCGCCAGGGCTGCTAAAAACATATCCCCGCTAATGCCGTACTCCAAATCCAGGTACAAATTGCGCATGCCTGCTCCGTTGGATTTTCAGGGTTCAAATAAAAAACCGCAACCATTCACCATATATACAAATATCCTTAAACACTATCAGATTCAGAAGCATTCTCACACTTCTGCTCTCTCAGCCGCCAGTATCCAGGGATGATTATATGTTGTGCCGATTTTATAGTTAAACGGCATTTTTGGGAATATAAAAGGTTTTATGCTCCAGGCAGAGGCTAATATATTGATTTTCGAATTTTGTGCCCTTTTTTTGGCCGCCTACCAAAAAATACATGCAAAATTGTAGATTCAAGGATAACCAGGACTATGAAATCCCGGGATTAAAACAACGGCAAAAGGCAGCTTCTATGTTTGCTTCCAAAAAACAAGGCATACAAGCCATGGACACGGATCTGGTAGTGGATTTCTTGCGAAATACCTTGCCCTTCAATGAACTGGACCCCTCTATCCTGTATGATCTGGCCCAGCATGCCAAAGTAGATTTTTATCCCCGGGGCACCAAGATCCTTGTCCAGGACGTCTCTCGGGTAGATTTTATTTACTTGATCCAGAAAGGTGGGGTCAAACTATATTTCACTGACAACAGCCAAGAAACGATAGTCAAGGATTATCGCGGTGAGGGCTCGGTTTTCGGGGCCTTGGCAGTTATCCAGGGAGATAAGTCCAGTCTGACCGTGGAAGCAGTGGAAGACACCTTCTGCTTTTTATTCCCCAAACAAGTCTTTCTAAGGCTTGTGCACGACCACCCCGAGATCTCCCAGTACTATCTCAAGGCCTTCTCCCAAAACTATATCCAAAAGTCCTTTGATGAGCTGCGCAAGGAGAAGTTGTCTCCCAAAACCGAAGGTTCTCTTTATCTGTTCACGGTGAAAGTCAATGATATCATCCGCAGGAAACCCGAAATCATCACTCCTGTCCAAAGTGTTCAACAGGCTGCCCAGCGCATGTCTGAACAGCATATCGGGTCCCTGCTCATCAAGGACGAGTACGGAAAAATCTCCGGTATTATCACGGACAAGGATATTCGCTCCAAGGTCGTGGCCAAGGGTCTGCCCTATTCCACGCCTGTGGAAAAGGTCATGACCTCCCCGGTCCTAACCATCTCAGCGCACAAGGTGTGCTTTGATGCTCTCTTGGCCATGATGAGCAACCGCATCCACCATCTGGCTGTTCAGGACGGGGAACGTATCATTGGGCTAGTGACCAGCCACGATATCCTGGTGTTACAAGGTGAATCACCCCTTTATCTGTTCAAGGAAATAATGAACCAGCACCGGATAGAGAGGTTGTATGAACTATCCCTGAAGATCCCTTTAATAGTCCGTCCCTTGATAGAAGAGGGTGCCAAGGCAAGCAATATTACCAGAGTGATTACCATTCTGGATGATCTCATCCTGCACAGGTTGTTAACCCTTTTACAGGAAAGGCTGGGCCCTCCGCCTGTTCCCTTCTGTTGGCTGCTTCTGGGAAGCGACGGGCGCAAGGAGCAGACCTTTCGTACGGATCAGGACAATGCCCTGGTCTACCAGGATCCCAGGGACGAACAGGAAAGAGAGGCAGCAGAAAAGTATTTCCAAAAATTCAGCCAGGAAGCTGTGGATCACTTGGTCAAGTGCGGCTATCCCCTTTGCGAACACGGCAACATGGCCTCCAATCCCAAATGGTGCCAGCCCCTTTCGGTATGGAAAAAATATTTCTCGGATTGGGTGCATCATTCTCAACTGGAGTCTGCTTCGAGTTACAAGATTTTTTTCGATTTGCGGCCCGGCTTTGGGGATTTGGACCTGGGGTATGAGCTCCAGAAATACGCCTTGGAACTAGCCCGAAACAACCATAATTTCTTGCGCAATCTGGCTTGGGATTGTTTCAGCCTTAAACCACCTCTTAGCTTTTTCAAGGATCACGTGGTGGATCAGGACGGAACCCGCCTGGACCGGTTGGAACTAAAAACCAGGGGACTTACTCCCTTTTGGGATTTCGCCCGAACCATGGCCCTGAAACACGGAATTCTCGAAACCAATACCCTGGAAAGGATGGAGGTGCTTAATCAATGGGAACAAATCCCATATAACCTGTTTGTTCGGGCCCAGGAATCTTATGAATTCCAGATGCAACTCAGGCTGGTACATCAGTTCAAGCTCATGGAAGCAGGAGAAACCCTGCAAAACTTTGTTGCTCCAAGCGGTCTTTCCGATCTGGAAAAACAAACCCTTAAAAGCGTGTTTACTGTGATCAGCATGATGCAAAGTTTTCTCAAGGAAAACTTCAAGCTGAGTGCAGCATAGTTCGAAATTTGGTGAATATTGTCTAAGGAACCCAATATGTTTTCGTGGCCTGCTGGTTTTTTTCCGATGCTAACCTGGGGTGTTTGGTCCTTTAGGTCCTGGAGCGCCAAGCCCACCCATCCCTTGCTGGTTCAGAGCAAGGAGTACTTCTCTCACCTGGATCTAAACCATTCCTTGAGTGAGTATGGGTTTGTAGTCCTGGATACCGAACTTACCGGGCTGAATATTAAAAAGGATGAGCTAGTCTCCCTGGGTGCAGTCCGCATAAAGGAAATGCGCATCGATATCCAGGACAGCCTTTATCTATATACCTGTCCCTCCAAGGAAGTGCCCAAGCAAAGCACGCTTATTCACTATATCACCCCGGAACAAGTCCGGCAGGCCCCTCCCCTGGAAGACATGCTTTTGAAGCTGCTGGATTATTGCGGCCATTCCTTAATCGTTGGACACAACATCAAACTGGATATGAGCGTGATCAATCGGGATTTGAGAAAATACTTCGGCGGGGTCCTTAATAACCTATGCATAGACACCATGCATTTGGCCCGCATTTATTTGGAAGGACCCTGGGGAGGAGGAACTAGTACGGAATGTTATGACCCGGAATCTTCGTATAATCTAAGAAAATTGAGCCAGGATTTCGGGCTGCCGCTTTTTCCGGAGCACGATGCCCTAGCGGATGCCATGCAAACCGCTTATCTTTTCCTCTTTTTGGTGCACAAGCTTCAGGGCAACTCCACGTGGAGCCTTAAGGACTTGTACAAAGCAGCTGGATCCAAAATTTAAAAATAACATAATTCTATTTTAAACAGGAGGTTTGCTAGATGGATGTGAATACCACATGGGTATGGGTCTTTCTGGGCCTGTACGTTGCTTATTGTTTTTTTTGGGGTCTCAAGGGGTTTTTTACAGAAAAGACCTCCTACGGGTATTCCATAGGCGGGAGGCAGATCCCCATGGTGGCTTTCCTCATGGCTGCTACTGCTGCCTCCTTCAGCGGTTGGACCACTGTGGGACACCCGGGCCTCATCTGGGAGTACGGCTTGGCATATGCTTTCGCCTCCTTTTATGCTCTGACCATTCCTATAACCGGAACCTTTTTTGCAAAAAGGTCCTGGCTCATGGGTAAAAGGTACGGCTTTGTAACCCCTGGGGACATGTATGCCTACTATTACAACCGGGAAGGCGTGCGATGGCTGGTAGTATTGACCGCCATCCTGTACGGTGTATTTTATTCCGCTATCCAGCTTATGGCAGCCGGGGCCCTCTTTCACTGGGTAACCGGCTTCCCCCTTTCCTGGGGAGCCATACTCATGGCCTTCATTGTCTGGTTCTACGTGGTAACCGGAGGCCTGCGGGCCAGTACCTGGGTGGGGGTGATCCAGTTCATACTTTTGGTTGTGGCCATAGTAACCATCGGTGCCTATGTCCTGGCCCATTTCGGGGGCTGGACCAATTTCAGCCAACAGATAGCCGAGATGCCGGATAGATTCCTGGAAGTGCCTGCAATTCTGGATTTTACCGTGGGAGAAGAAAAATGGACCGCCCTCATGATCCTGACCTATCTCTTCGCCCTCATGGGAATCCAGTCCTCCCCGGCTTTTACCATGTGGCAATTCGCCAACAAGAACCCTAAGCCCTTTGCTTGGCAGCAAGTATTCATGTCCACCTTTATCGTGGGCTTTGCCATGTTCTTCTTTACCGCCTTCCAGGGCTTGGGAGGTCAGATCCTGGATATGCAGGGTTTGATTGATCCGGCCTCGGACCGGGACGTAGTCCCCGTGCTCATGGCCAAGTTCTTGCCGCCCTTCTTGTTGGGGATATGTTTCGTGGGGTTGATAGCAGCCATGCATTCCACTGCTGCCCCTTACATAGGTACGGCAGGTTCCATGCTGCTTAGGGATATCTGGTGGCTCAAGATACGCAAGAAAAAAGGCGGCCACGCAGAGCAGATCTGGTTCAACCGCTTGTTCGTAACCATTCTTACTATCGCGGCTCTGGTTGTGGGCCTGACCTCTCAGGCAGCTCTGGTTATCCTGGGGGCATTGGCCACTGCCTTGGGATTTGTGATGTATATTCCCTTAATGGGAACTCTGTGGGGATTCCGTTGGCCGTCCATAGGCACTATATTGGGAATCCTTGCCGGTATAATTGCTGTCTTCCTGACCTATTACGTCTTTCCCAATCCCCTGACCATCCATAGCGCGGCCTGGGGAACCGGTACCGGCCTGCTGGTGGCTTACCTTTGCCGCTGGTTTACCAAGACAGACAACCAGGAAACCCTGGATAGACAGAAAGAGGTACGGGATTGGCTGGACAACATCGAGGAACCTGGCCCCAGGGGCCGCACCTGGCGCAATTCCATGAAGTTCCTGGTACCGCTATGGTACCTCTTTGCCATTGGCCCCTTATGCATCCTGGCCAATTACGGCTTCTTCTCCTTTGCAGGACTCCCGCCGGTATGGTCCTGGCAGATCGCGTGGTGGATCCTGGGCATTGTTATGATGTGGGCCCTCTGCTTCAAGGCGGAAATGGCCACCATAACCGACAACCAAATCCGTCGCGCAGAGACCGAATCCAATATCGTGGTGGAGGAAGTAACCTAAAAACCTGCAAAAAGCCGGCTGCCAGAATTGCTGGCAGCCGGCCAATGCAAAACGCACCTGGGAATTATTGTCCTTTGTTATATTCGCACTGGATGAAATACCGGAGTTCGGCAAAATCACCAATTCAGTAAGGTAAACCTACAAGGAGGGTTTTGGAATGCAATCCGAAGATATTTGGCTGGTGGTAGTGCTGGCATTCACTATTATCTGGCTGGTTCTAATGGGAACCGGGGCCCTGGGTTAATACAATACAAGTAATGGATGTAATTTACAGAAAGCTTCAAGGGGATCAAATACCGATATCCTGGGTAAGATCCATGCGCATCTTGCCCTGGGCGGTCTTGATCCTCTTGAATGCCTCTTTCAGGGATTGCCGGTCAATGTATGTCAGGCGCTTAGGCTGAATCAAATTGTCCGCGACACCTTCCTCCCCTGCCAAGATTTCTGCCTGGTGCGAAAGGCGGATAAGCATCATATAACTATAAGCATGCACAAGTTCGTCATGGTCCTGCTGTTCCAAGACTCCCAACTGGCGCAGTTTCTCCAGTCTATCCAGGGTATTGGTATCCTCTATCCCGTATTTCAAGGCATAAACACGGGCAAAATCCACTAGAAGCTGCATGGGCTGCTTGATATCCAGGGTGTTCTTTTTGTTGCCCTGGGTCTTAAGGACCAGGCTACCGAAAAAATCCAGCGGGGGCTTGAAGTAGAGGGCATTTTCAGCGAAATGCCTGAAAAATCCCTTCCAGTTGGACAAGGTCTTGAAAAGATAGTTCCGCAGGTCCTGGATCAGGCGTTTGTCCCCGTAGCCAAGCCTGAAATCGAAAAAGATGCTGGAATGAAGCAGATCAGCAGGTTCCACCTTGTGTATCCAGTCCCAGAAATAGGTTTGCCATTGGCTAAGGGGCTGGCACCACTTGGGATTTCTGGCCATGACCTCAAATTCGCAAAAGGAATAACCCACCTCGTCCAGCCAGGTGCAGATTTTATCCCCGAGATGGAGAAAATAGGCCTGGACTTGCTCTTTTTTTTCCGGAGACACATCCTGATAGACAATGGCATTATCCTGATCCGTTTTCAGGGTCTGCTCCTTGCGGCCTTCACTGCCCAGGATCATAAAGGCGAATGAGGTAGGGGGCTCATCCGTTTCCTGAAGGGCAAAACCGATTATTTTCTTGAGAATAGCATCCGATATCTCGGTTATGATGCGATTTAAATGCGCTGCCTTGGCCCCGCTGTCCAGCAGGGACTTGATCATCCCGGGCAATTGCTTGTGTCTGGCCTTGAGCTCCTGCACGCTCTCTGCCAACTGGATTTCGCGCATCAAATAAACTGGAGACTTGCCCTGGGCCAAAAGAAGGTCCTGTTCAGTGGCTATCCCCTGTATATTGTCCCAGTCATCTGTAATAACCAAGTGCTTGATACCGTTTTTCATCATCTGCAATGTGGCCTCGAAGACCTGGGCCTGGGCAGGCAGAGTAATTAAGGGCCTGGAGGCAATATCCTTTACCGGGTAATGGACAGGATAATTCTGGCTGACCACTTTTTTGCGCAGGTCATTATCCGTAAGCAGACCTACGCTTTGTCCCAAGGCATTCATAATCACTATACAGCTCTTTTTTTTACGGCTCATGATCCGGGCGGCTTCCTGGATGCTCAAATATTCGTTGCAGGAAACAAAATCCTGGGAAAAAACATTTCGCAGGGACAAATTCAAGAACCCGGGAGAAACTGAGATTTCTTCGGAAGGAGCACCTCTGTTCATCAGGGACATGTAGGGCTGCTGGAGCATCTGGTCGCAGAACTGTTCAGTAAAATACTGAATGAATTCCGGGTACTTGGTACAAAGATCCAGGAAATACTCTTTGGGCAGGGAATACAGTACAGAGTCTTCCAGGGTGGTTACTGTTCGTATGGAAAGTCCCCTGTTGAACAGAATGGACAGCCCTCCGTATATATCCCTGTTTTCCATGACTTCGCTCAGATTTTTATGGTCCTGGTCCTGAAAATATTTTTCCAACTTACCTGAAAAAAGGATATATACATGGTTCAGAAGGGTTTGGTTTTGAACAAACAGGGTGCTACCCGAGGGATAACTCTGTTTGCTCAAGCTTTCCTGAACTTTTTGGAGCTCGTTTTCAGGGAGAACATTGAAAGGAGGAAGTTTGGAAAGAAAAGTTTTCAAGGAATCCTGCATCAAGGCACTCCTTTGGCTAGAAAATCGGGGAATCTACAGCTCAATTTTGGATAGCTTTACTTTTTTACAAAAAAATGGTCAATCATGAAAATCAAAAAGGATTTCCCTACCGAGACCTGGATGCAGGGAATGATTTCCTTTTTTCAAGGATTAAATTCAACCGGAATAAATCGGGTTAAGAACATTGCTTAGTACAAGTCTTTGAGTTACAAGAATTAAAGAAACTCAGCGCAAAAAGCTTCCGCACTTTTTTTGCTGAAACCGTTTGCACTTTCAATCCAGTTTTAGGAGCATGTTATGAATGAAAACGTTTTTTTATACGCCCTGAGTACTTGCGTACATTGCACAAACACCAAGAAATTCCTCCAAGAAAAGGGTATAGACTTTGACCATGTAGACGTGGATCAGCTTAGTGGCGAGGAAAAAGAAAGAATCGTGGAAGAGGTCAAGAAGTATAATCCCAAGTTATCCTTCCCCACCCTGGTGGTAGGCGGAGAAAGGGTCATCGTGGGGCTGAAAAAAGATGAAATCCTGGAGGCATGCGGCAAATGACCCCTGAAGAACTGTATGATAACCTGCGCAAGATCCAGGAGCCCCAGGGATATTACTTTAACCGGGACCGGGAAATGGTTATGGAGCTTCTACAGAGCCTGCTCCACAACAAGGAACGCTACGGCTATATGGCTTGTCCCTGCAGATTGGCATCCGGAGACCGGGAACAGGACAAGGATATAATTTGTCCCTGCGTCTACCGCGAACCGGACGTGCGCGAATACGGAAGCTGCTATTGCGGGCTGTACGTTTCCCAGGAATGGAACCAAGGGGAAATCCCTCACGTATATGTCCCGGAACGTAGACCACCTGAAAAAATCAAGATTTGAAGCTAAAGGAGAACAAGCCATGAAAGAACAAGTTCAAGCGGTTTTGGAAAAGATAAGACCCTCCTTACAGGCGGACGGAGGAGATGTGGAACTGGTCGAGGTTACCGAGGACGGGATAGTCAAGGTGCAGCTCCAGGGAGCCTGCCAGGGCTGCCCCATGTCCCAGATGACCCTGAAGAACGGGATTGAGCGCTTAATCTTGAAAGAGGTGCCGGAAATAAAGTCCGTGGAAGCGGTATAGACCTCTGAGAACAAATTGCTTTCATAAGGCGGGCTGGCCTAGCCCGCCTTTATTTTGCCAGATCCAGCCGGTTAGCTACATGCTTTTTTACAAAAACCCCAACCTTATTAGCGCTTAATACCCATGAACAAGGAGTGCATAGATGAGTCAAGTGGTTACCAGGTTCGCTCCCAGTCCCACTGGATACTTACATATCGGCGGGGCCAGGACCGCCCTTTTCAACTGGCTCTTGGCCCGTCAAAGCCGGGGCATTTTCCTGCTTAGGATAGAAGATACGGATTTGGAACGCTCTTCCCGGGACATGACCCGGGCCATCCTGGATAGCATGCAGTGGCTGGGCCTGGATTACGATCAGACACCATTCTACCAAAGCCAGCGCCTGGACATATACAAAGAATACATTCAGAGGCTGGTTCAAATGGGGAGTGCCTATTATTGCCGCTGCAGCCCGGAGGAAGTGGAAGAAATGCGCCAGCGGGCCATGGAAAAGGGATTAAAGCCCAAATACAGCGGCAAATGCCGGGAACTTGGCCTGGAACCCGGACCGGACACAGTGATCCGGCTCAAGGCCCCTCTAGCCGGTCAAACGGTTTACCACGACCTGGTCAAGGGAGGCGTGGCAGTGGAGAATTATCACCTGGACGATTTTGTCCTGGAAAGACAAGATGGCACACCCACCTATAACCTGGCTGTGGTAGTGGATGACCTAGAGATGGGGATAACCCATATCCTGCGCGGGGATGATCATATCAACAATACTCCCAAACAGCTTCTTATTTACCAGGCCCTGGAAGTAAAAGCCCCCTATTTCGGACATGTCCCCATGATCCTGGGACCGGACAAGAAAAAACTCTCCAAGAGGCATGGCGCTCTTTCGGTCATGGCCTACAAGGAGGCGGGCTACCTGCCCGAAGCCCTGGTTAACTACCTGGTGCGCCTGGGATGGTCCTACAAGGACGAAGAGATATTCACCATAAGCGATCTCCTGGAAAAGTTCTCCCTGGATAACCTCAGCCCCTCTGCCTGCGTATTTGACACAGAGAAACTCAACTGGCTGAACAGTCATTACATTAAACAAGCGGACGTTCAGAGGCTGGCCTCCATCCTCAGGGAACACCTGGACCCCGGGTTGCCGAGTCCGGAACAAAATTATCTGGAACAAATAATTCCCTTGCTGCAGCCTCGGGCCGGAACCATGCAGGAGATGGCCGAGTGGGCGCACTTTTTCCTGGTACCGGATCAGGATCTTACCTGGGATGAAGATGCTGTGGCCAAGTTTTTAACTCCGGAAACAAGGCAGCATCTCCGGGAAATCTCGGAGCGCCTGGAACAAATGCAGGCCTTTGACCAAAAAAGCCTGGAAGAGACTCTCAGGGCTTATATCCAAGAAAAGAACATTAAGTTCAAGGTTATAGCCCAACCGCTGCGGGTTGCCATGACAGGCAAAACCGCCAGCCCGGGGATTTTCGAAACCATGGAGGTACTGGGCAAGCAGAGCTGTTTGAACCGTTTAAGCAGAGTCCTGACGGAGATGTGAAAAAACCGGAATCCACACCCTGTCAGGTCAAATCCCTTAAATATTGCTTGCAAAAATGGTGAACCGCGGTGAGAAAAATCATGCTTACCAGGAGGGTAAGGGTTATTTTCAAGGAAAATCCAAATATGGCCAGGCCCAAGGCCGTGCCTGCAGCTGGGGGATGCTCGGTATCTATTACCACCATTATGAAGATCGAGGCCCCTACTGCCAGAGCGTACAGGATGGATACCGCCAAAGAATCCGGCATCAGTTGGCCCAAGGGAATTATGGAAGCCAGGAAACCGCAGACCATTCCCACGATATGTCCGCCCAGGATATTTCTGGGCTGGGCGGTGAGATAGTTGGGCATGGCAAAGACAATAAAGGTGGTGGCCCCTATGGATGCGATCACGACCGGATTTTCCTGGATATTTACTGCGAAGATGACAACAAAGATGCTAACCGTAGCAGCCACACTTTGAAAAACGTAGTGCTTCCAATACCTCTTGAACTCGGCTATCATTCTGTGGTCATGTTCCAGCACAGGCTTCCTCCCTAGAAACCTTGATTCGTCACTTTCTCCACAAAGAAAAGAAAAGGGTCAAGAGTATACTGATCAGGATGCAGGTGCCCAGTGGGAAATAAAAGCTGAAATTTTCCCGCCTGATAACTATGTCCCCTGGGAGGCGCCCGGGTGTAAAGGGCAACTTGTCCTTGAACAGGAAAAAAAGCCCCAAAGCCACCAGGATTATCCCAGCCGCGATCAATATTTTACCTGTTTCCGGCCAGCTCAGCATGTCCTCAAATCTATAAAGTTTTACTTTAGCTTTTAGCAAATCCTGGGCAGCTGCTCTCCTTCCAGCATGTCCAAAAGCCTGTGCCCACCTAAAGAGGTTTCCAGCACCACCCTGCCCTGTTTGCCTTCCCGGACGTAGCCGATAAGAACCGCCTCTTGGCTTGCCTTGTGGGCATGCATTATCTCCAGGGCCTTGCCTGCTTTTTCCTGGGGAAGTATGCATATGAATTTGCCCTCATTGGCCAGGTACAAGGGATCCAGGCCCAGGAAGGAGCACCCACCCCGTACCTCCTGGTGCACGGGTATATTGTCCTCCAGGATCAGCATTTCACATCCGGATTGCCCGGATATTTCGTTAAGTGTGGTGGCCAGACCGCCCCGGGTGGGATCGCGCAGAACGTGGATATCTCCCACCTCTTGTATCAAGTCTGCTGCAACCTTGTGTAGACCCTGGCTGTCGCTTTCAACCCGGGTCTCAAAGGAAATGCCCTGCCTGTGGGCCAGAATGGCCAGACCGTGATTGCCCACGGCACCGCTTACCAGGATTGCGTCCCCGGGCCTGGCCAGATCCCCGGATGGAGGCGGGTAAGATATTATCTCCCCTAAACCGGTGGTATTGATGAACACCTTGTCCGCGGCCCCTCTGGGCACCACCTTGGTGTCCCCGGTAACGATCCGGACCCCACATTCCCGGGCAGCAAAAGACATGGAGCTGACGATCCTCTCCAGGTCAAGCATATCCAGACCTTCCTCCAAGAGGAAGGCACAGCTGAGATACCTGGGCACCGCGCCGAGCATGGCTACATCGTTGACCGTGCCGTGTACCGCCAAGGAACCGATATCACCCCCCGGAAAAAACAAGGGATCTATGGTAAAGGTATCAGTGCTCATAGAAACCGGCCCGCGTAAATCCCGGATACAGGCGGCATCGTCCAGTCTTTCCAGCTCCGGGTTTCCCAGGTGCTTAAGAAAAATATCCCGAATCAGGCGCTGAGAAGCCCTGCCCCCGCTGCCGTAGTCCAAAAGAACCTTATCCGTCATCTAGAGTGTCATCCTTTAATGTACCGAATACTTGAAAAAAGCGGCGCAAGCCCCCTCGCTGGAAACCATGCACGGTCCGATCGGAGCGGCCGGAGTGCACTTCACCCCGAAAAGCGGACACTTGTCCGGCAACACCTGTCCCTTGAGCACCTGCCCGCAGCTGCATCCGGAAATCCTGTCTCCGGATTCCGGAACCGCATCCAGGAATTTCCAGGCATCAAAGTATTGGTAATCCCCGGCCAATGCAAGCCCGCTTCCGGGAATATTTCCCAGGCCCCGCCACCAGGCATCCACCGGCACAAATACCTCCTGCATAACGGATAACGCCCTGGGATTTCCTTTATTAGCCACAGCCCGAGGATAGTTGTTGATCACTTCCGGGCTGGCCTTTTTTTTCTGCCCCAGCAAAACCAGGATGGAGTGCAATATGTCCAGGGGCTCGAAACCTGAGATCACTCCGGGCAGCCCGAATTCCTCCGCCAGGAAGGTGTAAGGGTTCAGCCCGATGATAGTGGATACGTGTCCGGGCAGAAGCAACCCATCCAGGCGGATGTCCCTGTCCCCAGCAAGCGCCCTCAGGGCGGGGGGGACCAGCTTGTGCATGCCAAGGATATAGAAATTGTCCACTTGCTGTTGCTTGGCTACCTTGAGGGTAGCAGCCACAGTGGGGGCAGTGGTTTCAAATCCTACTGCCAGGAAAATCACCTTTTCACCAGGATTATCCAGGGCTAACTGCAGAGCGTCAAAAGGAGAATATACCACCTGCACCCTAGCTCCCTCTGCCTGGGCCTGCTTCAGGCTTTTGCCGCCCGGTCCAGGCACCCGCATCAAGTCCCCGAAAGTGGCCAGTAGCATTTCTTTTTTTGCCAGCTCCAGGAAAGCGGTTATTTCCCGGTCATGCGTAACGCACACTGGACATCCGGGACCGGAGATATGGCTTATATTATCAGGCAGCAGGGTCTTGATGCCGCTTTGGAAAATAGCCACGGTATGCGTTCCGCATACTTCCATGAACCGGAAAGGCTCTTCTGTCTCTTCCCGAATCTGCTCCAGAACGTTGGCGCAGAGGGTAGGATCCCGGAATTTATCTAATAAGTTCAAGACCCAGTCCTTCCTGGAAGAGTTTAAGGGTCTCCAGGCCTTCTTCCCGGTCCAGACGCCTCAAAGCAAAACCAGCGTGAACAATTACAAAATCCCCTACCTCTGGGGATTCATCGATTATATCCAGGCGAACCTGGTTCTTTACTCCACCCACTTCCACGTGGGCCACATTGTCTTCAATGGAAAGGATTTCCATGGGTATGGCCAAACACATATACTCTCTCCCTGTGATTAATAATCGCGATTCGATTTACAGCATTAATTAGCACAGGGAAAAAGGTCAACTAAATATGTTTCTTCCTGCCCAAAAAGGAATTATTTTGCTTTTTACGGCAATAAATGATAGTAGTTCAATACAATTTGCCACGGAATCCATTAACTATAACGAAACTTGGTTCTTTAACCATGGCTCTATAAACTGCCTTACAATTATGGCAGCAACTCGTACTCGAGGTCCGAGGGTTCTGCAAACTGGGCGTAAACTGTGTGAGCGACGTAGGCAGCGTTCATCAAAATCGTAGGCCTATAAAAAGCTCACGGTCCCTATTCAAGCACTTCCTGAAATCAGGGAACCCAGAAATATAGATTTTGATATACGCTGCCTTGGAGCTCGCCCTGTTAAACACCGCATAGCGGTCCTGCTTCGCAGGGTTTATCAGGGCGAGTTTTTACGGCCAGTTTGCAGAATTCTCGGACCTTTGGATAATAAGTTTCGTTGTAATTTTATCACACTTGTCACAACCCTAAAACGCCCAGGAGAAGCAATTCCGCGGTTTCAGGATGCACTGGAAACTTTAGCAATGCCTATGATATCCTCCTTCCAGCCCGTATACTACCCCATGGATTCCGCCTGGAAAGTTCCTACCCGGGAAGAATGCCGCAGGTTTTGGCAATTATACCATTTGCCGGAACATATTCGGGAACACAGCCGTTTGGTAGCCCAAGTGGCCGAATTTATCTGTGATCTAGCCCACTCCAAGGGTATCCCGGTTCATACCCAGGCGGTGGTGGCCTCGGCTTTGCTGCACGACTTGGGCAAATTTTACTGCATTGAGCATGGAGGGGCGCACCACCAGCTAGGTGCCAGTATAGTCATGGATCTTACTGGTAACCCGGCCATTGCCCAGGGGGTTTTGCACCATGTATACTGGCCCGGAGAGCTGGACTTGAACAAGTTTTTCCTTCCCTTGGTTATTATCTACAGTGACAAACGGGTTAAGCATGACAGGATAGTCCCCTTGGCCACCAGGTTTGAAGATCTTTACATCCGCTACGGAAAAACCTCCAGGATGCAGGGTCTTATCCACAAGGCCTGGGAGCAGGCCATAGATATTCAAACAAGATTGAATCAAGCTTTAGAGGCGGATCTAGATGCGTGTACTTTTGATAGCCGGCGGCTGGTCTAAAGAAAGGGAGGTTTCCCTGAGCGGGGCGATCCAGATTCGGGATGCGCTGCATGACTTGGGCCACGAGGTCCGCCTCCTGGATCTCTCCCCGGATTACCAGGTCCTAGTGGATGAGGCTAGGCATGCGGAAGCAGCCTTTATCAACCTGCACGGCCACCCAGGAGAAGATGGCCTTATCCAGGCCCTGTTGGAAGATGTAGGCTTGCCCTATCAGGGCTCCGGGCCTAAGGGTTCCTTCATGGCCCTGAACAAGGCCCTTAGCAAACGGATATATTCAAACCATGGATTGCCTGTACCTCGAGGCCGCCTTTATGTCGGGGCATGTATTCAATTTGTTCCAGACCAGGTGCCCGTGGTATGCAAGCCCAACCTGGGAGGCTCCAGCCTGGATATGGATATCTTTCACGACCCGGAAGAACTTGGCAAGTACCTGGAAAACCTCCATCCCCAGGAAGAAGTGTTGCTGGAAGAATACATCCCTGGGACCGAGATAAGCTGTGCTGTACTGGAGGATACCGCCCTGCCCCCCATATTGATCAAGCCCAGAAAAAGGGATTTTTTCGACTACCAAAGCAAGTACGACCCGGACGGTGCGGTTGAGATCTGCCCGGCACCGGTTTCTCCGGAGATAACTGAGCAAATAAAGAAATTCGCCCTGACCGCCCACAACGTACTAGGGCTCAGGCATTATAGCAGAACGGATTTCATGTTGGACGCTCAGGACAATATATATACCCTGGAAACCAATACCCTGCCCGGGATGACCCGAACCAGTCTGGTTCCCAAGGCAGCTTCCCAGGCCGGTCTGGAATTCAGCGACCTGATTTCCAGGCTTTTGTTTTTGGCTCGAACCTCCAAAACCTCAAGGGGGTAAGGATGAGATCACGCAGCATATCTCCGCGATACTGGATCCTGCTTGTTGTATACTCCGTTCTTTGGACCCTGGCCCTGCCGTTTTTGTTTTTTGTGAAAAGGTTAAAACCGGTAAATGGCCAGAGATTCGCCCTGGGACTTCCATCTGGGCCTTTTCAGGTCTGGATCCAGGCCGCATCAGTGGGCGAAGCCAAACTGGCAGCCAGCCTGGCTCACAAACTAAACAATATGGGACTCACCAATGTGTTGGTTACCACCAACACCGCTTCAGGCATGGAGGTGCTGGAAAAGGAGCTGGACGAAAATACCCAGAAAGCTTACTTCCCTTTTGATTCCTTGTACATCATGCCTTGGGCCCTGCGCAAAATCCGGCCGGGTAGTCTGGTTCTTCTGGAAACCGAGTTATGGCCCGGGCTTTTATACCTGTGCCGGCGCAAGAATATCCCGGTGATTCTCGGAAACGGCCGCTTGAGCCTCAAGAGCTTTTGCCGTTACTTTCCTTTACGCAATCTGCTTGCAGCAGTTGGTCCCGGGGAAATCGCAGCGGTCACTGGGAGGGAAGCAGAAAGATTCTCTTCCCTTTTTCCGGATGCCAACATCCGGGTCATGCCCAACATCAAGTTTGACCTTCTGGCTGAAACCAAACTCATAGCTTATGTCCAAAACCCGCTATCCTCCTATTTTAAGCCCAAACATCCCCTGATTGTTCTGGGATCCATCCGTAAAGAGGAAGAGCGGGCCATTTTCAAGGTTATTCAAAAAATCGTTCACAACCGGCCCAAAACCACCATAGCCCTGTTCCCGAGACACTTAACCCGGATTGAACATTGGCAGAGTATTTTAAGCAAATCTAACATTCCCTATACCTTGCGCTCGGGATTGGAAACGGGCTCTGCTCCTTCCGGGGTTATTATCTGGGACGGATTCGGAGAGCTGGAATCTGCTTACGCCCTGGCCAGGTCCGCCTTCGTGGGCGGTAGTCTCATGCCCTGCGGAGGTCAAAACTTCCTGGAGACACTGGCTCAAGGCACCATCCCCTGTGTGGGGCCATTCTGGGATAATTTCAGCTGGGTGGGCAGGGAAATCATTGATGCTGGTCTCTTGATTCAGGTCCGGGACGAAAATGAGCTCTATTCCCAATTGATCCAACCCCAGAGCCTGTCCAGGGAACAAGTGGAAAAAAAATTCCAGGAATACCTAACCCGGTACCAGGGAGGAACTTCCTACCTGGCCAATCTGATCAGGCAGAAAACACATAGATGATACAGGAAAATAACCCTGAAAACTTAAGGTTTGTAGGCATTATTCCAGCCAGATACCAATCCACCAGGTTTCCTGGGAAGCCCTTGGCTGATATCATGGGCAAGCCCATGTTCTGGCACGTCTACCACAGGGCAGGGCGTTGCAGGCTGATGCAAAAAATTTACCTGGCCACGGACGATGCCAGGATATATCGCGCTGCGCAGGATTTGGAAGTTCCCGTGCTCATGACCTCGGATAAGCACCAAAGCGGAACGGACCGGATCAAGGAAGCGGCTCTGACCCTGGGGCTGTCACGGGAAGACGTAGTGGTCAACATCCAGGGGGATGAGCCCGCCCTGGAACCAAAAATGCTTGACCAACTCCTGGAGCCTTTTGTATCTGCTTACGAGATAAACGTAACCACCCTGGCCCGGAAAATCGATCCCTCCCTGAGCAGTGACCCCAACCTGGTCAAGGTGGTGGTGTCCCAAACCGGACGGGCACTGTATTTTTCCAGGAGCAAAATACCTTTCAGCCACAGCGCTCAGGACCCGGTTCTGGGCCATATAGGCCTTTATGCCTACCGTATGGACTGCCTGGAAAAATTCCAAAAGCTGGGCATGAGTGCCTTGGAGAAGGCTGAAAAATTGGAACAATTAAGGCTGTTGGAAGCGGACATCCCCATCCATGTGGTTTTAACCCAGTACTGCAGCCGCGGGGTGGATGTGCCGGAAGATATTTCTAAAGTTACTCGAATAATTCAGGAGCAACAGGTATGAGAGCTATACTGGCCTTGGAAGACGGAACATGGTTTCAAGGACATTCCTTTACCGGAATAGAAGAAGCAGAGGGAGAGGTTATATTCAATACCGGGATGACCGGATACCAAGAAATCCTTACCGATCCCTCGTATGTGGGACAATTGGTATGCATGACCTACCCCTTGATGGGCAATTACGGGATCAATCCCCAGGACATGGAATCTGAAAAGGTTCAGGTGGCAGGATTCATTACCAAGGAGTGCTGCCGGACACCTTCCAATTGGAGAGCTACCAAGTCCTTGCCGGATTATCTCCAGGAAAACCAGGTACTGGGAGTGGAAGGCATAGATACCCGGGCCTTGACCACTCATATTCGCAAACGCGGAGCCATGCGGGGATTTATCTCCACCCGGGAGGAGGATCCAGCTGCGCTGGTGCGCAGGGCCAATGAAATCCCCAGGATGGAAGGGCTTAACCTGGCTGAAAAGGCTGGTTGCAGCCAGCCTTTCAGGTGGACCCAAGAAGGGCCCAAGCAAGCCGAAATCAATTCGGACGGAAGCTATGACTGGCCGGATGGCGGCCCCAGGGTCCTGGTTTACGACTACGGCATCAAATGGAACATACTACGGCTCCTCAAGGCACAGGGCCTGGAGCTCTTGGTAGTTCCCTGGAATTTCGGCCCGGAGCAGGTAAGCAGGGTCAACCCGGACGGCGTCTTTCTCTCCAACGGACCCGGGGATCCGGCAGCCATATCCCAAAGCATGGATATCGTATCCGAACTTTTAGAGAAGTACCCTATTGCCGGAATATGCCTGGGGCATCAGATATTGGGGCTGGCCCTGGGCGGAAAAAGCTTTAAGCTCAAATTCGGACATCACGGCATGAACCACCCGGTTCAGGACCTAAGCACCCGGAAAATTGAAATCTCCTCCCAGAATCACGGCTTCTGCGTCCAGGTAGATCACTTGGATTTCCTGGAACAGACCCATATCAATCTCAACGACCGGACCCTGGAAGGATTCAGGCACAAGACTAAACCCATAATGGGTATTCAGTACCATCCCGAGGCTGCTTCCGGGCCGCATGACAGCCGCTACTTCTTTACCAGGTACCGGGAAATGGTGCAGAAAGGCTAGGCCAACTGGTAGTATATGGAGCGCAAATACCTCTTGGGTACAAAGGTATTGGTAACCCCGGACAAGGACTCTGTGGAACCTATGATCAGGGCCCCGTCCGGCTGAATAACGCTTGCCAGGCGCTCAAACAGCTTTTTCTTGTCCTCGGGCTTGAAATATATGGCTACGTTCCGGCAAAATATCACGTCGAACTTGCCCAGCCCGGTAAAAGGGTGCATTAGGTTTATCTTGCGGAAATTGACCATGGCCCGTATTTCGTCCTTGATACGCCAGTATCCGTCCTGGGTGGGATAAAAATATTTTTCCAGCTTATCCCGGCTAAGTCCCCGTTCGATTTCGAACTTGTTGTACTTGCCGTAACTAGCCGTGGCGATAGCCTCGTCCGAGATATCCGTGCCCAGGATGGTGACCTGGTATTTGTTCATATCCTGCAAGATTTCCTTGAGCGCAATGGCTATGCTGTAAACCTCCTGGCCTGTAGAACAGGCCGCGCTCCAGATACGCAGTTTTACCGGCATGGATTTAGGTGTCTTTTTGGCCCGGGCATCTACCAAGTCCGGAATGATTTTGTGCTTAAAGACCTCAAAAGGCCCGCTGTCCCTAAAAAATAGGGTCTCTTTGGTGGTAACCGCGTCAATGATGGCCTTTTCCAATTTTTTGGAGGCATCCTTTTTGGCCTTGTAGTACAGCTCGCTGAAACTGGAGAGTTTCTCCTCTTTCATCAAAGGCTTGAGCCTGGATTCCAGGAGATAAGCCTTGCTCTGATCCAGATATATCCCGGAAACATTGTAGATATACTGGGAAAGAGCCTTGAGTTCTTCCGGGGTTATTTTCATCTCTTGACTGTGGAGGAGATTTCAGAGGCAATCTTGTCCAAGGGGACTACGATATCTACTACACCGGACTCTATGGCTATCTTGGGCATCCCGTATACCACGCAGGAGTTTTCATCCTGACCTATGGTTACTGCTCCGAAGGACTTCATTACTTTCAAGCCCAATGTGCCGTCATTACCCATACCGGTCATGATCACCCCGGTGACCTTGCTTTGATATTCCCTGGCCACGGAGCGAAACATGTAATCCACGGATGGCTTGCAGTTGTTTTCTGGGGGATCGTCTAACACCCGGAACATCTTGATCTGATTGGCCCCGGTAACGATCTTGGACTGATACCCTCCTGGGGCAATATAGATAGTATCTTTTTTCAGGGCCTCACCATCCCTTAGCTCCTGAACCCGCAGGGAGCATTTCTGGTCCAGGCTTTCAGCCAAGGATTTGGTGAACACCGGGGGCATGTGCTGGACCACCACTACCGGCACCCCAAGTTTATCCGGGAGGGAGGGCAGCATTTTGGTCAAGGCGTTGGGACCGCCTGTAGAAACCCCAATAGCAACGATTTCGGATTTTTCGTATGCGGACCTGGTACTAGAGGGTTCCCTGGAAACTTTTGTCGGGGCCTTCTTTTGTTCCTTCTTTTGTTCTTTCTTGGGCCTGTCCCCCTTCAAGGCCTTCTGAAAGTCCCAGCGCTTCAGGAAATGGTTTATGCGGGGAGCAAGTGCTTCTTTTATTGCCTTCTTGTTTTCTTCCCTGCTTTCCTTGTCCGGCTTGGCGATAAAGTCAAAGGCGCCTAGCTCTAGGGCCTTCATGGTAACATCGCTCCCTCTCTTGGTCAGGGAGCTGATCATTATCACGCCGATATCCAGCTTTCTCTTCTGGATCTCTTCCAGGGTCTGCACCCCGTCCATTACAGGCATTTCCACATCCAAGGTGATCAAGTCCGGCTTCAGGGTGTCTATGCGACTGAGGGCAATCTTGCCGTTACTGGCGGAACCCACCACTTCCACCTTGGAAAACTCACCTAACACATCAGTTAACAGCTTACGGTAGACCACGGTATCGTCCACTACCATAACCTTGAGATCCATTTTTATCTCCAGATAAGTGATTATTAAAAAATCAACAGGGGTTATCGCTACCGGAATTCAAGTCCATCCAGCATTCCAGACGCCTGCCCTGATCGGAAAACCTGAGTCCCTGGGTATATTTCTGAATCAGGTAAACTCCCCAACCATGTTGGGAGGGGCATTCGGACAAGTCCTTGTTCAAGCACTGTTGCCAATCAAAACCGGGGCCGGGGCTGTGCACCATCAAATGCATCCTGTCCTGTTCCAGCCTGATGTGGCAGAAGATCTCCAGGGAGGGATCCTGGCAGGCGCCGTGGATAATAGCGTTATTCAGAGCCTCGCGCAAAACTAGGCATGTATTGAAATAAACCTTCTTGTCCTTGCCTGCAGGCAGAATGGATCCCAGGTGTTCCAGTACCTTCTCCACCTCGGCCAAATCAGCAGGAAAACTGCATTGCAAGGAGTTGTTGTTCACAAAATATTCCCCGGGCATTATATCTCCGTGACCAAGAGAACCGCATCATCCTGAAGAAGGGATTTGTCCGGGCATATCTGCTCCACAACGTATTTCAGGGACTCTTGCAAGGAATATTGTGATGCCTGGGCACAAGCCCGGCTCAACTTCTCTATCCCCTCTTGCCTGGATACAAAGTTAGCCCCAAAGTGTTCCACGAGCCCGTCAGTGTAAAGGTATATCCTGTCTCCGGATTGGACCTTTTTTTCCAGAGAACCCAATTCTATCTGTTCGAATGGTCCCAACACGTCTCCCCAGGCTTGTAATGTCTGTACCTGGCCGGTCGCTTTTTCCACCAGGATAGGTGCCGGATGTCCGGAATTATACAAGAGCAAGCTGTTATGACTGCGGTCAATGTTTAAAAAGTTGGCTGTCAAGTGTTGGGTGGGTTTCAGGATGCGATTGAGCACGGCATTGATCATTTTCAGACCCTCGGGCATGGGGGTGTAGGGATTGAGGTTCTGCTCGAAGAGAGCCTTCAGGGCAGAAGTTATATAAGCGGTGCCCAGATCGTGTCCACTGATATCAGCTACCACATAAACGTGCTTGTCCTCCCCGGCCTGAATAACATCCAGGAAGTCCCCTCCTGCTTCCAATACTGGCTGATATACGTAGCTAAACTGGGCTTCAGGCATTTTCACCGGGTCCACCAAAAAAGACTCCTGAGCCTGTCTCAGTTCCTCGAACCTTTGCACTTGGGCTTCTATCAGCCTCTCCCGGGCAAACTTGAGTTCCAGGTGCACCCGTATCCGGGCCAGGACCTCGGGTTGGGCAAAGGGCTTGCTTACATAATCCACTCCCCCCAGCTCCAGGCCTTGCACTATATTGTCAGTGTCGTTCAGGGCGGAAATGAAAATTATGGGAATATCCTGGGTCTTGGGATCCTGTTTCAGCTTTCTGCAGGTATCGAAACCGTCCTCCTCAGGCATCATGACATCCAACAGGATCAAATCCGGCAAGTGCTGCCTGGCCAGATCCCGGGCCTGCATGCCGCTCTCAGCATCCAGGGTATGGTAGCCGGCTTTATTCAGCATGGTGTGCAGCATCTTGCGATTGATATGGGCGTCATCCACAACCAGAATCAAGGGATTGCGCTTTTTTCCGTGGGACATTTATTTAACCCGGCAATGATATTCGGTTGGATTGGAAAGGACTCCTGACAGCAAACAGGCCTTGCAGGACAAAAAAACTACTCGTTCCCCAGCACTTCGCTGATATCCAAAATGGCTATCAACTTAGTTTTGGATTGGTAAACGCCTTGGAAAAACCTGCCCTTTAAGCCCTTGATGTTGGAGGGTGGAGAGGAGACATGGTCCCAGTCAGTAGTAACCACGTCAGTTACCTGGTCCACTAAAAGCCCCAGGTACTCCTCCTGGGATTCGATGATTATAATCCGGGTGCTGTCTGTAAACTGGGTTTCCGAGAGCCCCAGCTTTTTACCCAGGTCGATTATGGTCACTATTTTGCCGCGCAGATTCATGATTCCCAGGACGTATTCCGGGGCATGGGGAACAATAGTAAAATTCAGCTGCTTGTTGATTTCCTGGACCAGGTTAATATCTATCCCGCACATGGCCTTGCCGAGATAGAAACAGGAGATCTGCAAATCGTTGTTGCCCCCCTGGGACTTGGAGTTTTTCATATAGTCCTCTCAATTTCAGGCTAAAACACTACGGCTTGAAACCAATATATTTCCGTGTTCTTATCTTGAAAACAATCTGATGGCAATCCGGCTTTTTGACAGGTATGTGCCAGAAAAGTTTGGCGGTCCCAACCCATCTCTTGGGCCACCTGTGGCAAAAGCAGGCCGGAATGCGGACCCTTGCGTATCACAAGGCCGTGTTTTCCCGGCTCAATCTGCTCTATGTCAGGTACTGGCTCTAAAGGACTGAGAATAGAGATTTCCAATTCCAGGGATTCAAATTCCCTAGCCTTAAGAGGAGGAAAACGGGGATCCCGGAAAGCCGCCTCCCTAGCCATGTTGATTATGGTTTTCCCAAGGGGTTGGTCCCCAATGATATGGCCTATGCAGCCGCGCAACTGCCCCTGAATTTTAAGAGTAACAAAAGCCCCCAAATGTTCCTGGAGCTTGGTGCTAGGGGGGTCGGGAAAATCTGGCTCGTATCCCTCTAGCTTGGAGCTTATGCTAAGAAAGGCCAGCTCCTTGAGATAATCCTTTTCTTCCCGGGTCAGTTCAAAAACAAAAGAACTCATAATATTCAAAAGAAGGGTTTAAAATGGGGTTACAGCTTTCGTTGCCAAGAGAACAGCCCAGCACTTTTACCAGAGAAAAGTATAAATCCAGCTACCCAAAAGTGGGCCCGTAAGACGAGGCGAATACATATTCACCTGTAAGTGAACAATTTTGCTGATAAAAAAGGAAATGTCAACCTGGTGGGCTCTGTGGAATACAAGAACAGATACATAGAAACATGGCAACTATTCACCATGTTTTACAAAACATGAGAGCCCAGCCCCCCTGAGCCGAATCATGAGAGGCTGGGCTAATGCCGGAAAAAGATGGGGTTCAATTTGAAGCAAGTTTTTCCATGCACGTTTCCGCAGAAGTGCAAACCATGTTTCGACCGCTTACCTTGGAAAAATACAGGGCTTGATCCGCCTGCTTCAAGAGCTTTTCCTCCGGGGTTAATGGACCGGGAGTCATTGAGGCCACCCCTAAGCTGGCAGTGATACTGAATTTTTTGTCCTCGTAGGTGAAAACGGTTTGACTGATTTTTATGCGCAGTCTCTGGGCCAAGAACCAAGCCTGTTCTTCCGTGGTTTCGGGCAGAATTACCACGAACTCCTCACCTCCATACCTGGCGGGAAAATCCGTTTCTCTCACCGTTTCTGCTAGAATGTCCCCAATTTTCTTTAGAACCATGTCCCCTGTGACATGCCCGTAAGAATCGTTTAATTGCTTGAAGTGGTCCAGATCCAGCATAATAAGGCTTAGACTGTGTCCTAACCTCTGATGCCTTTTAAGCTCCTGGCGCAGCTTTTTGTCAAAGTGTTGACGATTATGGATGCTGGTTAAACCGTCAAAATCCGCCTCATGCTTGACAGCCTTATACTTCAGGGCGTTACGTATGCTAAGGGCAAGATGTTGGCTGGCACTGTCTATGATCTGCCTCTGATCCTTGCCCAAGCTCAAGATTTTCTCCCCCACCAAAACCAGGGCTCCGAAAGTTTTCTCACGGTACTGCAGGGGCAGCAAGATTTGCCTATGGGGGTTGGGGTGCTGACTCAATTTATTGTCCTCGGAGGACAACGCCAGGGAATGGTAATGCTCAGGAGTTTGTCCCTCAAACCTTTGCATTACTTCCAACAGGTATTCCATCCATTTACGGCTCAACTTTGGGTTCATGCCCTTGGGGATATAGATCTCCGCTTGTAGGTTCTCCTGGACCTGGTCCCAAAATATTGCGGTCAACCCCTTAGTATCCAACAATGAGGCGAATTCCCTGTTGGCTATCTGCAAAATCTCCTCCAGGTCCAAGGTCTGGGAAACCTCGCCCAGGATCCGATTCAGGAACTCCAGCTGGGTATTTTTGCGAGCCAAAAGTTCCCTCTCCAGGGCGATTTCTTTGGCCATCATGTACAGATCCGAATATAATTGCTTAACCTCCACGGCTTTGTCCCTGATGTTCTTCAGGGCTCCATAAGTAAGTGGAGACCTTAAATATCCCAAGAAGGACCCGGGCAGATCCTGGTCCGGGTATTCCTGGTCCTGCTCCAGAACCAAGACCAATTGCCGGTCTTGTGCCTCAACATCATCCTTGAGAGCCTGGTCTAAATCTTGCCATTGTTCTGGACTCATGAACAAAATATCCACGCTGGAATCTTTGCTGTTCTGGTGAAGCTGTAGGTTCAGGTTCTGCGCCTCGCGAACCATTGTATTCTCGGGGAGATTGTTCCGGATCTCGGTTTGCAGCTCCCTGGATATGTTTACCAGGTAAAAAATGGCTTGATTTTGGCGCATGGTTTTGCTCCTTTAGTATACCGTTTTGTAATATCTCTAGCAAAATCAAGGCCAAATTTGCGTATCTCCCTATATTTTTTTCTATTTTTTACCCTTGCCCAGAAATATCTATTCCAGGGCAACTACTTCACCATGTTTGAGCTAAACTATTCACCGATTCTTTTAAGTGCTTTCGCCGAGTGGCTCACCGGATCACTACTAGCGTCTCTTTCCCGGTCAGGAGCGTTCCCTGCTTCAAAAGTCCCCAACCAGTACTACCCAGACTTACACCAAAAAATTTAATGCAGGCTAGCAACGAAACTTATTATCCAAAGGTCCGAGAATTCTGCAAACAGGCCTACGTCGCTTACACAGTTTACGCCCAGTTTGCAGAACCCTGCCAAGTTTCCTCGTAGTGCTAGGAACTCTTTTCAAAACTACCAGCCTTTGCGGAAAGTAATTCTTTTCCAGGCACACTATCCGGCAATAGTACTGCTTCGCCTTGCTTACCTGCTAGGCAATTTTTTCCCTTTTTGCCTGCATCTTTTTTATGTGGCACCTGAATTGCTGAAGATATGGCAACTATAAGGATGGAGGCGTGGCAGAGGAGATGGCGGGATTTACCCGCAACCAAATCCGGTTCCAGCCATCCACTGCCAAGCTAAGCCAGGCTAACACCCTGACCGAAATGGCAGTGCAGCTCATCCGGGGATATTCATGAGAGGGTACAACAGAAATGGTGCGGGCCAAGTACAGGTATTTGACCATTAAGGCAGGCCTAGATCTCCTGGGCTTGCTCTTGGTCCCGGGTGAGGCTGCCCAAGTGCTTCAGGGCCTTGTCCGCGGCGCTTTGCTCAGCCTTTTTCACGCTGCTTGCCCGGGCTTGGATGCGGGAGCCGTTGGGCAGCTCCACTTGCACCAGGTAAGTTTTTTCGTGTTCTGGGCCATAACTGTCTATCAAAGTATAGACCGGCCTGGCCTTGAACAGGCATTGGGTGCTCTCCTGCAGCCTGCTCTTGTAGTCCTTGGAATTACTGAGAACATCGATTTGCTCGGGTAATAAGTCTTCAAACAGGCGGATCACATATTCATAGCACTCGTTGTAGCTGGAATCCAGGTACATGGAGCCCAGAACCGCTTCCAGAGTATCAGCAAGCACCGAGTCCCGGTCCCGGCCGCCTTGTTGTTCCTCCCCTTTCCCCAAACGGATGTATTGGCCCAAATTGAGCCCCCTGGCCACATAAGCCAGGGTGGGTTCACTCACCAAAGAGGCGCGTAGCTTGGTCATATCCCCTTCAGCAGCCTTGGGAAAGCTGTAGAACAAAAGGTTGGAGATAGAAAGCTCCAGGACCGCATCCCCTAAAAACTCCAGCCTCTCGTTGTGTTCCAAGTGCCTCTCGTTGGCATAGGAGCTATGTGTCAGGGCTTGCAGCAACAAGTCAGGATCATTGTACCTATATCCCAGTTTTTGTTGCAGCACCTCTAAATACTGCATACTTTCCGATGCCGGATAACCGCTCAACAATATCCTCCTTTTCCAGAGCAAGGAAAATTTATATTCCTAGCACCAAATCACAAACTTCAGCAGCACCTGACCACTGGCTACTGCCTAGCCGCCTGCCTGGCCAATCGGTCGCAGCGTTCGTTGTATTCGTCCCCGCTGTGACCGCGCACCCAGACAAACTCCACCTCGTGTTCCCGCAATAATGCCAGCAATTCCTCCCACAGATCCCGATTCTTGACATCCTCTTTCTGGGAGGTTTTCCAACCGTTTTTTTCCCATTTCTTTAGCCAATTCTCGTTGATAGCGCGGGAAATATACTTGGAATCGGTATGAATGCGTACCCTACAGGGATGCTTAAGCGCCTTGAGTCCGGCCAGGACAGCGGAAAGCTCCATGCGGTTGTTGGTGCTGTGGGAAGAGCTATCCACGATCTCCCTTTCCATGTCTCCCCATTTCAATATGGCTGCGTACCCCCCGGGACCTGGATTGCCCAGGCAAGCCCCGTCTGTATAGATATCCACCACCTTGGGGTTACTCTTGCTCAATTTTTAAAAGCTCCTCTCCCAACTTGTTCAGGGCGCTATACAATCCCCGCGGCCAATCATGGGGCCAGTACCGGGCAAAATGCCTGTTTTCCAGTTCCTGTACGGTTGCACCCGGCAAGGCTTGTTTCAAAACCGGGGGCCATACGATTTCCGATTCCTGGAGCTCCGGGCTCAACCCTATGAAGATTTTTCTGGTGTCTGGTTCCGGAGCAGAGATATCCTGATCAAAAACCTGGATGCGCACTCCAAAGCCGAATCTTTCCTCCAGGTTGGCGGAAATATTGGAAAGCTCCTCCCTTTGCTTTGAACTCAAGGTATTGGTCTCGTCTACCACTAGATTCTCAGAAAAGATCAGGTCCAAGGAACGCTCGTAGTTTTTCCAAAACAGGTATCCCACGCCCACGAAGAGCAGCACCGTAAGCAAAATCCGAATTGTCGCGTTTAGACTGGAAGCTCCCGGACGCGGCATAAAAACCATTTATTTATCCTCGGTGACTGCCTTGAGAAGAATTGTTCCAGCCGCCTCGCCCAATGGCGGGGACGGCCTTTTTTAAGCTAGGCCGAATCAAGATAATTCCTGGATCCACCTTTGCAAAGGTGTTTCAATTAGATCCCGAAGTTCCTGGAGCCTGGACTCGGATTCTGCCTCGAACCTAAGAACCAGCACGGGCTGAGTATTGGAAGCCCGTAAAAGCGCCCAACCATCATCAAAGGTTATCCGGACCCCGTCCACGTCCACGATATCGTATTGTTGACGAAAATACTCCTGGGCCTGCTCCACCACCTGGAACTTGATGTTGTCCGGACAATCCAGGCGTATCTCCGGGGTGTTATAGGTCTTGGGCCAATCCGAAAGATAGGTGCTTACCGGCACATCCAGTTTCTTGGCGGCGATCTCCGCCAGGCGTCTGGCCGCGTATATGGCATCGTCAAAGCCGTAATAACGGTCCGCGAAAAACATGTGACCGCTCATCTCCCCGGCTAAAAGGGCATTTTCCTCCTTCATCTTGGCCTTGATAAGGGAATGCCCGGTTTTCCACATGATGGGCCTGCCGCCGTGCTTCTGGATATCGCTGAACATGAGATGGGAGCATTTAACCTCGCCTATGACCGTGGCTCCAGGATGTTCCTTGAGAACCTCGCGGGCGTAGATGGCCAGGAGTTGATCCCCGTAGATCATGTTCCCCTGCTCGTCCACCACTCCGATGCGATCCCCGTCTCCGTCCAGACCGATTCCCAGCTGGGCCTGATTTTGCTTTACCGTGGCTACCAAGTCCTGGTTGTTCTTCATCACAGTGGGATCCGGATGATGATTGGGAAAATTCCCGTCCGGTTGGCAGTATATGGGGATAACCTCTGCCCCGGCGTTCTGAAGGACCTGGACGCAGGGTTCTCCTGCCGACCCGTTGCCTCCGTCCACCACCACCCGGACCGGAGTCTGTACAGTACCCTGGGCTGCCAGATACTCCTGGTACATAGGCTCGATATCCACCTTGTTCGCTACCCCGCTGCCCTGGGAAAATTCCTGGGAGGCCATTATCCGGTACACCTTCTGAATTTCCTCGCTGTGAATGGTGCTTTCCCCGGCCCAGACCTTAAACCCGTTGAATTCCGGCGGATTATGGCTGGCGGTAATCATGACCCCGGCACTTCTTTCCAACTTTTTTATGGCAAAATAAAACAGGGGCGTGGCAACCATATCCAGGTAAATCACGTCAATACCTGTGCTGGTTAGGCCCTGGATAATCCTTTTCTGGTATTCCGGTGAACTGTGCCGACAGTCATGGCCCACCACCGCCTGATCCAGACCCAGATTGCGGAAGTAGGTGCCACAGGCCTGCCCCAAAACCTGAACCCATTCCGGATCAAAGTCCTTATCCACTACTCCCCGTATATCATAGGCCCTGAATACGTCCTGCTTGATTTCCTTCATGACCGCAAACTCCCTTTTAATTTTTTAACCTGCAAAGATTGTTATTCTTTCGAGCCTAACAGCTGTTGGATAAATTGTGCCCTATGAATTATGTATAAAAAAGAAAACCGGATGTAAAATATTTTTCTCGATACGCAACTATTCACCAAATCGTAAAACATGGGCAATAATTGCATTAAATTTTACTCAAAGCTTTTCAGGACACCAGACAAACAAGGCCGAGCCTCTAAGACGTGCCTGCAAAAACTCGAAATCCTGGCTATAATAATTATCTCCTAATATCTTAACTCTTTGATTTCTATGACTTTTTATCTCTGCCCCGCACCTACTTGGAATTGTTACACATAGCAATTTGGGTTTATAGGCACCTCAAAGTAGGTGCGGGACAAAAGGGCTTTTTGCAGACGCATCTCTCAGGGCATGATTTTCCTCCATACCCTGTACACTGGACTAATCCTGGATTATCAGTTAGCTATGCCTGGAAAAAATATACCGACAACGCAATTATTCACCACAATCTTGCCCCGAGTTCCATGAATTACCAGTACAATCCCTTGGAGTTTCCCCAGAACCCTGGCGTCTACCTCATGAAGGATGAACGCAACAGGTTCATCTACGTTGGCAAGGCCAAGAACTTGCGCAGCCGTGTGGGTTCCTATTTTCACTCCCGGGACCAATCCTCCAAGACCAGGGTTATGCTCACCAAGGTGCATAATGTGGAATACATCACCACCTTGAGCGAGAAAGAGGCCCTGCTTCTGGAATCCAGCCTCATAAAGAAGCACCGGCCCAGGTACAACATAGTGCTTAGAGACGACAAGCAATATGTACTCTTCCGCCTGGACAAGTCCCAGCCCTACCCTGCCCTGGAGCTGACCCGTCAGGCAGGCAAGGACGGTTCAATTTATTTCGGTCCTTTTACCTCTGCTCATGCCGCCAGGCAGACCCTGAAAGTGGTGAACAAGCTGTTCTTTCTGCGCAAGTGCGGTCAAAAGAAATTCCGGAACCGGGTGCGTCCCTGCCTGCAGTACTATATCCAGCGCTGTCCCGGACCCTGCTGCCTCGAGGTTCCAGTAGAGGATTATCACCAGGAGGTTCGCAGGCTGGAAATGTTTCTCTCCGGAAAATCCCGGGAGCTTATCCGGGGGCTGGAACAGGAGATGCAAAAGGCGTCCCGGGAGCTTAATTTCGAAAGGGCCGCCCTGCTCCGGGATCAGATACAGGCGGTCCAGAAAACCACCCAGTCCCAATCCGTGGTTATGCCCGGTTCCGGGGACATGGATGTCTTTTCCCCTGTCCGCCTCCGGGAAGGTCTTGCTATAGGAGTGTTGTTCGTGCGCCAAGGCAAGGTTCTGGACAGCAAGAATTTCTTTTGGCCGGAACACTATCCCGAATCCAGGGAGGAAATGTCCAGAACCCTAGCCAGCCTGCTCAGCCAATTTTACGGACCGGACAAGTTTATCCCGGAAAAGATAGTTCTCCCGGAAAAAATGGATGATCCCGCCCTGGCTCAGTTGCTTGGCGAATACCGAGGAGGCAGGGTGAAACTGACAAAAGCCAGGGGGCAGAGCCTGCAAAGCCTGGTACGCATGGCCAGGGAGAATTGCCTGCAGCATGCAGAAAGCCGTGGAGAGGCCCATCTCCCGGCCTTGGCGAGCAGCCTGGAACTTTCCCAGGAGCCCCGGCGCATCGAATGTATAGACGTATCTCACCAATCCGGACAAAATACCAGGATGGGGGTAGTGGTATTTGACAATGGAGAGCCCTGCAAGCAGGATTACCGGATATACAACCTCCCAAACGTTTCTCCTGGAGACGATTATCAGGCCATGAGGGATTTCATCCTGCGCAGGAGCAGATCCTCCCTGCCCTGGCCAGATCTTTTGCTGATTGACGGAGGCCGGGGACAGCTGCACAGTGTGCAGAGGGCTCTTCAAGAAGTAAATATGCAAGACCTTTTTGCCTTGGCTGCCATTGCCAAAAGCAGTACCCGGAGCAAAGGAAAAGGCCGGGACCAGGTCTTTATATCCGGACGTAAAAATCCTTTGCCTTTTAAAGCAAATTCCCGGGAACTTCTGTACCTGCAAAGAATAAGGGATGAGGCCCACCGTTTCGTTTCCGGGAGCCTGCGAAAGAGTTGGCGCAAAAAAACTATTCAAAGCGATCTGGAAAAAATCCCTGGATTGGGTCCCAAACGGGTTCAGGAGCTTTGGAAACATTTCGGGGATCTACAAAAGATCCTTGGTGCCAGCCAGGAAGAACTTATGCAGGTGCCCGGATTTGGCCGGGAAAGGGCCAAAAAAACTGCTCAAGCGCTCAAGGAATGGAATACTACAAGTTCATAATCGCCCCTTTTATTGGCGCCCTGATCGGCTGGATGACCAATTACCTGGCTGTGAAATCCCTTTTTCATCCCAGACGACCCGTGAACATCCTGGGCTGGAAGATCCAGGGAGTTTTCCCCAAAAGACAAAAGGAGCTTGCAGAAAACCTGGGCAAACTGGTGGAAAAAGAGCTGATTTCCCACCAGGATATCAGGAACGTGATTCAAGACCAAAAATTCAGGGACCGGCTCAAGAATATCCTGAACGAATACATTCACAACTTCCTTTCCCGCAAGCTTAGTTCCCTGCACCCCATGGTGGGAGCCCTTTTCGGGGACAAAGTGAGCGACTCCCTCCAAAACAGGGTCTCTCGGGAAATTGAACGTTTTTTGCCCGAACTCATGGAGAGGGTGTCCAGCGAGTTGGAGCACAGCCTGAACCTTAAGCAGATGGTTCAGGAAAAAGTGGAAAATTTTTCTATGGACAAGCTGGAATCAATACTTTATTCTATAATGCGTAAGGAATTCAGGTTCATAGAAATTGTAGGCGCAGTGCTTGGCTTCGTCATCGGGGTGGTTCAAGCCCTGTTTTTGATTTTGATGTAAATGACTGATTTTTTCTTGACAAACTAAGCCTTGAAAATTATAAGATTAACTTCTTGAGTTTGGGGCATCGTCTAGTGGCAGGACGCCAGGTTCTGGCCCTGGTAGCCGAGGTTCGAATCCTCGTGCCCCAGCCAGCATGCAGCGTCCCCATCGTCTAGCCTGGTCCAGGACACCGGCCTTTCACGCCGGCGACAGGGGTTCAAATCCCCTTGGGGA
>CAZNYT010000018.1:0-33381 GCA_964577315.1 uncultured Desulfovibrionales bacterium
AAGAAGTGCTGCTGGAGCCATAAAGTTATAAACAAAAGAGTCCGATAGATCCAAATAACCGCTGGTAAAACTTTTATCCCGACAGGTATTGGCAAGAAAGTTGCTTTGTATTATTTAGAAAACAATCCTGGGCAAAAAATTCCCCCACAAGGAGCGAGTATGAAAATCAATTCCGAATACCAACAGCAAATCAATCAAAATCTGGAAAAAACCTCCAGGAACAAATCCTCAGAGGATTTTTCCCAGATGTTGGAGCAGGAAATTTCCCAAAGCTCGGGAACCAGCCAAGGAAAGGAAAAATCCGCCCCCCAGAGCACTCAAATGATGCAGTCCACCCAGGCCTTGGGCGGTTCCCTTTTAACCATGCAGCAGCAGGAACCTTCTTTTATGCATCAGATGGACAATCTTCTCAACCAGTGGGAAAATTATGCCGCAGACATGGATTCTCCAGAATCCAGCCTAAAGCAGATCTATTCCCACCTGGAACATATCATGCAA
This sequence comes from uncultured Desulfovibrionales bacterium, assembly GCA_964577315.1. GTDB lineage: Bacteria > Desulfobacterota > Desulfovibrionia > Desulfovibrionales > Desulfonatronovibrionaceae > Desulfonatronospira. Next base: position 499 of record CAZNYT010000018.1, read on the forward strand.
GGGGCGCGGGATCTCAAGAACTCCTCCGGCTTTGACTCCCAGCCCCAGGAAGTAAAGTCCCTGGTGGAGGAGCTGGAAATACTGGCCACTACCGAGGTTTTCAAGTTCAACCGGGGGGATTATCTGGAATAGGTGTGGATCTGCTGCGATAAAATGCAGCGTTTCAGGGCCTTATATTCTGGACCCTTAGGGGTTAAGCTGCTCTGCCACAAAACTATCTGTTGTGCCGTGAAAGACGGCCAATCCATATTGTCCACGTAGCTGGAGAAACCCCTCCAGGGATCGGATTTAACAAATTTCTTTATCCGGGCCAGGGTCAAGTGGGCCTTGAAAGCCTTTTTTTCCGGTTCAAACCCCAAACCGGCCAAGCCCTGATCCATATCATGGGCAAGCTCAGCAAGTCTTTGCACCTCTCCTTCCACGCCCAGCCAGGCCACCCGGTACTGCCCCTTGCTTCCGAAAAATCCGCTGGAGCCTGCCTGCAAAGTCAGCTCCCGGAAACTGAAATCATCCAGAAATTCCTTTAGGTCAGGCAATCTCTCTTCATCCACCTCTCCCAGAAATTTCAAGGTAAGATGCCAGTTTTCAGGCCTGGTCCAAGTAAGCCTGGATTGGAACTTGTCCTTCCATGCCCTTTGAATGTCTCCCAGCATTCTCTTGTACTCTTCAGGCATGGGGATGCCTATAAAAAGTCTCATAAAGAAATCCCACTCTTCTAGGTGCGCCTGTAAAAAATCGGATCATGAGTAATTCAGCAACAAATCAAACTCATAAGTCTTTGTTTTTATTGCCTGCCCAGTTAAACAGACCGCAGGTCTCCGTCGCAGACGGGTTTAACTTGGGACCCCTGACCCCTGCTTGCCCCGTGAAACAACTCCAAAGGAGTTCCCGCAGGGGTTTCACAGGGGTCTCCTGCTTGCCCGGCACTGAAATAGTGCTAGGACTCCTGCAACTGCAAAAAGTCCTTTTTGCAGTTGCATCCTTCTATATCCCCCAAAACTCTACCAGCCCTCTAATCGCTCTGGCAGCCGCCTGGGTCCTTACCTGGGACCTGTCCCCGGAAAAAAGGTTTTTCTCCCAGAACACTTCTCCTTGTACGCACCAACCCAAGTAAACCAGACCCACCGGCTTCTCCCAAGTGCCTCCTCCTGGGCCAGCTATGCCCGAAACCGACACCGTCACCTGGACCCGGGTAAGTGAGGCTGCACCCCGGGCCATGCTCAAAACGCACTCGCTGCTCACCGCCCCGCAGCTGTCCAGTATTTCCGGATCCACCCCCAGCAAACGCCTTTTCATGTCATTGCTGTAAGCTACCACCCCGCCCTGATACCACTGCGAGCTCCCGGGTTCATTGGTAAGCCGAAATCCTATGAGCCCGCCGGTACAGGACTCGGCAGTGGCCATCTTCCACTCTCGATTTAGCAGCTCTTCAGCCAGCTTGCGTATTTCCGGGACAAGATCCTGCATGGATTCTACCGCAAGATAAAGTTATCTATGATAAGCCACCCGGTATACGCCTGATACAAGGCTATCCCCAGCAGCACAGCACCGCTGCAAGCATGAATCAGGGGCAGAGCCACCCTCTTTTTGGGGCGTCTGTCCAGGGCTGAGCCCGTGGCGTATGATACGAGCATGAAAACGGTCATGATCATGGACCATTGGCTGTGCACCTGAAACATCTCCATCATCCCCAGTTCGTAATATACAGCTGCCTTGCCCAGAACCAAACCTAGAATCCAGCCGATGATCACTGACCTGCCCAGGAATACGTGTCTCTTCCAGGCAAAGGGCACCTTGTGTCCCAGGTGGGCCCTGCGAAACCTTTGCACGCCCAGAAAAAGCACGTAAAAGGCCACCAGGGTGACCAAGGCCTGAAGCACGGGATGTATCCAAAGCATATAATTCTCCACTTGACCCAAATTAAAAAATTCTTAAGAAAGCTGAATGTCTTATACTGCTATTATCCAGAAGGGATCAAGCAGATTTTTTAACAACAAAACTTAGTTCTGTAACCATGGCTCTATAAACCGCCTTACTATTATGACAGCAACTCTTTCCCTGGGTCCGAGGGTTCTGCAAACTGGGCGTAAACTGTGTGAGCGACGCAGGCCTGTCTACAGAATTCTCGGACCTCTGGATAATAAGTTTCGTTGTAAGTTAAGAAATTCCGAGGAAAAAGCCATGAAAGAAAAGCTGATGAAAATTTTGCCCACAATAGTGGGACTTTTTTTCCAACAAAAAACCACCCGGAGCAATATCTCACTCCTGTGCAGATTTTTGCTGGTGCTCATAGTTATTATTGCAGCATACAGCATAATCTTTCACTTTGTCATGGCCTGGGAAGGCCGGGACTACCCCTTCCCTAACGGCATCTACTGGACCATTGTCACCATGACCACCCTAGGATACGGGGACATCACATTTTATTCCGACCTGGGTCGCATGTTTTCGGTGCTAGTCCTTTTGTCCGGTTTGCTCTTTTTGATAGTACTTCTCCCGTTCACTTTCATCCATTTCTTTTATGCCCCCTGGCTTGAAGCCCAGAAACAAGCCCGGACCCCACGCAAGTTGCCCGCGGACACCAATGGTCATATCCTTCTCAGCAACCCGGATTCCTTAACTACTGCCCTAATCGCAAAGCTACCCCAATACGGATATAACTATACCCTCATAGTCCCGGACCAACAAAAAGCTTTGGAACTCTTTGACCAAAACTATAAAATCCTCTTGGGAGACCTAGATGATATGGCAACCTACCGCCAAGCCCGAGCAGATCAGGCACGTCTAGTTTTTTTCAATCACGATGATCAAGTCAATACCAACGCGGTGTTCACACTCAGGGAACTGACCCCGGACACCCCGATAATTTCTGCTGCGGAGTCCATGGCTTCGGTGGATATACTGGAAATGGCCGGCTGCAATCAGGTTTATCAATTTTCCGGGATGCTGGGCCGGGCCCTGGCCAGGAGGGTACTGGGCGTAAGCATGCAAGCCAACGTCATCGGTCGCTTCGGTGAGCTTTTGATAGCTGAGACCCCGGCCATGCGCACTCCCTTGGAGGGCAAGCAGGTCAAGGAAAGCAAACTGCGCGAGACTACCGGGGTGAATATCGTGGGTATCTGGGAGCGGGGCAAATTCAACATTCCAGGACCCGATACCCGCCTGGGCTCCAATACTGTCCTGGTGTTGGCCGGCTCCCGGGAACAGCTGGAAAGCTACAACGAGATATACGGCATCTACAACCTCTCTTTTCACCCGGTACTCATATTGGGAGGAGGAAGAGTTGGCAAGGCAGCTGCCCAGGCCCTACAGGAAAGCGAGATAGATTACCGCATAGTGGAGAGAAGCGCCCGGATTGCGGAAAACCGGGAAAAGCATGTCCTGGGCAACGCAGCCGATTATCACACCCTGAACCAGGCCGGGATTCACAAGGCCCCGTCCGTGATCATAACCACCCATGACGACAACCTGAACATCTATCTCACCATCTATTGCCGCAAGCTGCGACCGGATATCCAGATCATAAGCCGGGCCACCCAGGACAGAAACATATCCAAGCTGCACCAGGCCGGGGCAGACTTGGTCATGTCCTACGCCTCCATGGGTGCCAACACCATTATAAACCACCTCAAAGGGGATAATGTTCTCATGGTGGCTGAAGGCCTGGATATCTTCCGAGAAAAAGTGCCCTTCTCTCTCAGGGGCAAAACCCTGGCCCAAAGCAACCTCAGGGCAAAGACCGGGTGCAACGTCATAGCTATAGAATCCTTGGAAAAAGGGACTATTATCAACCCTACACCGGATACTGACCTGAACCCCGAGGATGAGCTCATCCTTATCGGCACCTCAGAGGCGGAAAAATCCTTCTTGACCACCTACAAGAACAATAACACACTATAATCCCGGAGAGTTTTATAAATTTACTTCTACCCCTAGATTCTTGTTCAATTTTCAGCTATGGAATGCTGTCCATGGAATAATTGCCCCTGACCGACGATTGATTACCGCTTACCTAAAAAGCAGGAAACTACGATTTGGTGATCAGTTACAAGAAAATACTGCTTGCGGTCAGGCCTAGTCGGATCGCGGCGGATAACGTAGGTTAACCCTAAAACTCAGGAGTGGAATAATTATGTGGGAAATCAGACTGCATGGCAGAGGGGGCCAGGGTGCTGTTACTTCAGCGGAACTGTTGGCCCGTGCCGCTATTGCCAAGGGAAAGTTCGCACAGGCCTTTCCCAGCTTTGGCCCGGAGAGAAGAGGAGCTCCGGTCCAAGCCTTCGTCCGCGTGGACGACCAAAAAATCCGGAAAAGGGAAAAGATTTATCAGCCAGACGTTGTTATGGTCCTGGATCCATCCTTGCTGGACGTAGTCCACGTGGCTGAGGGCCTGAAAGAAGACGGAGCGGTTGTGGTAAACTCCTCCCAGGATCGGGGGGAACTGGAACAAAAGAACAACTGGCCCCGGGCGGCCTCGGTCAACGCCACCCAGATCGCCCTGGATATTCTGTCCGTACCCATCACCAATACCACCATGCTCGGTGCCCTGCTCAAGGCCACTGGCATCCTGGAACCCCAGGATATGGAAGAGGTGATCATGGACCGCTTCGGGTCCAAGTTGGGCCCCAAGAATTTTCAGGCCCTTTCCAAGGCATATGAGTTAACAAACTAAATCAGGAGTAGGATATGGCTATTCAAGCACTTCACCCATGGCAAAAACTGGAATTGGGCACGGCCATTACCGAACCAGGCAATTCCGCTCAATTGAAAACCGGGGACTGGAAAACCATGTATCCTCTCACTGACACGGATACATGTGTTAAGTGCGGCATTTGCCAGGTTTACTGCCCGGAGTTTTGCATCTATCAAAGCGAGGAAGGATTCTTCCTGGTAGATCTGTTCTATTGCAAGGGCTGCGGGATTTGCGCCAATGAGTGCCCCAAACAGGCCAAGACCATGACCATGGACTAGATTGGTCAAAAAAAGCAAATGCAACTATAAATTGTTGTCAAACTCACCTAATACGGAGGAAAAAATGAGCAAGGCTACAGGGTTGGAAGTCTCGCTGGCCATTGCCGAAGGAGTCAAGCAGGCCAACGTGGACGTGGTTTCAGCCTATCCCATCACGCCTCAGACCCATATCGTGGAAGAACTTTCCGAATATGTGGCCAATGGAAAATTGGATGCGGAATATATCCCGGTGGAGTCGGAGCACTCCGCCATGAGCGCAGCCATCGGTGCCAGCGCTTCCGGTGCCAGGGCCTACACCGCCACCTCTGCCCAGGGCCTGGCCCTGATGCACGAGATGCTCTTCATAGCTTCTGGCATGCGGCTGCCCATCGTTATGACCGTGGCCAACAGGGCGTTGTCCGCTCCCATTTCCATCTGGAACGACCACAGCGACATCATGGCTGAACGGGATATCGGCTGGGTACAGATTTTTGGGGAAAACGGTCAGGAAGCATATGAGCTTTCTGTTCTCGCTTTCAAGATAGCCGAAGATCACAGGGTTCTGCTTCCGGTATGCATCAACATCGACGGGTTCATCTTGACCCACATGATCGAACCCGTTTCCTTCATTGACCAGGAAAAGATCGATGAATTTCTGCCGCCTTTCAAGCCCGCATTGACCCTAAATCCGGAAAAGCCGGCCACAATGGGCCCAGTAGGAGTGCCCGAGATCTACACCGAATCCCGCAAACAAGTAGAACACGCTGCCTGGAATTCCCTGGAAGTGGTTAGGGAAGTATTCAACGAGTGGAACCAAAAGTTTAATCAGGAATTCAAACTCATAGAGAAAAATGGGGACCCCCAGGGTAAGATCCTGTTCATAACCATGGGCTCTTTGGGGGAAACTACCATGACTGCTGTGGAGCAGCTGCAAAAAGACGGGGAATCCGCAGGCCAGGTAAGGATCCGCCTCTGGCGTCCCTTCCCCAAGCAGGATTTCCTGGAGGCTATCCAAGGCGCGGACAAACTCATTGTTGTGGACCGGGCACTAAGCCCAGGTGTACACACCGGCCCCGTGGCCCAGGAGATCCGTTCCCTCTTATACACCCAGGACATCAGGCCCAAGATCTACAACATCATAGCCGGCCTGGGAGGCAGGGACGTGACAGCTGGAGACTTCCGGGAAATGTACACCCAGGCCCGGGAAGACCAGTTGGATGAAAACTATACAATATGGGGGGTATATTCCGATGCTAAATAGTAACGCCCTGGAAAACATTGAAAAAATTACCCAGAAAAACATGCCCAGGGAGGACATGATCTCTGCGGGGCACAGGGCCTGCCAGGGATGCGGCGAAATCCTGGCTCTGGCAATGGTCATGAGGGTTGCAGGCCCCAATACCATAGTGGCCAATGCTACCGGCTGCATGGAAATCATTTCTTCCCCTTATCCCCAAACCGCCTGGAAGATTCCCTGGATGCATGTGGCCTTCGAGAACACCGCGGCTGTGGCCTCAGGGATAGAATCCGGCTACAAGGTCTTGCAGCGCAAGGGCAGGATCCCGGAACAAAACCCTAATATAATAGCTGTGGGCGGTGACGGGGCCACTTTCGATATCGGGATACAATCCTTGTCCGGGGCCTTGGAAAGATGGCACAATTTCGTATACGTTTGCCTGGACAACGAAGCCTATATGAACACCGGTATCCAGCGTTCCAGCGCCACACCCTACGGTGCTTCCACCACCACTTCTCCTCCGGGCTCCCAGAGCATCGGCCAACAGACCTGGAAAAAGGATATGCCCGGGATTGCTGCCGCGCACAACATTCCTTATGTGGCCACTGCCAGCCCAGCTTATTATCTGGATCTTATGAACAAGGTCAAAAAGGCCTTGACTGTTAACGGTCCTGCATATCTGCATATTTACTCCCCGTGTCCCACGGGCTGGAGGAGTAAGCCGGAAAAAAGCATTGAGATTGCCAAATTGGTGGTCCAGACCAACGTCTTCCCCTTGTATGAAATAATTGACGGCAACCTCAGCATAACCAAAAGGATCAAAAATCCCAAGCCGGTTAGTGACTATCTCAAAACCCAAAGAAGATTCGCTCATCTCAAAGAGAACGAGCTCAACTACATCCAGGAAACCGTGGATGCCAATTATGCCCGGCTGAAAAAGCTGGAAGCAGATGCGGAGTCCGGGCAGGAATAGCCTGTTTTTTCCCAGCATCCGGAAAAAAGTTCCGGATGCTGGGTATATCAAAGAACGCTAAAGCACCTATCCAGGACTTTATCTTCCCCTGAACGATCTTGTCTTGCCCTTTTCAGCCCTTTTCACCGCTTGGTTTAAGAACAAATTAAACTTTACATGATCCCTGGATATAGCTTATAGAAGCTTTAGCCAGGAAGCTTGGTGAGCAAGGACTCAAAATTGACCGACCATTTTTCAGGGGACTTAACCTATCCGGTTTGCTAAACTTGATAGCTGCTGATTACAGTATATAGCTGCTACCCTTGGCTTGGCATCTGAAAAAGCACTAAGGCACAAATAGATAATTCATTTATTCACAAACTTGTATTTTTCAGCTTTTAGAATTATGCAGGAGGAATAGACAAAAATAAGGAGGATGTTAGTTATGGTCGGACTCTATATCGGCTCTACAGGCGGATTTTCCGGCAAAAACCTTATTGCTCTGGCTTTGGGCAAAAAGTTTCAGGAGGACGGTTTTAACATTGGTTACATGAAGCCTGTTGGGGTACATCCCAAAGAAATAGACGGACACTGGGTGGATGAGGATGCGTACTCCACTGTAAATTTCCTGGGACTGGAGCAGGATCTTTCCACGATCACCCCTGTTCTTATTTCTCAGGATTTTATGCAGAAAGCTTACACTGGAGAATGTCTGCTCTACATGCAGGACATTAAGAAATATTACGAACAACTGAAGCAAGACAAGGACCTTATGTTGGTCGGTGGTTCCGGAAGCTATCTTTATTCCGGCAAGTATTGCAATCTGGACGGAGTTAGTATCACCCGCGCTTTGGAAAACAAGGTGGTGCTTGTGGATCGCTATAGCCAGGAATTCCATTACGACTACCTGATAGCTGCCAAAGAGGCATTGGGTGATGATTTGGCTGGAGTGGTTTTGAATGACGTTCCTGAATCCCATATGAGGGAAGCCAAAGAATATATCAAACCCATGCTGGAACACAGACAAATAAACGTTTTGGGCATCATCCCCCATGATCCCCTTCTCAAGGCTATTACCATCAAGCAATTGGCCCAGGAGCTCGGAGGAAAGCTTATCACCATGCAAAACAAGTCCGAGGAGGTAGTCCAGAACTTTCTCATCGGCACCATGCAGATAGAAAATTTCATGGCCCATTTCCACAAGAACAAGGAATCTGCGGTAATTGTGGGTGGTGACCGCTCCGATCTGCACCTGGTGGCCATGGAGGGCAACTGCCCCTGTCTGATACTTACCGGGAATATCTACCCCAACGACATTGTCCTAACCAGATCCGAGGTTTTGGGAGTCCCCATTATCGTAGCCCGGGAGGATACTTACACCGTGGCCCAAAAAATGGAAAAAATTCTGCACCGGACAAAACTCAGGGAATCTGTCAAAGTGGATCAAGGCTGCCGGGTGGTTAATGAGAACCTGGATTATCAAACCATGTATCAACAACTGGGGATACAGAAGTAAAAATTTAAGCCCTACCCAACAGCTGGGGTGTTACTGCTTTCAAAAACCCGGGAAATCGAATCGATTTCCCGGGTTTTTTAACTACCTGGACAGTCAAAATTTCTCGTGCAACATGCTGGAATTATTGCACTTTTCCAGATTCCACTGTCCAGTTGCATTTAGAATATAACTACCTGAAATCGCAAGTCTTTTTTCTTTAACTATTAACTGATAACTTTTAACTTTTAACTCTCAAGTAACTACAAAGACCCTTATTATCTTGAGAGTACGAGTTCAAAATAAAAACCAAGAAAAAAGACAACTATTCTACCGGATCTTTTTGCGTGCATTGGCCGGGAGGCTCCCCGGTTTTCTTGGCGAGGCTTATGGGGGAAGCCGAACCGCACAAAAGGCACTGAATAAGACTTAAGCAAAAGCCTCTATTCTGCACCTGACTTGATAAGGTGCACATAGCTAAGAGTCCGGTGGGGGCAGGAATGCCCTGTAAGCCGAGCCTAGAAAAGCGCGAGCCGGGTACGCGGCACGAAAAAAGATTTGGTGAATAGTTGCGAAAAAAGATTATGTGAAAAGTTAAAAAACGCTTGCTTTTATATAAAATCATGCGTATTTTTATAGCTGTTGTTTTCATCAGTTTATGTGAACAGGCTGAAAGGTAGCAGCCTGGGCTGATGAACTTTTTTATTTTTTTAGGAGCATTTTTTATGACTAATTTGTATGTGGGCAACTTGCCCTGGAGCACCACCGAAACCCAACTCCGCGATTCCTTTGCCGAATTCGGAGAAGTAAGTTCAGCAAAGATCATTCAAGATCGGGAGACTGGAAGGTCCCGTGGATTCGGTTTCGTGGAGATGGAAAACGGTGCAGACGATGCTATTAACAGCCTGAATGGCCAAGATTACGGCGGAAGGACCATTAAGGTCAATGTAGCCAGGCCGAAACGCTAATTTCCTTTTCCAACGGAAGTTTCAATAGCACTCGCAAGCCATTCCGGAATATTCCGGAATGGCTTTTTTTTGCACCCTGACACTGTATCCCTGTGAATATATCAACAAAGAATTTTCCAGCTGGTTCAGCTCAATGAAATGCCTTTCACAACCCTCTGATTTTTATCACTTATATCTTCCGTTTTCTGCGCTTGCAAAACAAATCTTGCATGCGCCTCCTCCTGGATGCGTCTACAAAAAGTCCTTTTTGCAGACGCAGGGACCAGGTGTCAGGAGTCAGTAAAAACAAGGGTTTATGGAAATAATTAGACATTAAATTCCTCCTGTCCCGACTTTTTGCAAGCACATCCTCCTGGTGAATAATTACATTTAAATTATTCTTTTCACAAAAGACTTTACAAATAAACTTTTTTTTTATAATTAAACAGAAAACCTCTTTTTCTATTGCGCTAATCATCCATTACCGAACAAAGCTTTCAATCATCCGCTGCAAAAAAAGCTCTGCATTAGCAATAATCATAAGTACTACTGAATTAGTGTCCTGAACATCCACTAAATATAAAAAGAAAATTACCGAAACCAAAACACCCTAAAACTAAAAGGAGGTTAGGTTTTTGGCATGTGCTTTTTTCTTAAACAAGTTTTCACCAAACTCAGAACTGGTCATGGCAGAATCATCAACTTTGATTTATGGCTAATAGCCTAAAACCAACAAAAATGGGCAGAAAACTATGGATATTTCAAATTGGGATTGGGAAAAAGGAGTCAAGGTTATCCAGAAACTAAGAAACTGTGACACCAGTTTTGAATGGCTGGAAGAACCTTACGTAAGCCTGGACGGAGAAAAGGTGGTAACCTTGGCCAAGACGGAAGATGGTTACAAGCCGTGTGTCAACGGGAAGAGCTGGGAAAACGCCTATGACATTGCCTGGTACCCACGTTTTAGCCCTGATGGACGGCTCACCTGCCTGGTACAGGAGATGGGGGAATGGACTTTGGCAGTGGACGGAGAACACTGGCCAGAGAACTATGCCTACATCTGGAACACCATGTTCAACGGGGAAGGTGACGTAATAGCCGCTGCCATTCAGCAGAACGGGGAATACGGCATGGCTGTAAACGGCGAACCCTGGTCAACATTGTATGTCAATGCCACCGAGTTCACTCTCAGCCCGGATGGCAAAAACACTGCCGCTGTTGTTCAAACTACAAATCTGGATGAAGCAGACATCTTTACCTTCCAGAAAGGCTGCTTCAGCGTGGCTGTAAATGGGCAATCCTGGGATAAGAATTTTGTGAATGTCTGGACTCCCACCTTTGATCATCAGGGTCAGCACGTGGCAGCCCAGGTCCGAAGCAGCCTTTACGATTACACCATAGTAGTGGACGGCCAGCCCTGGGAAAAAAACTTCCTCATGGTTTGGGAGCCCAGGTTCAACCCCAAGACCAAAAAGGTTGCCGCCCCGATTCGCATGGCTGGCAAATGGGGTATGGCCGAGGATGGTCAAGTGATCTGGAATCCTGTGTTCGTTCAACTTTGGCAACACCAATTCTCCCAGGACGGGAACCACCTCTATGCCATCGCTGCCACCGAATTCGGCAAATGGACCATAGTATGCGACGGCTCCCCCTGGGAAGTCAAAATCAACACCATGCTCACGGATCTGGCGGTCAGTCCTGATGGCAAGAGGGCTGCAGCTGCAGCCAAGGAAGGGGAAAAATGGACTATAATGGCAGATGAGTCCCTGTGGTCCGACTGGTACGATATGGTGTGGTCTCCGGTATTCAGCCCGGATTCCAGGCATATTGGCTGCAAGGTGGAGAAGGGGAGGAAAAGGGTAACCATTGTGCTAAACGGCAAACCCTACAAAGAGGAATTCTCCCATTGCTGGGATCCGATTTTCAGCCCTGACAGCCAATATGTGCTTATCCGGGGTGTTCAAGGCGGGACTTATAAACGTATAGTGGCCAATGTGAACGATTTTTAAGAGAGGATGCGCATGTACAATACAATCTATGACTTTATTACAGGTCCTTTGGTATGGGTCTCGTTGCTTATTCTCGTGCTTGGCCTGATAGGTAAGTTCATATACCTGACCAATATGGCCAAGAAAAGAGATCCTTGGGTGTTCAACTATCTCTCCAAAAAACACGCCCTGCGCTCCATAGTCATGTGGCTCATACCCTTTGCTGCCACAAATCAGAGATTGAACCCGGTAATGACCATAGTTACCTATATCTTCCACATTTGCTTGATACTGGTACCCATTTTTGCCCTGGCTCATGTTATCATGTGGGAACGGGCCTGGGGGATAAGTTGGTGGACATTGCCGGAAACCGCTGCTGTGATCATGACTTTCTTGGTTCTGGGCGGGATAGTCTTCTTTATTGTCCGCCGGATAGTTCTTCCTGAAGCTAGGTACGTAACCCGCTTCCAGGATTTTCTGATCCTTATCCTGGTGGCACTACCCTATCTCACCGGGCTTTTGGCCTATTACCAGATATTCGATTATCAAACCATGATAGTGCTACATATTCTGGCCGGGCATGCCATGCTAATAGCTATCCCCTTCACCTGGCTGAGCCATCTGTTACAATTCTTCATGACCAGAAGCTATGTAGGCTCAGAGTTCGGTTATGTCCGTCACGTCAAGGACTGGTAAGATCTAAAAGACAGGAGTAAAAAGTTATGACTGAAGCCGCCGATATGGCCAAAAAAATTGAAGACCCCGGGCTTGATGAGGGTATAAAGAACCTCAACCCGGACAAAATTGCACCCACAATAAACCGGGTAATCTATTCCGAAAACAGCGCCAGAATGAAAGCCTTTGTTGACACCTGCGTACATTGTGGGCTTTGCTCCGATGCCTGCCACTACTTTCTCTCCCACGACCGGGACCCCAGTTACGCCCCTGTGGGCAAGGTCAAAAGAACCCTGTGGGAAATGATTCGCCACAATGGCAACGTTTCCAAGGAGTTTATCCGCGAGGCTGCCTTGGTGGCCTACACCGAGTGCAACCTGTGCATGCGGTGCGTCCAATACTGTCCCTTTGGCATCGACACCGCGTATTTTATGAGCAACGTACGTCGCATTTGCCATTTACTCGGAGTTACCCCCAAGTACATTCAGGATACTAGTCACAGCCATTCCGCTACCATGAATCAGATGTGGCTCAAGGATGATCAATGGATGGACACCCTGCAGTGGCAGGAGGAGGAAGCCCGGGACGAGTTCCCCAACCTGCGCATCCCTCTGGACAAGGAAGGGGCAGATACCATGTACTCCGTAATCGCTCCTGAGCCCAAGTTCAAGCCCCAGCTCATCTACCAGGCAGCCGCGATCTTGCACGCCAGTGGCGAGGACTGGACCATGCCTTCGGCTCCCGGATGGGACAACAGCGATATGTGCATGTTCACCGGGGACGGGGAAATGATGGGCAGGCTTAAGAGGGCGCATTTTGACACTGCCAGGCAACTCCGGGTCAAGAGGATTGTCATGGGGGAATGCGGCCACGCTTTCCGCTCTTGCTATGACCGGGGCAACCGGTGGCTGGGCTGGAAATACCACCCCATCCCCATCATCCATGCCATCCAGTTCTTTTATGAGCTCCTCAAGGCCGGACGTATCAAGGTGGGCACCCAGGAGAAAAGGCTGTGCACCTTTCACGATCCCTGCAACACAGTGCGAGGGAGAGGGCTCCACGAAATGGGCCGGGAAGTGGCCAAGGCCTTTTGCACCAATTTTGTGGAAATGCATCCCAACCGGGAACATAACTATTGCTGCGCCGCAGGCGGCGGGGTGATTAACTGTGGCCCCCCGCATAAGATGACACGAGTCCACGGCAACAAGATCAAGGCGGAACAGTTAAAGGCAACCGGGGCCAAGATAGTGGTCGCTCCCTGCCACAACTGTCACGGTGGACTCGAGGATATCATCCACCATTACGGCCTGGACATGGAAATCAAGTTCCTAGGGGATATCATCTACGAACATATGCAAAAGCCCGATGCTGTTTAAAAAACAGATCAAGGAGTATAACAATGCCCAAGAAACTGATTTACATAATGGGAACGATTGCAGTAGCAATCTTTTTCCTTGCGCCTGCGATCCACTCTCAGGCTCCAGATATGACCCACGTTATAGAGGATGCCTTCCCTTCCAAGGAACGACCAGCATCGGTGTTTCCCCATGACGAGCACAATGAAATGGCGGATCTGCAGGATAAGTGCTACGTATGCCATCACTATGACGGACCGGACCAGGATCATACCGATATGAGCATAGGGATGGATTGCTCGGATTGCCATTCAGTGGAGCCTGACGATCCGGATGAAGAGACTCCCTTGAAGCAAGCCTATCACAACCTGTGCATGGATTGCCATGAGGATGAAGGGGCTGGACCCGTGGCCTGCGGGGAATGCCACGTTCGTTAACAGCATCAAAAAGTGGGGGCGCGATGGATCGCGCCCCTACGTTATACAAAAAATTCCTGGGCAGCCTTTTTAATCCCGTTCTTGCAAAGCCCCAGGCTTTCCCGGATCTCCCTGGGAGGGCCATGCTCCACAAAAAAGTCCCCTATCCCCAAACGCTTGACCTTGAGTCCTGCTAACATATCCTCATCCGCAAGAAATTCCAGAACAGCCGACCCGAAGCCTCCAGCCAGGGCATTTTCCTCTACCAGGATGAAATGTTTAAACCTGGCAGCCAGTTCCTTAATTTCCAGGACAGGCAGCGGCTTCACAAACCTGGAATTAAGCACTGCCAGGGACAACCCTTCCTTTTCCAGCTCCAGAGCGGCTTCCAAGGCTGGATATACCCGGCTCCCTATGGCCAGAATCGCCCCGTGTTCGCCGTCCTTGAGTACTTCCCCGCTCCCTATGTCTACGGGCTCGGGCTCAAAGCTCAGTTCAGCGCCTGTACCTACTCCCCTAGGATACCGGACAGAAATGGGACCCTCATGCTGCACAGCAGTAAGAATCATGCGCTGCAGCTCTGCCTCGTCCTTGGGGGCCATGCATACCATGTTCGGAATATGCCTGAGGTAGGAAAAATCGAAGTTGCCGTGGTGCGTGGGACCGTCCTCACCCACAATGCCGCCACGGTCCAAACAGAAGGTAACCGGTAGGTTCTGAAGACATACGTCATGCAGGACTTGATCATATGAGCGCTGCAGAAATGTGGAATAAATGGCTACCACCGGATTCAGTCCCTGAGTAGCCAAACCTGCGGCAAAGGTAACCGCATGCTGTTCGCAGATGCCCACGTCGAAAAAACGCTCCGGGAACTTTTCAGCAAATTCGCCCAAACCTGTTCCTTCGGGCATGGCTGCGGTTATGGCTACGATTTTATCGTCCTTTACAGCCAACTTACTCAGAGTATCGCCGAAGACACCGGTATAGCTGGGCAGGCTTTCTCCCTGGGGCTTTTTCTTGGCCAGGCCGGTTTCAGGCTCAAAGCAGCCCACCCCGTGGTAATAGGTAGGATTCTCCTCGGCAGGCTTGTAACCCTTGCCCTTTTTGGTCAACACATGCACTAATACCGGCCCCTGCAGATCCTTGACCTGGCCCAGAATCCGGGTCAAATCCGAGAGGTTGTGTCCATCCACCGGCCCGATGTAATTGAATTTTAGAGCCTCAAACAAAATCCCTGGGGTAAAGAAATTCTTCAGGGATTCTTCGCTCTTGCGGGCATAGTTCAGGATATCGTCCCCTATCCTGGGAATCTGCCGCATAAAGGCTTCCACATCCTTCTTGAAACGGACCATCCATCTAGAGGACAGCTTGCGGCTCAAAAACGAGGACAGAGCACCCACATTCTGAGCAATGGACATCTCGTTGTCATTTAAGATCACCACCAGATCCCGATCCAGATGCCCGGCCTGGTTCAGGCCTTCAAAAGCCAGGCCAGCTGTCAGGGAACCGTCCCCGATAATGGACACCACCTTGTGCTCGCTCTTTTGAATATCCCGGGCCACTGCCATGCCCAGACCTGCAGATATAGAGGTACTGGAGTGCCCTACTGCAAAATGGTCATACCCGCTTTCCTCCGGCTTGGGGAAGCCGCTGATCCCGCTCCGCTTTCTGAGGGTGTGAAACTGGTCCCTGCGAGTGGTCAGGATCTTGTAGGCGTAGGCCTGATGTCCAACGTCCCAGATTATTCTGTCCCGGCTGGGATCGAACACGCTCAGCAAGGCCAGGGTCAGCTCAATAGCACCCAGGGAAGGGGCCAAGTGCCCTCCATTGGTGGACACCACCCTGATAATCAGGTCTCTAACCTCCTGTGCCAAGCGATTCTTATCCGGAAGAGACAGCTCCTTGATCTCTTCCGGGGAGTAAATATGGGGTAAGATTAGTTTATCTTCCTGATGCATTCTGTTTTCTGACCCACCATAAAATCTGAACAGCCAAAAATCCTGTCCAATAGTCTTTAATAAGCGCGGGACATGGAACCCTTTACAACGCCCCGCGCTTCTTTTTTCTTATGTTTACTTGGCTTTCTGGAACAAATCCTCTTTGGCTTTTGCCTGCTCCTCGTAAGTGGAAAAACCCGCCTGTTTCATAGCATCCTCGATGGTGGTCTGCCAATCCCAGTTAGCATAGATAACCGGTTTGTGGAAGGTATTTCGGAACTTGTAGAGTTCCTGGCGGTAAAAATCCTCCTTGGTGGTTCCCAGGTGATAGTAGAGCTGATCGTGCAGGCGCGCGGCCTCGCCCTCGTACCACTCCATGAGATCCTTGGCAGAGGAGTACTTCTTGAGGATATGTTCGTAATTTTGTTCCTCCAAGAGCTCGTGCAGCCGGTTCAGGTGCTGAGTCTGCAGCCAGCTTCCCAGCTCCTCTAGCTTTATCTCTTCCTGTTCGGTCTTGGCGAACTCCTCCTTGGTCTGGGCGTAAGTATCCGGGACCACGGAAGCAGATACAATACCCGAGATGCATACCAGTCCCCGGATGATCTTGCTGTTGGAAACCCCTTGACCGCAGAAGCCCACCTTTTTGCCGTACTTTTGGCCGGTAAATATGGTCACCAGTATGGACCACACAACTGCCGGGTCCTCTTCGTCGTAGATATGTCCCAGCCTGGAATTGTCCCGGTCCGTGCCCAGGACCAACTGGGTCATGTCGTTGGAGCCAATGGAAAAACCGTCGAACTCCTGGATGAATTCCTTGGCTATGATAGCGTTGCTAGGTATCTCGGACATCTGGATGATCTTGAGTCCGTCCTCTCCGGACTTAAGTTTGTGCACATCAGACAGATACCGCTTGATGCTTCTGGCTTCCTCTATGGTGCGCACAAAAGGAAGCATAAGCTGCAGGTTCTTCCCGCCATAGGCTCCCCGGGCCAATTTAAAGGCCTCGATTTCCCAGTCGTGGATATCCCGGGACACACCGCGATACCCGAGCATGGGATTGTCCTCGAAGTCCTCGAACAGCATCCCTCCCATGAGATTGCGGTACTCGTTGGTCTTGTAATCCGTGGTGCGATAGATAATCTCCTTACCGTAAAAAGCCATGGCAAACATGGCCAATCCCTGGGACAGGGTTTGGACATAAAGTTCCTTCCCGGTGCGAACCCCCCGGCTTATGAGGTGATCATGGATATTCTGGGGCAGGTTGCGCACCGTATCCATATCGCTTTTGAGCCCCACCTTCTGTGCTACATCATCCCTTAAATTCTCGATCTCATTCAAGTGGCTCTGCACGAAGGGATCATCCTTGACCCGCTTCTCAATGCGGGAAATATCTTCTTCAATGGCTTCCCTCTTCTCAGCGGTTTCCGGATCATCACCGATCAGGAGCAGGAACTGATCCGCGTACCCCATGATGATGGCGATATGCTCCCGCAAATTCAGGGAGGTCTTGAGCACGTCCAACCTCTTGGCAGCCATGTCTATATGCTCGTCCAGCTTCTTGTCCAGCTCCCGGAGCTGACGGTGCATGGCCAAGACCTCATCCGTGCCCTTAGCACCCTTTTGATCCGTGAGCTCACTCATGCGCTTTTCCAGGCCGGTTATAATGCCCACGTACCTCCTGAGGTTCAGATCCAGGCTAACCAGACCCGAGGTTAGCTGCTCCCGGACCACCTTGGTGAGCTCGTTCTCCAGCTCGCGGTACTTATTGTTTACCACCTCTTCTAGGTAACCCTTGTCGTAGGCCTCCAGTGCCTGGGGATGGACACCGATATTGCCCAGCATGAACTCCGCCCGGAGAAGCCCGACTTCGAAATCCGGAACCTGGCGCAGCCTGGACAGGAACATGGCCTGACCGATATCCGCCAAGATCAGGCCCACCTTGGTCTTGGTGGCGGGCAGCTTGCTGACATCTATATCGTTGCCCACTTCCTCCAAGGGGATCAAGCCCCTGTAAACCAATCCCCGGGAGCCGTCCACGGTAACCTCCTGGCTCTCCAGGGCCCGCAGTGCCTCTAGCCTCTTAATGCCGATGACAGCCGGAATGCCCAGTTCCCGGGAAGTAATTGCTGCATGGCTGGTATCACCCCCGGCATCAGCCAAAATCGCGGAAGCTATCCGCATCCCCGGGACCATATCCGGATCAGTGCGTTCCGCTGCCAGGATATTGCCCTTGTTAATCTTGTTAAGCTCCAGAGCGGAACGCAGAAACTTGACCGTACCCTGACCGGCACCCCTGGAAGCACCGTTGCCCTCCAGGATCACCTCAGCATTGGCCAAGGCCTTTTCATCCACCTCCATCCGTCTCATGAAAATGGTATTGGGATGCTGTTCAAGCTCCTCGTTCCACCTGGTTTCCGGTCTGGCCTGGACGAACCACAGCCGGTCCCATTCATCGATACAGAATTCGGTATCCATGATCATCCCGTCGTAAGCCATGCTGATGGAACGTACTCCCTTGGCAACCAATTCCGCCTGGGCCAGGGAAAGGCTCCAACGGGTAATCAGATCCTCAGCTACGGATTCGATCTTAGTACCGGCCCCAGTTTCATCGTAAACGATCTTTTTATCTTTATAGCCCATCTGGCGTATTACCACTTCCTCACCGTCATCGCGCTTAAAAACGATGAATTTGTCCGGAGTGACCAAACCGCTCACAACGGCCTCTCCCAAGCCGTAGCTGGCATCTATGGACACCAGGTCCTTGCGGTCCGTACCCCGGCAGCCAGTGGCTGTATCAGCGCTGAAAGCGGTTCCGGATATTACCGGGTTGATCATGCGCATGATGCAAACAGACAGGGAAGTATTTTCAATGGCCCATTCATCCTTGGCCTGGGCAGCTATGGAGTCGTCCCCGGTGGCTTCCGCCTTGGACACGGCATCCAGGATAGCTTCCCTGCGGTAGGTCATGCTGCGCAGGTTATAAGCAGAGGCGCAGTCCCATTGATAGGCCTCCACAGCACTGCTTTCGCTGGCAATGTTCAAATAGGTATCCTGGAGTCCAGCAAAAGCCTTTTTGCGGCTGTCCTCTCCGGCTGCTGAAGAGCGCACCGCCACGGGTACATTATCCATCCCGGCTTCTTTGCAAATGGACCTGTAAGCCTGGCGCACCGCCTCGTCTACCTCCTGGGGCAAATCCACGCTGAGAATGGCAGTCTGAACCAGCACGGACCTTTTTCGCAGCTGATCGATTCCTTCCGGTGAAACTGCGAAGCCTTCCACTACGTTATTGATAAAGGTCCTGAGCTTAATGGAAGTGCCTGCTTGTTGAGGGGATCTCTTGACTTTGAGAGCCATCCTCCGGACCAATTTTTTCAAAAAATCCGGGTCTTCGTTAATCTCGGAATCCGTCCAGTCTATAGCGTCGTACTCCTTGTCCACAGTGGACCTGATAGCGGCGGCGTTTACTTTGGTTTCGTCCAGGAGCTTATGGAAGGCGGCGGCTGAGATGGCTCTAAATTGGGGTGCTCGGATGTCCTCGATGGTGTTGATTATAGCGGTGTTATAGTTCTTGCCTCCTACTAGAATCTCGGCTTCAGTACCCAGTTCCACAATGTCGTTGGCGGAAAGGACCAATTGGGATTTTATCTCATCCACCCCCTTACCTGGCTTTTGTTCTTGGTCTACGCTTTCCTCTGCTACCTCTGCCTCTGGGTTACCCTTCTGTTTTTGGGATTTCTTGTCGGATTTTGCCATGCCTAAATCTCCTTTGAAGATGCTTTTTTTTTACAGGTTGATTTTCCAGCTAAAATTGCCGGCATCACCTGCCAAACCATCCCGACCCTAGACCGGGCCAAACACTCGGCCCCACCCAGGGTCAGGGTTTTATAATCTTTGCCCGCATTCCGGACAAAACTTGCTCCCTTCAAACGGGATATGGGTATCGCAACTGGAACAAGTAGCTGGGACAGGACCCAATTCCACAAGCAACTCCCCTTCCTTCACCGGGACCATCTTTTTATCACCCTGGTAATCGGCAAACTTGAGCACCCGCTTGACTATGCCGTCCGCCGGGGAAAGAACAGCCTTTTCCTGCTTCATTATGGAAAGGTTGAAAAGCTCCTCCCCTTTTTTGACCTTGTCCCCGGGGTTGACGTGCATTACCCACAAATCCCCGGTGTTGGGGGAACCTACATGGTAAGGATTCTTGGGATCAGCCATTTCCAGGGATTCTTTTCCGGTACCAATGGGTTCCTGGACCTGGATCTGGTAAGTAAAGAACTCGGAATCCAGGGAATAGCGCACCACGCTCATGCCGTTCAGATCCGGGGCGGATATATCTACTATCTTCAGGACATGGGGCTTACCGTTTCTGTCCTCGAAAGTTATCTCGCTTTCCGGAACCATTCCCTCGAACCAGACATCCAGGGGGAGCTGATTGGGATCCCCGTAATCACATCTGAATTGAATGCAGTTCAAAGCGTCCCCGGGATGGTTCAAGTAATTCACCAGTTCCTCCCGGGTGGGATCCCTGGCTATATTCGTGGCCAGATTGTGCCTTTCCTCTTCAATATCCACATCTTCCAGGTTTGCCAGGGGAGACTCCTCTGTCCTGGAAGCAATGGCATCCTTATAGTTCTCTCCGAAGGCGCTCTCATATACCCAGTCCGGGGGAAAGCCCAGGGGCAGCCTGCCGAATCTTCCCAGAAGCAGATTCCGGAAAGCATCATTGGAATGCTTGTAGATCTCCAAGCGATCCGTCTTGGTCTGCTCATCCAGTTCTTCTTCCGGAGTGGTTACCACTGTGTCCAGGACATTCAGAAGATGGCGCACCCCTTGCTCCCCTTTTTCCTTGTACACGTTGGAAATAGCCAAAAATGCAGTGTTCCAGGTAATCTGGGAACCGGGGGTAACGTCGTGGTAGCGCACAATCTTGCGTATCCCGGCCAGGAACCTGAGCATATAGGGCAAGAGATGAATATAGCCCTGCTTCATGGCCCCTTCCTGTGAAGAGGAAGTAGCCCCTCCGGGCATGCCGTGCTCCACCACGTCGTAATCTATGCCCTGGAAATAAGGCGCTGTATAGCGATCGTAATAGGGCATGATCTGCTTCAGGACAAAATTGCACTTGCGGATCATGTCCTTGTTCAGATCCGTTTTCATGCCCAACTCCTCGATATAGGCGGCAGTGGAGAGGACTTCCCCCTGACCGTACCACCGAACCGAAGCGCCGATGGCAGTGTCCACTATATGCGCTCCGGCCCGGGCTGCTTCCGCTACTGCAGGAACGAACAGCCCGTCGGTATAGTGACGGTGATAGTGCACCACGAGCTCCGGGTATTTATTCCGGATACGGGAAACCAGTTCCCGGATGAACCAGGGTGGGCACACCCCGGCCATATCCTTCAGGCCCAGGATAAACTTGGTAAGCACTCTTTCTCGGGGCAGTCCTGCCGCCTTGCTCATGAGATCAACTATCTCCTCCACCACCCCCATGTAATGGGGAATATCGAAACCTTGGGCATAGGACAGGGAAATGGCAGGTTCGAATATGTTTCTCTTGTGGCTCATGGCCACCTGGGCAAAGGGGAGCATGTTATCTATATGATTCAGGAAGTCGAAGCACCTGATGACATCGTAGTCCTCGCAGATCATCTCCCCGGTAAGCTGTATAATATTTCTGGGCAAGGGCTTGTATCCCAAAACGTTGGTGGAACGGATAAGTATCTGCTTCATGGTCCTGGGAGCGAAATGGTTCCATTCCCTGGCCTCGGTAAAGGGATAGGTCATATTGGCCATCATGGCCACGTGATAGTGGGCTCCCCCGCCGTTTTCCAAGGAAAAGAACCTGCAGTTGTCCAGGTAGGGCCCCATCAGTCTATCCTCTGCCAGCCGGAAGCGGTTGCCGGAATTGGATTGGGTGATATCTCGGGCGGTGGTGTCCGTAAAATGGACGTAATCCGAATCCCGGACAAAATCCAGAACTGCATCCCTGTCCCCGCGGGGATAAGGGGATTCCTCCTCTGCATCCTCAAGCAAGGGCAGGACCGGTTCTATTCTTCCCAACCTCTTGTCGTGCCTGGTTCTATACTCCCCTAATTGCACGTGAGGATTGTAACCCTTGGCAGAAATTTCAGCCACCAGGCGGGACAGACGCAGGGCCTCGGGATCCCGCTCCCTGTAGGTCATAATATCCGGGTGATTGGCAATGAAATTGGTATCGTAATCCCCGCTTCGGAATACAGAATTGGCCATTACGTTGCGGTGAAAGGGTATGGTGGTCTTTACCCCGGCCACAATGTATTCGTCCAGGGCCCTTTCCATGGTTCCTAGGATCTTGGGCCAGCTCCGGCCGTAAGCTATGAGCAGGGAAGCAGCTGAATCGTACTGGGAGGGAAAGTGATAGCCCGAGGATATGCAGGAATCCACGCGCACTCCTTGTCCTCCCGGAGACTGATACCTGGTGATCAAGCCGGCGTTGGGAGTGAAATCATCCTGGGGGTCCTCGCAATTGATGCGCACTTGTATGGCGTGGTTGGCCGGAATGGTATCCTTATCATTGAACCTGAGCTCGGAGCCGTGGGCTATGGCGATCTGTTCCTCCACCAGGTCTACGCCGTAGCGGCATTCCGTGATACCGTGCTCTACTTGCAGCCGGGTGTTGGCCTCTATCAGGTAGGGCTGACCCTGCTGATCCACCAAAAACTCCACCGTGCACAAAGAATGATACCCCACCTCCCGGACCAGTCTGCGGGAATATTCCTTGAGCTCTTCCCGCAGCTCCTGGTTCATCACTGGCCAAGGGGAAGGGGTAATCTCCACCAGCTTCTGGTGGTTGCGCTGCAGGGTACAGTCCCGTTCGTCAAAGGCGAAAATGTTGCCATATTTGTCCGAGGCCACCTGGATCTCTATATGGCGCACCGAGGTGAGCAGTTTTTCCACGTACAGGCGAGGGTTGCCAAAAGAGGCCTGAGCCAGGGATGAAGCCTTGTCATATGCCCTTTCCAGCTCTTCCTCTTTGAAAACCTCGTAGATGCCCCTGCCTCCTCCGCCGCCTTCAGCCTTGAGCATGATGGGAAAGCCGATTTCATAGGCAAAATCCAGGGCCTCCTCCACGGTAACCGACTCTTCTGAGCCCGGCACCACGGGCACACCCAGTTTCTTGGCCAGAGTGCGCAAGGCCACCTTGTTGCCCAGGATCTCCATGGATCTGGATTCCGGGCCGATAAAGACCAAGCCTTCCTCCCGGCACTTGGCAGGAAAGGAAAAATCCTCGGAAATAAAGCCCCATCCGGGATGAATAGCGGTAACGCCCATGGCTTTGGCCTTGGATATGATCTTGTCCATATCCAGATATCCCCTGGGATCATCCCCCAAAAGCAAGAGCTCCTGGGCCCCATAAGTAAATGGTGCGGTTTTATCCACGTCCGTGGCGGTCACCACCGGAACAGCACCGAAAACCTCTCTTATGGAGCGCGATATACGCCGGGCAGGAATCCCACGGTTGGCGACCAGGATTTTTTGACCCCGTAATTCCTCTACCACCTGATCAAAAGTCTTTGCTTGCATCTCCTATATTCCTCTGATTCAGTTCAAAAAGAGTTTTATTTCTTCCCACAACCACTCTGACTACTGCCTTGCCGCGAGAGTTTATGGCTACTTAGCCAAAACGCGTTAAACACGGCTCCGGTACCCGGCTTTCTTAAACAAAATTTCTTGCTTAAGCCTCACATTTTAAGGATGTGTCCGCTATAGATATGCTCCTGTTTGCCGCCACAGTCCAGAACAATACCCCCGAGGCAATCCAGTCCCTGCAAATACCCCTGTTTGCATTCCTCCTGGGTCTGTACCCGGATTTTTTGTCCCATAAGCAGTAAATATGCCTCAGCTTCCCGAACAAAGTCAAATAATGAAAAATCGCACAATTGTTTATTATACCAGAAACAAATCCGCGGCACAAGTGCTGCCCATGCCGCCAGGGGATCGGCACCGGGCCAAACCTCCCTTAATGAGCCCGCATCCATGAACCTGGATTCACGCAGTCCCTGTTCTTGGGGATACGTCCCAAGGTTCAGCCCTATCCCGCACATAAGAAAGCCTTGTCTTTCCTCGATGAGCAGCCCCCCTATCTTCCTATCGGAAAGGATCAAGTCGTTGGGCCACTTGAGGCTGACATCTATCTTTTTTTCCCGCAAAGTCCGGACAAGGCAGTAACCAACGATTATGGACAACAACCTGTCCGCATTCTCATCACCAGGAGAAGGCAAATAAATGGCAGCATAGATATTTCCCCTGGGAGAGATCCATTCCCTGCGCATCCGCCCCCGTCCGGTGGTCTGCTCCTGGCAGAGCACCGAATCACCCGGAAGGAGCTCGGATTCAGCCCAGAGGTTCCAGGCCATATCCAGGCTGGAGGAGCAGCTACTGAACTGTAGGATCCGGAAATCGTTCCAGTCCCTGTCAAACAGGTTTGCCTCCCTTGAATCCGAAACCTTTTTTTTCACCAAATCGGCCGTTCCCAGCCGCTTCAAGGTATAACTTTCCATGCACACTGCCTTTCCCGGCCTATAGCTATCATTGACTAGTTACTACCTTTCCAGTAATTAAAAAAATACATAATCGATCAAAGGTTGAATTTAATCTTTTACAGGAGGAAGTTTATGCGGGCTCTAGTGGCGGAAGACGATATCACCAGCAGAATGGTCCTGGTAAAAATCCTTTCCGAGTATTGCCAGTGCGATACCGCTGAGAACGGACAAGAGGCCATAGATACGTTTGAGAATGCTTTGGAGCAGAATCAACCCTTTGACCTGATCTTTATGGACATCATGATGCCGGTAATGGATGGCCAAAGCGCCATGAAAAGAATACGGGAGATCGAAAAGGAAAAGGATGTTCCCATAGGCAAGGAAGTAAAGGCCGTTATGACCACCGCTCTCTCGGACACCAAGAATGTTACCACGGCCTTTTTTCAGGGGCAGGCGGATGCCTACATCACCAAGCCCATTTCCCGGGAAAAAATCCAAAACGCCCTGAAGGAAGTGGGTTTGATCTCGGGATAGATTCTCCTGGGCGAGCTATGCCTGCAATCCAAACAAATCCGGTGAATAGTTGCTCACCTTTAACCTTTTACTTTTGACTCACAGCTTCAGGACCCCCAAAAAACCTCACTCGGCATCCTCCTCCTGCAAGGTTTCCGCTAGACCCAGTGGTTGGATCAATTCCCGCACGATCCTGTCCCGAACTTGTTCCGCGTCCTGTCCCTGAGAGGATTCATGTATGTCCACCAGGGACAGGGCCAGATCCCTGGCCCGGTTATATCCGGACACGCGGGCCCGCTCGATCTCCTCCCAGCTCCGGCTTTGCATGAAACTGGTCACTGCCTGGGTAATCTCCGGATACAGGGTTTTGGTCAAGGGCCGCATGAAACACAGGTAAAACCCTAGTGAGGCGCTTTTGCGCCGGGCTTTTACATGTCCCAGAAGACCGTGGGGATGGGTATCAGCAAGTACGTCCTTGACCGCTCTGGCGAATACCTCCACCAGGGTATTGGCGTGCTGGGACACCATTTCCTGCCAGAACCACCCCGGGAAAACATCCACTACTGCCTCGCCGATTTCATGGTAAACCCAGGTCTCAAGTTCTTTGTCCACCACTTCCATAAAGCCAGCACTTTCCTGGACCGGGAGCTCTCGGAGCTTGTGCAGTTTCAAGCCATGTTGCTCAAAAGCGAAGGCCAGGGCCTGGCAAGTGGAAGAACGAAGCTCCAAAACCTCGTCCCAAAGCAAGGAGGCCATGGCCTGGCGTCTGCCCACTATCTGGTTGCCCTGGCGCATGAGGGGAACGCTGAAAATATCCCGGGCCAGCTCCTGGTCCACTATACATACGTTGAGACCTTCCTGCTCCCGGACCTCCACTGGGCGTCCCAAGAGAAAGCTGGGTTTCATGCCCGTTACCAGCCCGGCTCCGTAGAAAAGCCCTGTACCCTCCAAAAGAGAATTGACCTGTTCCGCATCCATGCTGTCCACGCTATATCCGTCCACTTCCAGATCCGAGACTGAACAGCCTTCCAGCTTTTGCCAAAACTCCTCGCGCTCCTCCACCCAGTTAAGAAGCTCGGAATGATCCGGCTCCTGCCAGGGAGGAATACCCTTTTCCCACTTATACAGGTTGCGCAGGCGCAAAAGCAGGATGCACAGCGAATAGGTCCCGCTATAGTTGGCATCGGAAACATGGCAATTCTGCTGCACTTGCCTTTGAAGACTGGAGATACTGTTTAGCATGAGTTTATATTAGTATTCGTTCCCAATAAAGTAAAGCATCTACAGCGAAACTTAGTTCTATAACCATGGTTCTATAAACCGCCTTACTATTATGGCAGCAACTCGTATTCGAGGTCCGAGGGTTCTGCAAACTGGGCGTAAACTGTGTGAGAGACGTAGGCAGCGTTCATCAAAATCGTAGGTCTATAAAAAACTCACGGTCCCTATTCAAGCATTTCCTGGAATCGGGTCACCAGAAATATAGATTTTGATATACGCTGCCTTGGAGTGAGTTTTTACGGCTTGTTTGCAGAATTCTCGGACCTCTGGATAATAAGTTTCGCTGTACTACCTGGAAGACAAGTACCCTCCACCTCCCGGGGTCTTGAGAAGCAAACGGTCCCCCGGGGCAAGTTCCTCTCGGAATTTTCCCGGCCTCTCATGCCACTTTCCCTGAAGCCGGACCTGGTTCTCCCCGATTTTGCCGGGCAGTCCTCCCAGCAGCCCATAAGGCCCCACAACCCGTCTCTCGGACAAGACCGTAACCTCACAGGGGGCCAGGACCTCGAGTTCCCGGATCACTCCGTCCCCACCGGTGTAAACACCCTTGCCTCCGGAATCCCGCCGCACACTATAGGCGTGGATGCGCAAGGGATAGCCGTGCTCCAGGGCCTCTACCGGGGTATTCAGGGTATTGGTCATGTGCGAATGCACCGCGCTTTCCCCGTCTCCCTGTTCCGAAGCCCCCATTCCGCCGGCCAAGGTCTCGTAATAGGTAAAAGCCCTGCCCGCTTGGGGTTCCATTCCCCCTACAGCCAGGTTGTTCATGGTCCCCTGGGAAGCAGCCGGGATTTTCTCCGGCACTGCCCGGGCCAGGGCCCCCAGTACCACGTCCACGATCCTCTGGGCGGTCTCCACGTTGCCCCCGGCCACAGCAGCCGGGTGCAGGGCATCCAGCATGGATCCCGGCCTGGTATCCACGCGAATAGGGCGTAGGCATCCGCTGTTGGCAGGGACCTCCTGATCCAGTAAGCAGCGGAATACGTACAGTACGCAGGACAGGGTAATGGCCCGGACCGCGTTCACACACCCCGGGACCTGATCCGCGCTCGCAGTAAAGTCCAGCCTGGCGCTATCCCCATCCACAGCAAGAGTAAGGCTGATGGGGAGGTTGGAATTCCCCTGACCGTCGTCCTCCAGGTAATCCGTGAAAGAGTACTCCCCGTCCCGGATACCTGAGATGGCTTCCTGCATCATGGATGAGGCATAATCCATGAGTGCCTCCCCGTAAGCCTCAACTTCCCCGGGACCGTACTTGTCCATCAGCTCCTTCAGCCTCTTGATCCCGGTATGATTCGCCATGATCTGGGCGGAGAAATCCCCGCGGCGCTCCTGCGGGGTGCGTACGTTGGCCAGGATCAGGCCCAGGACGTCCTCTTGGACTTTGCCCCGGGAAACTATCCTGGAGGCCGGAACAATCATGCCTTCCTGGTATATGGAGGTGGACAGGGGCATGGACCCCGGGGCCACACCCCCGATATCGCTGTGATGGGCGCGATTGGCCACGTAAAACAGGGGCCCCTCCCCGCCTGCGAATACCGGGGCCACCAGGGTTATATCCGGGAGATGGGTCCCCCCTTGAAAGGGATCATTGAGCATGACCATGTCCCCTTCCCGCATGTCCACCTCCTGGATGGCGGCCTGCACGGACAGGGGCATGGAGCCCAGGTGAACCGGGATGTGCGCTGCCTGGGCGATCATCTCCGCCTGGGAGGAGAACACGGCGCAGGACAGATCCCGCCGCTCCTTGATGTTAGAGGAAAAAGCGGTCCGGGTTAGAGTCACCCCCATTTCCTCGCAGATGGAGGAAAAGCGGTTCTTGAAAACTTCCAGGAGCACCGGATTTACCGCCATCAAAAATCACCCCACTTCTATAATGGATAGTCAAAAGTTCTCGCACAACATGCTAGAATTATTGTGCTTTTCCAGATTCCAGCTGTCCAGTAGCATTCAGGATATAACTACCTAAAATAACAAATCTTTTTTCTTTAACTGATAACTGATAACTGATAACTTTTAACTCTCAAATTCTATAATGATATTCCCGAACACGTCCACCCTGCCCCGGGCAAAGGGAGGCACTACTATGGTGGAGGTATACTCGGAAACAATGGCCGGCCCTAAAAACTCGTTCCCTGGCAAGAGCTCGGCCCGGTCCAACAGGTCGGCAGCATGAAACTTTTGCCCGAATACCACCTCCTGCTCCCCCAGCCGGGCCTTGTCCGGGACTTGCGGCCCGGATTCTTCTGCCTGCCCCAATTCCGGCTTTTCTGGAATCCCGGTGGCCCGCAGCCTGAGGTTCACTACCTCCATGCCGCGGCCCTGGTGTCTGTAACCGTATTTCTGGCTGTGCAGCTCCTGGAAGCCTTCCCAGATATCGCCTGTTTCCCAGGAGATACCCAGCTCGAAGGATTGGCCCTGGTAGCGCATGTCCAGGCTGCGCTTCAGGGAAACCTTGCCCCCGGAAAAGCCTTCCTGCTGCATTTCCTCCCGGGCCCGCCCCTCCAGGATGCGGAACATGGAATCCAAGTGTTCCAGGGAAGCCTCTTCCTGCCCAAGCATCACGGTCCGGGAATAATCCTTGATCACGTCCGCCCTGACCATGCCCAGGGCCGAGAGCACCCCGGGATTGGTAGGGACCAGAACCCTGGGGATGGAAAGCATGCTGGCCAGTTGAGCGCAGTGCAGCCCTCCGGCTCCGCCGAAAGAAACCAGGATGAATTCCCTGGGATCGAAGCCCCGCTCCACGGAAATGACCCTTATAGCCCGCTCCATGTTGGTATCAGCCACGGACAGGATGCCTTCTGCCAGCTGCACCGAGGTCAAGCCTGCTTCCCGGGCCATATTCTCCATGTAGTAGCCAACCCTGTCCGTATCCAGGGCCATGTCCCCGCCCAGGAACCTTTGGGTCAACAGCCTTCCCAGGTACAGGTGGGCATCAGTAACCGTGACCAGATCCCCGCGGCCGTAGCAGATGGGCCCCGGATCCGCTCCGGCGCTTTCCGGCCCCACCCGGAGCGAACCCCCGGCATCCAGGCGGGCCACGGAACCTCCGCCTGCGCCCACTGTATGGATATCCAGCATGGGCACCTTCAGGGGGTATCCAGCCAGACAGGATTCCGTGGACAAGGGAAGCTCCCCGTCTATCAGGGACACGTCCGTAGAGGTCCCGCCCATGTCCAGGGTTATCAGGCGGCTAAATCCGGCTGCCCTGCCCACTTCCGCAGCACCCACCACCCCGCCGGCAGGGCCGGAGAGGATGGTGCGCACCGGCTCGCGCATGGCCTCCTCGGCAGAGATGCTGCCCCCGTTGGACTGCATTATGCGCAGGGGGCTGGAGTCCAGGTAATCCTGAATTTTCTGGAGGTACCCGGACATCCTGGGCGCGACATAGGCATTGACCACGGTGGTGGAGAGTCTCTCGAACTCCCGGAACTCCCCGAGTATTTCATGGGACAGGGACAAGGGCAGATCCAGATCTCTTAGCTTTTGGCGGATTGTGTTTTCGTGAGCGGAGTCCAGGTAGGAAAAAAGAAGGCAGACCGCCACGGACTCCACGTTTTCGGACCTAATGCTAGTCTTGATTTCTTCCAGATCCCCAGTATCCAGGGCCTCTACCTCACGGCCTGAGGCGTCCAGGCGTCCGGAAACTCCGAACCTTAGGTTTCTGGGAACCACCGGGGCCGGCTTGCGATAGGCCAGGTTGTACAACTCGGTGCGGCTTTGCCTGCCGATCTCGATCAGGTCCTGGAATCCAGTGTTGGTGATAATGGCGGTTTTTACACCCTTGCGCTCCAGCAAGGCGTTGGTAGCCACGGTGGAGCCGTGCACCACGCTTACCCGGGCTTCGGGGAAAATGCGCTCCAGCCCGCGTAACACCGCCCGGGACGGATCATCCGGGGTGGACAGGACCTTGCATACCTCCCATTTTCCCTGGCGGTAATATATCAGATCCGTAAATGTACCCCCGGTATCCACGCCTACGATTATAAAGTCCAACAAAGCCTCTCCCCGCACAGGTTATTCCATTACCTCGATACCGTCCCCCACCTGAACCGGACCGGCTGTTAGTACTCGGATAAATATGCCTTCTCTGGGCATGACGCAGTCTCCGGCCTGGTGATAGATGGCGCAGCGGTCGTGGCATTCCTTGCCGATCTGGGTTACTTCACCCACTGCTTGAGGGCCGATCCTGAGCTTGGTGCCCAGGGGAAGACTGACCAGGTCTATGCCCTGGGTAGTAAGGTTCTCTGCGAAATCCCCCGGACCCACATCCAGACCCATCTGCTGCATCTTGTGGATGCTTTCCAAGGCCAACAGGCTTACCTGGCGGTGCCAATCCGCTGCATGGGCGTCGTTTTCCAGTCCGTGTCCCACCACCAGTGAACCCTCCCGGACATCCTTTTTTCTCTGCCCCTTCCTGGGGCTGGTACATACCGCTATAATACTGGACATGGCTACTCCCAGATTTAAATAAGAAACCCTTTAATATTCATCTGCACGAGAAATAAAACTGCCAAGAAATTAAAATGGTGCTGGGTATTCTGTCTTATGGCTGTTCTCCCTTGAGTGCAAAAAGGCTTTTTGCAGAAACATTCGTAGGGATATGCCCTATAATTACGACCACATCACGCAAAGGGGGATCCCGGTTGCATGCCCAGCATGGCGAACATCAAATTATTCGTAGGGGGTTGCCGGGGGCAAACTCAAAATGCCTTTTCCAAGGACTTTTGCAGAAAAGCAGTCCCAGGGGAACCGTTTAGGTAGGGTTTATAGATCAGTTCCTGCAAATGTGCAAGAAGCGCTTTTGGGTGAGCATAGAGTAATGAGACTCATCACTTGGAACTCAAGGAGCGCCGGACATCTAACATCTCAAGATATTGGTTCCAGAGATGAGTGTTGGTTTAAGTCAATTACATTGAGTAGTGAGGCATGCCGGTAGTATGCCCGATATAGTGGATATAAACATTATTCGTAGGGGTTTGCCGGTGGCAAACCCAATATCCAGGACACAAATATTAGCTGTTCAATCCTACTCCTGCAGGCTATTCCAATTGGTGAGATAATAACCACCTGGGTAATCTTCGGCCCAATCCTCCAACAAAAAAGGATCATCCTCGAAATATACATTTCCTGCGTCTTTTATGGTTTTTCCTCTAATAGCTCCTTTAATCTCAGGATTTCCACTGAATTCCACTTCGGCAAGAGGCGCAAAAATACCTCCATTGAATTCTGGAGTGCCACCTATAGTAACACCAACATCACCTTCTGAACTGTTATTAGAGTAAATTATCAAATCCTTAGGAGCACCGCTCAAACCCTGAGCACTTGGGTTGACCACTCCATTGCCGGTTATATTTATGTCGCCCTCTACATAAATAGTTAATTGAGTACCTTCTTTAATTGCCATCTCGCCATCAATCTCTAAATCACCCTCCACATAAATATCCACTTCTCCTAAATCTTTACTGACAAGAAGGTCTTTTCCTATAATTAAATCACCAAACTTGTACTTATCCTCTCTTTCATAATTTGAAAAATCTTCCGGAAACACTTCATCTTTCTCCACCTTCTTATCTTCTCCATCTATATCTGGCTCAGGCTCAGAATCATCAAGCATATCGTCAACACCTAAAGGATCGCACTTCAGGGGAACATCCTCTTTAACCTCTCCCTCTACTTTTCCACCATCCACTATAGAGCCTCCGGAATAAACATCGGTTTTTGCTGTATATGCGGTTCCATCAAAGTCAACTTTTTCACATCCAGTCATGCCAGCGCTACCAAAGGGTTCAAAAGGCAAAAAAAGCGCTGCAACCTTACTATAAGTATCCTGACCTTCAATAAAGCCTTCTGATTCCAACTGAAAAATTCCTTCTTCATCATCCAACACCTTCACGACTATTTCCGCTATTTGCTCACTATTGCCGTTTTTCTCAAAAAAAACCTCTATATCCCCGCCCTCATGTATACTTTCCAAATCATCATTAATTATCTTTAAATGGTAACCATCGGACAACTCAATATTAGTTGAACTATCTTCTTCCTCCTTCCAATCCAGCATGACTGACTGCCTTACTACTTCCGAGGCGAGGACAATCCCGGTCTCGGCATTGTTGAAAGCATCGCTTTTTAACTCCAGATTCCGTGAGATCTTGAGATCCAGGTCCGAGTCTGTGGCCATGCCTGTGATCACGATGCTCATAATCAGCATAACCAGCATAGCCAGGACCAAAGCGCTACCCTGTTGGGCATCACGGGCTAATAGTGTTGGTGGGATATCTCTTTTCATAGCCGCTCCCTATTCGTTTACCACCCTACGGGACTCAAGTTCTCTATCCCCTTGAAAATCCCACTTACCTTTAACCTCAATAATCCACAAAGGATCAGCATAAGATAATTCGTTCTCCTCTACTTCAGAACACTCACTCACTTCCAATGTGTATTCAATTCCATCTATTGTCTCACTTTCGCAATCATCACCACTACACAAGGCATCAGAGCAAAGTCCTGCCGGATTCTCGGAAAGCTCCTCGATCTTGGACTGCACCAATTCCGTAGCCACGGTCATGGTTCGGCTCTCGCCGCGGTTCATGACCGCGGTCTGCTGGAGCC
>CAZNYT010000019.1:0-17590 GCA_964577315.1 uncultured Desulfovibrionales bacterium
TTGAATAGGGACCGTGAACTTTTTATAGGCCTACGATTTTGATGAACGCTGCCTACGTCGCTCACACAGTTTACGCCCAGTTTGCAGAACCCTCGGACCCAGGGAAAGAGTTGCTGCCATAATAGTAAGGCTGTTTATAGAGCCATGGTTACAGAGCCAAGTTTCGTTGTCTTAAGAAGGCCGCGCACCCAGCTTTTCCAGGTCCGCCCAGAACTGCCGTCCTGGGGTGACGCAGTAGTTGGGGCCTAGCATAAGCTGGCACTGGATGTCCTCTTCCAGGGAAAGGGTTAAATATACCGGCACACGGCCAGGATACCGGGACAAAAGGTTCTTTAGATTGTCCATCCAGGTGGAATCCACTTCCGCGTGGAAGCTGGTTTCTATTTGCACCGGCTCCTCTCCGGAGGAAACGGCTTCGCTTAAAAGTGATACGCTTTCCGCGGTAAACTTGAGCTGCCTGGAACCTTCACCGCCGTTTTCCTGGTTGCTCTGCCCCCCTTGGTAATCGCTTGTCTTGGCTTTCAAGAGCAGGGGCTGTTCACCATCCAAGAGTTCCTTGCACTGGGAATAAACATCGTTGAAAAAGGTGACTTCCGCGGTTCCGGTAAGATCCTCGACTTGGCAGAAGGCCATCTTGCCGCCCTTTTTGGTTACATGTTCCTTCTTGCCCACGATAATAACGGGCAGCTCCACCTGGGTGCCAGGTTGAAGCTCTCCGCAATCCTGGAGGGATCCCAGGTTCAAGCGCTTGATTTCCTGCCTGAAGGGCAAAAGGGGGTGCCCGCTGAGATAAAAACCCAGGGCCTCTTTTTCCAGCTTTAGCTTTTCATCCTCCTGGTATTCCGGGAGCTCGTTCTCGGGGCAATCCAGTCCCAGGCCCTGGACAGCAGGGGCCTTTTCCACCAAGAAACTCAGCATGGAAGGCTGTCCTTGATTCTTGCGCTTGGCGGATCGCTGGGATCTGGCAGTAACCATGTCCAGCCCTTCCAGGAGGGCTCGCCGAGAACAGCCCAGGCTATCCATGGCCCCGCTCTTGATGAGCATTTCCACCACTCTCTTGGAGACCTTGCGCGAGTTTACCCGTTCACAAAAGTCCAACAGGTTCTGATAGGGGCCGTTTTTCCTTCTCTCCTGGATAATGGCCTGGATAGCCCCCTGACCCACGTTCTTGATCCCGGCCAGCCCGAAGCGGACACTGTTCTCTTCCACGCTGAAGCCGTACTGGCTGGAATTGATGCAAGGGGGGAGAATCTGGATGTCCAAGTCCCTGCAAGCGCTGATATGGGCGATAACCTTGTCCGTGTTGCTAACCTCGGAGGTTATCAGGGCAGCCATGAACTCCTGGGGATAGTGGGCCTTGAGATATGCGGTCTGATAGGAAATAAGGGCATAAGCGGCGCTGTGGGACTTGTTGAAGCCGTAACCTGCGAATTTTTCCACCAAATCGAAGATGTATTCCGCAGTTTCTTCGGGAACACCGTTGTTCTTGGCCCCCTGCAGGAACTTGCTCCTTTGCTGGGCCATGACCGAGGCTTCCTTTTTGCCCATGGCCCGGCGCAATATGTCGCCGTCTCCCAGGGAATACCCGGCCAGGACCTGGGCTATCTTCATGACCTGTTCCTGGTACAGGATCACCCCGTAGGTTTCCTTGAGTACCGGCTCCAGGTCCGGATGGGGATACTGCACTTGGGTCTGGCCGTGTTTGCGCTTGATAAAGTCCGAGACCATGCCGCTTTCCAGGGGGCCGGGGCGGTACAGGGCCAGGGCGGCAATGATATCCTCAAACGAAGCGGGTTGCAGATCCCTGAGCACGTTGCGCATCCCGGAGCTTTCCAACTGGAAAACCCCCTGGGTCAGGCCCTGGCTCAAGAGCTCATAAGTCTTGGGGTCATCCAGGGACAGTCTGTCCATGTCCGGGATATCCTTGCCCCCCTTGGAGGCCAGATCCAGGGTCTCCTTGATCACGGTCAGGGTTTTGAGGCCTAAAAAGTCGAATTTTATAAGCCCCACTTTCTCCACTCGCTTCATGTCGAATTGAGTGACCACTTCCCCCTTTTTTCCGCGATACAATGGGAGATGTTCCTGCATGGACCGGTCCGAGATAACTATCCCAGCGGCATGGGTAGAGGCGTGGCGCACCAGACCCTCCAGGCGGCGGCAAATGTCCATGAGTTTGGCGGTGTCCGAGTCCTGCTCCACCATCTGGCGCAGATCCGGTTCCTGTTCAATGGCCTTGTCTACGGTCATTTTCAAATCATCCGGAATGAGCTTGGCCAGCTTGTCAATAAAGCTCAGGGAGAAACCCATGGCCCGGCCCACGTCCCGAACCACAGCCTTGGCCTTCATGCTGCCGAAGGTGGTGATCTGGGCCACGCTGTCCTGGCCGTATTTTTCTGCCACGTAGCGGATAACCCTTTCGCGTTGGTCAAAGCAGAAATCCACGTCTATATCAGGCATGCTGGCCCGCTCCTTGTTCAGAAAGCGCTCGAACAGGAGGTTGTAACGGATGGGATCCAGATTGGTAATGCGCAGGGAGTAGGCCACCAGGCTGCCTGCGGCTGATCCCCGCCCGGGGCCTACCGGGATGTCCTGGGATTTGGCCCAGTTGATAAAGTCCTGGACAATCAGGAAATATCCGGGAAAGCCCATGGAGCAGATTATTTCCAGCTCCTGCTCCAAGCGATGGCGGTATTGTTCCTGGTCCACCTCGTAGGGCAACTCCCGGAAGCGTTGCTCCAAGCCTTCGCGGGCTAGCTGGATGAATTCCTCTTCCAGGGTGGCCGCCCTGGTAGGGGTGTACTGGGGAAAGTGCAACTGCTCCGTGTCCAGTTCCAGGTTGCACTTGCGTACTATGTCCTGGACGTTCTCCAGGGCATGGGGGCAATGGGCGAATTCTTTCTCCATCTCCTCCAGGGGCTTGTAATAAAGCTGATCCGTGTCAAAGCGCATCCTGGATTTGTCTTGGACCTTGGCGTTGGTCTGGATGCACAGGAGTATGTCGTGGGCTTCCACATCCTGGGCGTGGAGATAGTGGCAGTCGTTGGTGGCCACTACCGGCAGATCTGTATCCTGGGACATTTCCAAAAGATAGGAATTGACCTCTTCCTGTTCCTGGATGCCGTTGGCTTCCAGCTCCAGGTAGAACCTGCCGGGGAAAATGTGGGCATACTCCAGGGCCTGGGATTTGGCCTGGTTATAACCCTGGTGGCGCAGAGCGTGCTGCACTTCCCCCTGCAGGCATGCGGACAGGGCGATCAACCCCTCGTGGTGCCGCTGCAGGATCTCTTTGTCCACCCGCGGCTTGTAGTAGAATCCGTCCAGCCAGCCCTTGGTTACAATCTGGGTGAGGTTCTGGTAACCCTGCTTGTTCATGGCCAAAAGCACCAGGTGGTACTTGAGGGGGTCCCGGGAGCGGTGATCGTGGGCCACGTACACTTCGCAGCCGATAATGGGCTTGATTCCGTATTTCTTGGCCTCCAGGTAGAAGGTCAGGGCCCCGAACAGATTGCCGTGGTCGGTAATGGCTGCTGCGGGCATGCCCAGGTCTACTGCCCGGGCGCACAAGTCCGGCAACCTTATAGCCCCGTCCAGGAGGCTGTACTCGGTATGGCAGTGGAGGTGAGTAAACTCGGACATATATCTCCGCCTATCAAATTCCCAGATCTTCGTTTATCAGGATAACACTGATCCGGCCCTTGGGGAAGGACTTTTCGGTGATGGTCCAAACATTGCATGTTCTGTCCGGGCTCTGGCAGTCATGGCAGTAAGCGGTCTGTACACAGGGGGTACTCTTGCTAAGGCGCATGGCGTTTACCGGGGCAACATAGGATTTTATCCGGGCCGTGGCCTGATCCACGTCCTCCACTATCTTGTTGCGTCCGCACAGGATCAGGACGTTTCTGGGGCCGAAGGCCAAGGCTGCCACCCGGTTCCCGATCATGTCCAGGTTGACCAGAAAGCCCTGCTCTGTGATGGCATTGGTCCCGGTAATGAACAGATCCACCAGCAGGGCCTGGCGCCTAGTTTCCAGGTTGGCTTCCCTGCCCTGGCTTTTATCGAAGCTATCCAGCACTGTCAGGTCTGTTCTGTCCTTGAGGGCGTGGTAGAGGCCGCTGTCCTTGAACGTGGCAGAGCCGCCCCAGGAAATGGATCCGGGCTGGATATCTGGGAGGATCTCATCCAGAACCAGGTTATGGGCCTCTTGGCTGTCCCGGGCCAGGAAGCAGTTGAAGTTGTTTTCGTTTAGATTCTCCTGGACCCGCTTAAGTCTCAGATCCCAATAACTGGATATTTTCTGCTGCATTTGGATCTCCTTTTATTTGGTACTCTTGGAAGTTTTGGGCGCGGATTTCCGGGTGTTTTCATGTTTTGTGCCCGGGTTTTGGGGGACGAGCTTTATCTGGGGCACCAATACCTTGCTGACCACCATGACCTCTTGAACGTCATGCAAGTGGGACCAATCCGGGTTCTGGGGGTCGAAATCATCAGGGGCCGGGGTTATGGAGCCGTCTGTTTTGCGGAAAAGGTACATTTTTTGCCTCCTGGTTTTAAGTCCGGTCAATTCTCTAGTAAGCAGTCCAGCTGCAATGTACACCTCGACTTGTTCCCGGGTGAAGTAAGAGCAGGGAAAAAGCTTGCAGCTGCGGGCGCAGCGCACGGGGGTGGTGTAGTAGCTGCCGCTGTTTTTCTTCTGGGTTGTGCAATAGATACTTCTATATAGCATGGTAAAATGGTGTGCGGCCCTGGTGTCTAGGCCAAGCCTCCGGGCCGATGAAAAGGCACTCTAAACAACACCTACCTTCAAAGCAATCCCTGAGTTTTAGGTGAAACAGGGAATAGTTTCTTCCTGGGAAACAAAAAAAGGGCAGGCCCGAGCCTGCCCTTTTGAGGTGTTATTGTAGCTTGTGTCCCGGGATCAGCTCTCTTTCAATTTATGGACCAGGTTCTGCAGTTCCTGGGCTTGCCGGGAAAGATCGTCTATGGCCCGGGCGGACTGGGTCATGACTTCACTGGTTTCCTTGGAGATGCGGTTTACCTCGCTGATATTTTTGTTCACCTCCTCGCTGGCGGTGGATTGCTCCTCGGTGGCGGTGGCAATGGCTTGGACCTGATCCGCGGTATTTTGGACCACATCCACTATCTCCTGCAGGACGTTTCCGGACTGGTTCACCAGGGAAGTGGCCTCGTCGATGAGTTTCGAGGCCTGATCCATGCTCTTGATGTTGGTCTCGGTACCCTGCTGTATAGAGGAAACTGCCTGGCCCACCTCCTTGGTGGCGTTCATGGTCTTTTCTGCCAGCTTGCGCACCTCATCCGCCACTACTGCGAATCCGCGGCCGGCCTCCCCGGCCCGGGCGGCTTCAATAGCCGCGTTCAAGGCCAAAAGATTGGTCTGGTCCGCGATGTCCTCGATCACGGTCATGATCTTGCCGATTTGCTCGGCTTGCTGGCCCAGCTCCCCAAGGTTGGTCTTTAGCTCCTGGGATTGCTTCTGAACCTTGTTAATGGCGGTCACGGAGCGGTTCACCACTTCCGAGCCCTCCTGGGCCTTGGTCCGGGCCTGATCCGCGCCTTCCGCGGCTTGGGAGGCGTTCCTGGAGACCTCCAGGACAGTCTTGTTCATCTCATCCATGGAGGAAGCCGCCTCCTCGGTGCGGGAGCTTTGCTGTTCCGCACCGCGGCTGGCCTGTTCCACCTGGGAGGATAGCTCTTCAGCAGCGGAAGTCAGACGTTCCACCACGCCCTCCAGGCTGGAGGCGGCCTGGAGCATGCCCTGGCTCTTGGCCTGCTCCGCTTGCTCCTTGGCTTGGTTGGCTTCCTGGACGGCCTGCTGGGCCTTCTCAGCCTCCTTCTCAGCCTCAGAGCTCTTGTCCTCTGCTTCCCGAATCTTGGTCTTTAGGTTGGCAACCATTTTGCGAAGGGAGTCCGCAAGGGTACCCAATTCATCCTTGCCTTTAACCGTGAGCTCTTCGTCCAGATTGCCCTGGGCGACTTTGTCCGCGAAATCAACCGTCCTGTTCAGGGGGCGGGTAATAGCTGCAGTCAGGATCAGTCCCAGGGCCAGGGCCAAGATCACCCCGGCTACCAATCCTGTCAGGGATATGGTAATCGCCCCGGCGGCATCCCTTTCGGCTGCTTCCACCGCAGCGTGGGCTTGCTCTTCGTTAAGCTCAATTATTTGGTCCAAGAGCTCATGCCCCTCTTGTTGTATAGGCGCAGCCTCGGTTATCAGTATTGAGTTCATTTGGGCATAGTGGTCATTGGCCTCCTCAGCGATCTGGATTATATCCTGAAAAAGCATGAATACATAGTCTGCGTATCTGCCCATCTCATCGCGGACTCTTGTTCTGGCTTCCTCGTGCTCCCCGGCTTCCACCAGCTCCCGGATGGTCTCTACCTCGGCGTGGAAGTTTTCGTGGGGCTGGATCATGCGCCCCAGGATATCCTGTAGCTCCTGGTTGTCTGTCTCAAAGGTTTGCAGCCACTGTCCAAAGTTGCAGGCTTCAGGATCCTCGCCGCTTTCAAATTCCCTGCCAAAATCAATGTAGGCGCGCACATCCTCCATAAGCTCGTAATGATCCCCTCGAAACTGCTGTAGATTGCCCAGAAACTCTTCCGTGTTAAGGATTCCCAGCTCCTCCAACTCCTGGGAATGTTCCAGGAAATCGTTGTTTATCTGGGCCCACTCTTGTACCAAGGCTTCGAATTCCCTCCAGAGCTGTTCCTCCTCTTGGGTTTGGGGAAGGTTTTCATATCTGTCCCAGGCCTCTTGGTATCTCTGTCTGGAGGCCTCTATGTCCTGATATTGTGCTTGTCTTTCCTGCATGCTAAGGGCCGGGTTGGTTAAAGCATGCAGGGATTGAACCACTGCCTCAAACTCGGCCTCAATGGTGCGCAGGTTGTTCACAGCGGGCAAGTTCACCCCACCTACTTCGTCAATATGCCCGGAAAGGTTGTGGGCGCCGCGCCAACCAATCGCGCCCACAATGACAACGATTAGGGCCACAAGGATAAAGCCGCTAACCAGTTTGATTCCGATTTTGATATTGCTCATGACCTTCCTCCAGCTTCAGAATTAGCCCTTAAGGGCAGGAACAGTTGCTAACAAACTTTAACGCTGTGGTGTTTTGGGGCTGAATATATTGAATATTTAACCACGTATATTGTCTAGGATGAAAGTTTTTGTTATATTTTGGGAGTTTTTGTGCTTGTTGGCTAGTATGAAAGCTGTCAGCTGTTGTATTTTTTTGTGAGCGGCATTATAAATTCGGTGAATTCTATTTTGAAAGGTGGTTTGGGGGATGAAGGTTGAGGTGTCATCTTTTGACGAAAACAATCCGTTAAGGGATCTGGCCAGCAGCTACCTGGAGCATGTATTGAATGCCCGGCGCAACCAGGCGGTGCAAGTGATTTTGGATGCTGTCCGGGAAGGTGCCGATGTCCGGGATGTATACATGCATGTATTTCAGCCGGTACAATACGAGATTGGACGGCTCTGGTTTACCAATCAGGTAAGCATCGCCCAAGAGCACTACTGTACAGCCATTACCCAGTTGGTCATGTCCTATTTATACCCCTGGATAATGACCTGGGAGAAGAACGGCTGTACTGCGGTAGTGTGTTGTGTAAGTGAAGAGCTGCACGAAATAGGGGTCCGCATGGTATCTGATTTTTTGGAGATGCGGGGATGGGATACTTATTACCTGGGCAGCAATACCCCGGAGGAGGAGATCGTAAATGCTGCGGCCCGTCAAAGACCGGATCTGGTGGCCATTTCCGCCACTATGCGCTCTCACTTTTACAAGGTGGAGGCAATCATTTCCGGCATCAGGCAAAATCCGGATCTGGAGAGAACTAAAATCATGGTGGGGGGACAGTACTTTTTGAACCATCCCCAAGCCTGGGAAAGGTGCGGTGCGGATGGCTTTGCTCCGGATGCGGATCAAGCAGTTGAAATGGCAGAAAGGCTCTGTGCTCAGAGGTAATTATGCAGGTATTGGACAACTCTTTGGCCTTGATATGTGATTCGTCCGGGCAAATCCAGGAGGTAATCCACAATGGTTTTGAGTCCTTGCCCCTAGAAGGTCAGCACTCTCTTTTGTCCGAAGTGCTGGAAGAGTCGTCCCGAGTCAAGGGGGGCAATTTCCTGGAGCAGATTTACAAACAGGGAATGGCCTTTAACTGGGATATGAATGTACAGGGTCAGGATGGAATCTATTGTCTGGATT
Organism: uncultured Desulfovibrionales bacterium; assembly: GCA_964577315.1. Lineage (GTDB taxonomy): Bacteria > Desulfobacterota > Desulfovibrionia > Desulfovibrionales > Desulfonatronovibrionaceae > Desulfonatronospira. Next base: position 8,229 of record CAZNYT010000019.1, read on the forward strand.
TCACCGGAGTTTATATCCAGGGGAAGCTAATAATCCTGGCTGCCCAGAGCCAGGGTGTGCTGAACGATCTGTACCAGGAGCTCTTGAAGGTGAACAATGAGCAAACCAATCTTATCCGGGAGGCCTACAAGAAATTCACCAACCAGGCTAAAGAGTTCCAGAATCAGCAAGAGAAGGATAGTGGCGTGCTCCAGGAGATGAGTGCCCTGAACAACGAGTTGACCAATGCCCAGAGGGAACTGAGCCGCAAGATCGTGAACCTGGAAAAGCTGAACGACCAGAAGAACTTTTTTCTGGGCATGGCTGCACACGATCTGCGCAATCCCCTGGGCTCCATCCAGATCTACAGCGAATTGCTCCAGGAAGATCTCAAGGGGGTAATAAAAGATGATCAGGCCCGGATGTTGAGAAGCATGAGAGATCTCAGCCGTTTTATGCTGTCCCTGGTAGAGGATCTGTTGGATGTAACCAAGATAGACAGCGGACAGATCCATTTGAATCTGGAGCAAGTATGTCCGGAGCAGTTGCTCCAGTCCAACCTAGATTTGGTGCGCCGCTTGGCCCGGGATAAGGATATAGAAATCGATTACAGGGTATCCCGGGAACCACCCAGGGTTTATCTGGATGCAGATAAATTTTCCCAGATGATAACCAATCTCTTGACTAATGCAGTTAAATACTCCCCTTCCGGTAGCACCGTGGAGGTTAGGCTGACCACCTGGAAAGATCACCTGGTGCTGGAGGTTCAGGACCAGGGAGAGGGTATGTCCCAGGAAGAAATGGACAGAATTTTTCGGCCCTATCAGACTACCAGTGTCAAACCCACCCAGGGCGAGGGCAGCGTGGGCCTGGGGCTGGCCATTGCCAAAAGGCTGGTGGAGGCCCACGACGGGAGCATAGACGTGCAAAGCAGCAAGGGTGTAGGAACCACGTTCCGGATAAGCCTGCCCATGAACCATTACTCGGAATCCAGGGAGAATTTTCCGGAAGCCCCGTCCGGTGCAGAGGCTGCCGAGCTTAGCGGAAAAGTTCTGGTGGCTGAGGATGAATCAGTGAATCAGATGATTCTGGGCAGGTACCTGGATAGGCTGGGCCTGGAATATCAGGTGGTGGATTCCGGGAACCGGGCTGTTCAGGCCTGGGAGCTGGGCGACTATGACCTGATGCTTTTGGACGTGGTTATGCCCGGGATGAGCGGTTTGGAGGCCCTGCAGTACATAAGGGGAAGGGAGCAGGATGGCAGCCGTCCCAGGATGCCGGTAGTAATCATGACCGCTCTGCAGGACGAGGAGCAGAAGAACCTGTATCAAGCCGGGGCGGATGAACTGCTGCCTAAACCTTTGGATTTGTCCCGAATGCAGGAGATCTTGGGCAAGTTTTTGGCATCCGGTTCCAGGGGGGAGTAAAACCCGGATCCTTCAATATTCCCGGAATGGCTAGCACTTCAGCGCAAGATTGATACTGGCTCTGTAAACAGGACCCCTTATGGTAATAAATTCTTTTCTATAACAAGTATCGCTGCTAGCTGCTTCCTTCTAAAGTCCCTGCCTGGTTTTGGTTATACGCATGTTTTCCATTCCGTAGTTGGGAAAGATGCTTTGCAGGATAAACAAGGGGCTCAGGTATTCCTCCTGCCAGTTGAACACTATGTCCAGACAGGCAGGGCCCTGCCAACTGGCATGCTGCACCAATGCTTGCAGATCCTTGTCCCGGGTTCCTTTTTTGGTCTGCTTGCGGACCACGAACTCCGGGGAGGATTCAAAGTCTTGCCAAATCCTTTTCGCTTCTTCCAGTTCCTCCTGAGAGAGATGAAACTCCACCCGGAATTCCTCGCGCTTGGCAGGCGCGGGCTTGACTTTGGGATCCAGGGTCTCCACAGCAAAAGCGTGCATGCCAGGAGTAAGATTGCGGTTTAGATCCTGCAGGATCTTTCCTTCCTCCAGGGGATATCTTAAATAGATGCTGAACCATTCAGCCATGCTAGATACTCCCACGGGCAGGGCCCGCCCAAAAGTGATAAGGGGGGCGGGGCGATAGCCCCGGGAAAAGCTAAGGGGCCAGCCTGCGCGGCGCATGGCCCTCTCCAGCAGGGTTTGCAGCTCCAGCTGGCTAAGGTAGATGCACAGGCCAGTTTTTTGATACCAGATGCAGTAATGGGCCTGTTTAAGGCTTAGATCCCGGGTCTGAAACGAGCCTGGAGGGCCTTCTATTTCCTGGTCCCTGCGGTCCAGGTTCAGGACGTGGGCATACTCCTCTTTCTTGTCGGGTGTAGACAGAAGGGAGGGGCGGTTCTTGCGGTCGCATACCCCGCACATGCGGCACTGATGATACCTGCAGTCCCGGGTGGACTTGCCCTCCAGGGATCTCTTGCGCTCGGCCAAGAGGTGTTTGCGGCTTACCCCGCTGTGCAGATGCTCCCAGGGCAGGTACGTCTCCGGGCTGCGCTCCCCAAGATAGGAGTCCGGGTCCAGACCGTTTTGGTGCAGGATGTCCAGCCAGGGGTCCAAGTGAAAGCAATCGCTCCAACTGGTAAAGACCTCTCCGCAGAAGTAGGCCTGCTCCACCACCGGGGCCAGCTCCCGACCTCCCCGGGAAAATATCCCCTCCAGATAGCTCATCTCCGGAGAGTGCCACTTGAGTCCAAGCTTTTTGTAGGGCTTGAACAGATCCTTGAGCCAGAATAGCTTCTCCCTGGCCTTTTCCAGGCTTATCTGGGGCTCCCATTGAAAAGGGGTGTGGGGCTTGGGCACAAAAGGGGCCACGGAAGCGGTAACTTCCAGTCTTTTTCCCCGGGAGCTCCCGGTCTCCAGGACCTTTAGGCACAAGTCCCGGATGCCCCGGATATCTTCAGGGGTTTCCGTGGGAAGCCCGATCATGAAGTACAGTTTGACGCTGTTCCAGCCCAGCTCGAAAAGGTGGCTGGTATGCTCCAGGAGTTCCTCCTGGGAGATACCCTTGTTTATGACTCGTCTCAGCCTGGGTGTGCCCGCTTCCGGGGCCAGGGTGGCCTGGGTGCGCTGAATGGAGGCCATGAGGCGCATCAGGGACTTGTTCACAGATCCTGCCCGCAGGGAGGGCAGGGAGATGGCCACCTGTTCCTGAAGGCACCGGTTGTAGCTCTTGTTGAAAAGCTCTTCCAGGGCGGAAAAATCCCCGCTGCTCAGGGACAGAAAGGACAACTCCTCCATTCCGGTGGCTGTCAGACCCTCCCGGATGTCCTCCAGGATGCGAGGAATGCTTCTTTCCCGGACCGGGCGGTAGATCTGGCCCGCTTGGCAAAATCTGCATCCCCGGGTGCAGCCCCTGGCGATCTCCACGCTCAGGCGGTCATGGATCACGCTGCCGTAGGGCACGATTTGACTGGTAGGGAAGGGGATCCGGTTCAAGTCCGGGACCAGGTGCTTTCGGATCAGGGCATGATCCGAATACATGGGCTCCGGGGGCAGCCCCGGTCCTTGATGGGAAAAAAATCCGGGCACGTATACTCCAGGGATTTTCTTTAGCTCGTGCAGGAGAGCGTTTTTGTCCAGATGGCGGGATTTTCCGGCCCGGATTACTTCCAGAATGCGCAAGGTAACGTCCTCTCCGTCTCCCAGGACCATGAGATCCAGGAAATCCGCCACAGGTTCGGAGTTGAACACTGCCCCGCCCCCAGCCATTACCAGGGGATGTTCCGGACCGCGTTCCCGGGCCCGGAAAGGTATTCCAGCCAGATCCAGGAGGTACAGTATATTGGTGTAGCATAGCTCGTGGGTTAGGCTAAGGGCCAGGACATCCAGCTCCCGGACCGGGGTGTCGGTTTCCAGGGTGCACAGGGGGGAGCCGTGCTGACGCAAGATGCGGGCGGCTTCCAGGGAGGGGCAAAAAACCCGTTCCGCGAAATAGGGTTCCTGTTTGTTGATCTGGTGATACAGGATCTTTTGGCCCAGGTAGGACATGCCTACCTGGTAGAGGTCGGGAAAGGCCAGTCCCACGTGCACTGCCACCGCGGACTTGTCCTTGTACACCGCATTTATCTCATTGCCCAGGTAGTGGCTGGGTTTTGGGAGCAAGGGAAGTAGTTCTTTCAAAATGACCTGTCTTTAATACCAACGAAACTTATTATCCACTAGAGAGTCAAAAGTTCTTTGGCAAACCCTTGTTTTTATTGCGAATTTTTAGCCTTCTCTATGTCCTTAACATCTCTAGCTTAACGTACTGATTTTCTTCTCTTACTTTTTACTTTTTACTTTTAACTCTCAAGTTATCCAGAGCTCCGAGATTTCTGCAAACAGGTCGTCGCTCACACAGTTTACGTCCAGTTTGCAGAACCCTCGGACCCAGGGAAAGAGTTGCTGCCCATAATAGTAAGCCGGTTTATAGAGCCATGGTTACAGAGCCAAGTTTCGTTGTAGTTAAAAATTGGGATCCAGACCGGGGCTGACCAAACCGGGATAAACGTCAGTTTCCACCACAGCCGGATCCGGGGCGTCCCGGACATGGACCGTGCGGCCGGAGACTTCCAGGCGGCCCTGGGCCAGCCACTGTATGGCCTGGGGAAAAATCCGGTGCTCCAGGCTCAGGATACGTCCGCCCAGGGACTTTTCATCATCCCCGGCCAGAGCTGGCACCGCGGCCTGAATGATTATGGGGCCGTGATCCATTTTCTCGTCCACGAAATGTATGCTGCACCCTGAGAGCTTGACTGCGTACTCGGCAGCCTGTTTCTGGGCGTTCACCCCGGGAAAAGCTGGTTGGATGCTGGGATGAATATTGAGCACATTTCCGGAAAAGGCATTGATCAAGACCGGTGTTACCACGCGCATGAACCCGGCCAGAATCACTCCCTGGGCTCCGCTGGCCTGTATGGCCCTCACCAAGGCCTGGTCGAATTCGTTCCGGGAAGGGTAGTCCCGGTGTTCGATTACCCGGGTGGGCAGGTTGTGCCTCTGGGCTCGATCCAGTCCCTTTACCCCGGGCTTGTTGCTTATGACCAGGGTAATTTCTGCATCCAGCACGCCCTGTTCTATCCGGTCCACGATGGATTGCAGGTTGGAACCGGATCCGGAAATTAGTACCGCTATCTTGTAGGCCATGGCTTGTTTCCTTAGTGTTTAGTTGGTTAGCAAGGCCTGGACCAGGTCCGGGATGGTGTAGCTCCGGGGCATTAGGTCCGCCTGGAGCCCGAAGCCTTGCAGTGTTTCCGCGGTTACCGGTCCGATGCAAGCAAGCTTTAGCCCTTGGCTGCGGGCTTTCTGGATTTCCTCAGGGTTTATTAGGGAAAAGAAGTTCTCCACGGTGGAGGAGCTGGTAAAGGTAATGTATTGGATCTCCCCGCCGCGCAGAGGTTCCAGGATCTCCTCCCCGCTCTGCTGGGCGAGCCCGGTTTGATATACCGGGAGCACCTCCACCCGGGCCCCGGCCTTTTTGAGCTCCTCAGGCAGCACCTCCCGGGCGATTTTAGCCCTGGGAATCAAGACATTTTTGTCTTTTATCCCCAGGTCCAATAGCCCCTGGACCACGGATTCAGCCACGTATTTGTCCGGCACGAAATCCGGAAGGATTCCTTTTTCCTCCAGGATCCGGGCAGTAGCCGGGCCGATGGCAGCCACCCTGATCCCGCCCAGGGCACGGGAATCCAGCCCAGAGAGATGTAGCTGTTCCCAGAAAAAGCGCACCCCGTTCACAGAGGTGAAAACCAGCCAGTCGTATCCGGGCAGTGCAGAAATGGCCTCCTGTACTGCAGAATAATCCGGCAGGGACTGGATATCAATGGTGGGGAACTCGAAGCAGCAGGCCCCCAGTTCCCGCAGCTGCTCCAGGAGCTCGCTGGCCTGCTCCCGTGCCCGGGTTACCACCACTCCCTTGCCCAGCAAGGGGCGTTTTTCGAACCAGTTAAGCTCGTCCCGCAAGAGAACCACCTTGCCCACCACCAGCAGGGCAGGGGCCTGAAATCCTTGTTGAGCCGCCAGTTCCGGGATGTCTCGGATGGTGGAAACCAGGGACCGGTGCCGGCAGGTAGTGCCCCAGCGGACCAGGGCGGCAGGGGTGTCCGGATCCATTCCGGCCTTTAGCAGGCTTTGGCTGATATGGGCCAGGTTCTTGACCCCCATGAAAAAGACCAGGGTGCTGGTGCCCGTGGCCAAGCTTTCCCAGTTGTGGGCGCTTTCCGGCTTATCCGGATCCTCGTGTCCAGTGATAAAGGATACCGAGGAGGCGTATTTTCTGTGAGTCAGAGGAATTCCGGCATAGGCAGGGGCTGCCACGGCAGAGGTTACCCCGGGGACAACCTCGAACTCCACCCCGGCCTGCAAAAGTTCCTGGGCCTCTTCCGCCCCTCGGCCGAAAACATAGGGATCCCCGCCCTTGAGCCGGGCCACGATCTTGTTGCCTGCGGCCCTGTCCACGAGTAGACTGTTGATCCTGTCCTGGCTCAAAGTGTGGTCCCCGCCCTTTTTGCCCACATACACTAATTCGGCATCCGGGCGGCAATGCTCGAGAAAGGCCTCGTTGGCCAGGTAGTCGTAAACCACTACCTCGGCTCCGGCCAGAACATCCCTGGCCCTGAGGGTCAAAAGCCCAGGATCTCCAGGTCCGGCCCCGATGAGATATACTTTGCCCATATTGTTCACCGCCCTCTCTAGTTCTGCTCGATGTTTTCCAGCCTTTCCCGAAGGGATTGCAGCTTTTCCTTTTCTTCCTTGATGCGTTCCACCTTGTCCCTTTCCTTGGCTACCACCTCGCTGGGGGCCTTGTGCAGGAAGTTGGGATTATCCAGTTTCTTGCCCACAAAGTCCAGATCCTTTTCCAAGGTGCGCAGTTCCTTGTCCACGCGGGCAAGCTCCTTTTGGATATCAACCACCCCCTTTAAGGGGACGAAGAGCTCGTATCCCTTAACCACCGCCACTCCGCAGCCCCGGGGAGGCTCCACGTCCTCTCCGGCCTGCATCTCGGACAGCCCGGCCAGCTCCAGGATCAGGTCCTGGTGCTCCATTAAGAACTCCCTGTCCCGTCCCTGGGCCCGGATGTACATGCTAAGCTTGAGGCCCGGGGGCACGCTCAGCTCGCTGCGGATGCCGCGCACCGCGGATACCACGCTTTGCAAGAACTCCATGTCCCGGACCTCTTCCGGGTAGTGGCAGTTTGGCCTGGATTCCGGATAGGGAACCCGGCTTAAATCCTGTTTGCGCTCCCCGGGCAGCTTGCTCCAGATCTCCTGGGTAACAAACGGGATCATGGGGTGCAAAAGAATGATTATCTCGGATAGGACCTGAAGCAGATTCCCCTGGGCCTTTTGTCTGGCTTCCGGATGGGATCGGTATAGCTCGGGCTTTATGAGCTCCAGATACCAGTCGCAGAAGGAGTGCCAGACAAAGTGGTACATGCTCTGGGCGGCGTCGTTGAAGCGGTACCCGTCCAAGGACTGCCGTAGCTGGGACTTTACCTCCTCCAGGCGATGCAGGATCCACTTGTGGGCAAGTCCGTCCACCTCCCGGGAGTCGAATCCGCGGGGCTCCTGCTCCAGGTTCATGAGGCTGAACCTGGCCGCGTTCCAGATCTTGTTGATGAAGTTGCGGTAGCCCTCCACCCGCTCCTCGCTCATCTTGATGTCTCTGCCCATGGCAGCCAGCGCGCTCAGGGTGAACCTGAAAGCATCCGTGCCGTATTTGTCCATCATGACCAGGGGATCGATTACGTTGCCCTTGGACTTGCTCATTTTCTGGCCCCAAGCGTCCCGGACCAAGGCGTGGATGTACACATGCCTGAATGGAACCTGCTCCATGAAATGCATCCCCATCATCATCATCCGGGCCACCCAGAAGAAAAGGATGTCGAAAGCGGTCACCAGGACCGACGTGGGATAGAAGACCTCCAGGTCCCGGGTCTTTTCCGGCCAGCCCAGGGTGGAGAAGGGCCATAGGGCCGAGGAGAACCAGGTATCCAATACGTCCGGGTCCCGGTCCAGGTCCGCGCTTTGGCATGCGGGGCACGCGTCCGGATCCTGCCTGGATACTATGAGCTCGCCGCAGTCCTGGCAGGTCCAGGCAGGTATGCGGTGACCCCACCAGATCTGCCTGGAAATGCACCAGTCCCGGATGTTGTCCATCCATTCATAATAGGTCTTGGTCCAGTGATCGGGAAAGATCCTGGTGTCTTCCCGGGCTACTGCGTCCCGGGCCTTTTGGGCCAGAGGAGCCACTTTCACGAACCATTGCCTGGAGACGTAGGGCTCAACCACCTCGTCGCAGCGGTAGCAATGCCCCACGCTGTGCCGGTAGTCCCGGCTGCTTTCCAGGAAGTCTTCTTCCTTGAGCTTCTCCAGGATGTTTTTTCGGCACTCCATTCGGTCCAGCCCGGAGAACAATTCCCCTGCCTCCGGGGTCATCCTGCCCAGGTCGTCGATAACCTGGACCATGTCCAGGTCGTGTTTCAGGCCCAGCTCAAAGTCGTTGGGATCGTGGGCCGGGGTTATCTTGAGGCAGCCGGTGCCGAACTCCATGTCCACGTATTCGTCCTCGATTATGGGCAGCTTGCGATTCAGAAAGGGCAGGACCGCGTGGGATCCGATAAGGTGCCGGTAGCGCTCATCCCGGGGATTCACTGCCACCGCGGTGTCCCCGAGCATGGTTTCAGGCCGGGTGGTGGCTACCACCAGATGCCCGGAACCGTCCTCCAAGGGGTAACGCAAATGATACAGCCCGCCGTCCACCTCGGAGTACTCCACCTCCAAGTCGGACAAAGCGGTGTGGCAGCGGATGCACCAGTTTATTATGTAATCGCCCTGATAGATTAGCCCCTGTTCATACAGGCGGACAAAGACCTCGCGCACGGCTTGGGACAATCCCTGGTCCATGGTGAACCTGAGCCGGGTCCAGTCCACTGAGGCACCCATGCGGCTGATCTGGTTCAGGATCTTGCCCTCGTACTCCTCCTTCCAATCCCAGGTGGTTTCTAGAAATTTTTCCCGGCCCAGATCCTCAGGGCTTTTTCCCTGGGCAGCCAAATCCTTTTCCACCACGTTCTGTGTGGCAATGCCCGCGTGATCTGTTCCGGGCAGCCAAAGTACCTCGTAGCCCAACTGGCGGTGGTAGCGGGAGAGAATGTCCTGCAGGGTGAGGTTCAGGGCGTGACCCATGTGCAAAGTCCCGGTCACGTTAGGGGGCGGAATAACTATGCTGTAGGCGTTTTCAGGGGTTGCATCCGGGGACGGGGTGAAGCTGTGGTTTTCATTCCAGAAATGGATCCATTTCTCTTCTACGTCCTGAGGTTCGTATCCCTTGGGCAGTTCCATGGTAGACATTGTCCAGGCTCCGTTTTCAAGGTTTGGGTAAAGCCTTCAAATTAAAACTGTAACTACAACGAAACTTATTATCCAGAGGTCC
>CAZNYT010000019.1:17690-33150 GCA_964577315.1 uncultured Desulfovibrionales bacterium
GTAAAGCCTTCAAATTAAAACTGTAACTACAACGAAACTTATTATCCAGAGGTCCAAGTTTCGTTGTGGTTATATAAACTGATACCAAAACACAAATACATATCCCTGAAAGCAGCAATCGTCAATTGTTGAAAGTTTCTCACCTGGGGGGCTTTCTTATATTGTTACTTAGTGCAAGAATGGGCTAAAAAGAAATTCCCGGTTAGCTCCTGGGAGAAGTAGGCAGAAAGACCCGGTGAATAATTTAGGTCAAACGTGGTGAGTAGTTGGGTTTCAGCAAGTATAACAGATTTTTTTGACTCACGTCACGAAAATGTAACACAGTATTTTTAATAAAGGAAAGTGTATAAGAGATGAAACCTTAGCAGCGGGTAAAGCACATGAAAAAGCATAAAATACTGATAGTAGAAGATGAAGAGGACATCCAGAACCTCTTGGTTATAAACCTTGAATCCGAGGGTTACAAGGTATTGGTTACTGACAACGGATATGATGGCTTGAAGATCGCCAAGGAAGAAACACCGGATTTGATAATACTTGATCTTATGCTCCCTGAAATGGATGGTCTGGAGGTGTGCAGGAGACTCAAAAGCGATGAGCAATTGAGGGACATCATGGTAATCATGGTCACGGCCAAGAGCGAGGAAGTGGACCGGGTGGTGGGTTTTGAGCTCGGTGCGGACGATTACGTGGTCAAGCCTTTCAGCATCCGGGAGCTGCTTCTGCGCATTCGGGCGGTTTTGCGCAGGGAGGCCAAAACCGAGTCCGGGCAGAAAAAGGTTTGGAAACATGAAGGACTAGAATTCGATTTCCAGGCCCTACAGCTTAAAAAGGACGGCAAATATATTGGGCTCACCGCTACAGAATTGAAGCTTTTGGCCGAGTTTATCCAGAACCAGGACAGGGTTTTGACTAGAGAAACCCTGCTCAACAATGTTTGGGGATATGAATTCGAAGGTTATGCCCGTACAGTGGACACCCACGTGCGCAGGCTGAGATCCAAGCTGGAATCCTATTCTGATCTTATCCAGACAGTGCGCGGGTTGGGGTACAAGTTTAGTATTGAACACGTTCAACCTTGAAAACATGGGGATTTCCCTAAAATCTAAATGCAGCGCGAGTTCTCGTTAAAAATTAAATTGATCCTGGCTTTCTGGCTGATCTTGGTATTTACCCTGGCAGTGCCTTCCAACTATTTCATCCAAACCGTGGAAGAAGAGGTCAACAGGGAACATTTGGAATATGTCCGAGAGAGACTGGATGTAATACATTGGATAATCTCCAAGGAAAACGAATCCAGTGCCAGGGATCTGCAAGCTCTCTTGCAGGAGTTGGAGTTCTTGGGAGAAGACAGGGTTGAGGTTCTGGATAAAAACGGAAACATCATCGCTGATTCAGGGTTGGGCCGGGAAGAACAGGGAGATTTGAAAAATTTGGGGAGTAGCCCCGAGATAATCGAGGCCAGGGAAAATGGGACGGGATACAGTTTGCGTTACAGTGATGTTGCAGAACGCAAGAAGATCTATCTAGCCCGGCAAGTGGAATGGGCAGGCTATTCCCGGGCAGCATATCTCAGGCTTTCCACGCCTTACGCAGGCATGGAATCCTTTTTTCAGCGCATCAGTTCCAGCCTTTGGCAATTTGTGTTCCTTTCCTTGTTTCTTAGCTGCGTAGTGGTTTACTTGCTGGTCAGCTATTTGACCTACCGTTTAAGGCCCATGGTCGAGACTGCCCAATCCATAGGCAAGGGCAACTTTCAGCAAAGAATCCAGGTTTCCCCGGGCAAGGAATTCGATCCCCTAGTGGAGGCGATAAACCGCATGGCTCGGGATATCGAAGCCAGCATGGACCAGGTTTCCGCTCAAAAGTCCAATCTGGAAACCATACTGCACGGGATACGGGACGGGCTGGCCGCTCTGGATCATCAGGGCAGAATCATGAACTTTAACCGTTCCTTCCAAAATATATTCGGGCACTTAAACCAAATTTCCGGCAAGAGACCAGTGGAAGTATTTTTTGACAACCAGTTGCAAGAGACCTGCAATCGTGTCCTGAGCACCCCGGGGGAACAAACGAGTACCATGGAGCTTTGCATCCAGGGGCGGTATTATGACGTGCACGTAGTGTCCCCGCCGGAGCGCAGTCCCATAAAAGCCGTGATCCTGCTCCACGATATTACCAAGCTGAAGCATCTGGAAAGCATTCGCAAAGATTTCGTGGCCAATGCCTCCCATCAACTAAGAACACCCCTGACTTCCATCAAGGGCTACAGCGAAACTCTGCTCCAGAATCATGAGGTGTGGGAAAAAAAGGGACTGACCATCCTGGAGGTAATAGACAAGAATGCGGATCACATGATCCGTCTCCTGGACGATATATTGCAGCTTTCCAGGATTGAGTCCCTGGATACCCGGGTGGATCTGGAGACAGTGGAGCTGTCCGCGGTAGCGTTCAAGGCCTGGGAAGGTTGCAAACATTACGCCCGGGACAAGGAGCTAGCTTTCGAGTTTTCTGGAGGGGAGCAAGAGCAGGTGTTTGTCCTGGGTGAGCCAGAATATTTGGTCCAGGTCTTTCAGAACCTGTTGGAAAACAGCATCAAGTTTTCGCCCCAAAAGGGTACCATAAAGGTTTTGGTTCGCAGTGAGGGGGATATGGTCTGGACGGGGGTCCAGGATCAAGGCCCAGGGATACCCAAGGAGGAGCAGGCCAGGATATTTGAACGGTTTTACCGGGTAAAAAAGGATAAGAACAAGGTAAAGGGGACCGGCCTAGGCCTGGCCATCTGCAACAATATTGTCAAGATGCTGGGCGGGGAGGTCTGGGTGGAGAGCCCAGTGGCTGGGATGGATCACGGCTGCATCATCTGGATGTCCCTGCACAAGCCAGGTTGATCCAATAAGTAATTCCAGGCGCAAACTACATCAGGGTGTGTATTGCAGAAGTCTTGGTGAATATTTGAGTGTGTTTAACCCAAAGAAAGCTTATGAGCCCATCTTAGCTTAAGCAATGAAAGGAGGCGGACATGACGCATTTTACAGAGGAACTGGACAGGCTGCACATGAAAGTCATGCAAATGGTGGTCCAGACGGAGCAGGCCCTGAGCAAGACTGTGAATGCCTTTACCCGGATGGATGCAGAGCAGGCACAAAAGGTGGTGGATCACGACCAGGAGATCAATAAGCTGGAAGTAGAGATTGATCAGCTTTGCCTTAGGCTACTGGCTCTGGAGCAACCGGTGGCCAGGGATCTGCGGTTTATCCTGGGTGCCATGCGCCTGGCCAAGGATCTGGAAAGGATAGGGGATGAGGCAGCCAATATTTCGGACGCAACAATTTTTCTAAGCCTGCATCCATCCATGGAATTTTATGACCAGATTCAAACCATGGGCCAGAAAGCATATGATATGCTGCAGGAATCCATCATCGCATTTTCCTCCCCGGATACGGAAAAGGCAGTGGAGGTGTGCCGCCTTGATTTCGAGGTGGACGAAATACATTCCGAGATTATGAAGGTCATTATCAACTATATGACCCAGGACAATCAGACCATAGAGGTTTGTGTGCAGAGCATAAACGTGGCCAGACGTTTTGAGCGCGTTGCGGATCTGGCTACCAACATAGCTGAAACCACCATGTTTATCGTCCAGGGTACCAGCATCAAGCATACCTGCCAGTTTGATGACCGGGTTTAGTTACCTGCGGTTAATCCGACTGAAATTGAGCTTACTCCAGAGTTAAAAGGTTAAAAGTAAAGGCCAAGAAACCAAGAGGTTAAATCCGTTATCGCTACGGACATGTAAAACTATGCAAATAGCCAATAAAAACAAGCATTTGCCAGATGATCTTGGACTGGCGAGTTGAGCTCAGCGAAGGCCCCAAAAAAATGTCAACCGAATCTTCCAGTGATATATTCCTCTGTGGCTTTTTGCCTGGGATTGGTGAACATAGTAGCCGTATCCCGGAACTCGATAAGCTCGCCCAAGTACATGTAAGCAGTATAATCCGAGACCCGGGCCGCCTGCTGCATGTTGTGGGTGACTATGACTATGGTGTAGTTTTCCTTCAGGGTGTAGATAAGCTCCTCTATCTTGGCAGTGGAAATGGGGTCCAGGGCAGAGCAGGGCTCATCCAGAAGAATGACCTCTGGTTCTATGGCGATGGCCCTGGCTATGACCAGGCGCTGTTGCTGACCCCCTGATAATCCCAGGGCATTTTCTTGCAGCCGGTCCTTGACCTCGTCCCACAGTGCCGCCCCTTTCAAGGATTTTTCCACAACTTCCGCAAGCTTCTTCTTGTTTCTGATCCCTTTTAGCCTCAACCCGTAGGCCACGTTATCAAATATGGATTTGGGGAAGGGATTGGGCTTCTGAAAAACCATCCCCACCCGGCGCCGCAACTCAGCCACGTCTATATCCGGAGCATAAATGTCGGTTCCGTTCAACAGGACCTTGCCTTCCACTCTGCAAATATCAATCAAGTCGTTGAGGCGGTTAAAGCAGCGCAGCAAGGTGGACTTGCCGCATCCGCTAGGTCCAATGAAAGCGGTGGCTTTTTTGGCGGGTATCTTCATGTTTATGGACTGAAGGGCTCGGGTCTTGTTGTAATAAAGATTCAGATCTTGGACCTCAAGACAGAAATCCTCCCGGTCCAGGCTAAGTGTCCTGGAGTTTTCCAGGTCCTTGAACATTCCGCTGACCATTGGGGTGTTGGAGTTAAAATCTACCTGATAATTCATGGTTCCTCCGTAGAAAATCATTTGGCCTGCCTTGTTGATCATTGGACCAATCTTGCGCGCGGGATCTTCAGGCAGACCAGGAATTAGTGTATATAACTTATTTACCCCCCTTGTGTGACAAGATCGTTACGAGAATGTGTCTTTTCCAAGAAAATCAAGGCTCGGCCTCGAAAATTCATACCCGCTTCAGCACCGGCAAGTTCACTCAAATGTAACAGAGTCATAACACTGCTGTCATGCACGCCACGCAGTCATGATTTAAAAGGTACTTGCATTCAGGACGATGGTGTCTTGGAACGCAACCTTTAAACTTTGGAGGAGAATTATCATGAGAAGAACGCTGATTTTACTGGTGGCTTGTCTTTTGTGGCTCGGGTTGGGGGCCAATCCGGCTGCTGCTGAAAACATAAGGATTAATGGCTCTACAACTGTTTTGCCGATTGTTCAAGAGGTTGCCGAGGCCTACATGGAAGAAAATCCCGGGGTGAACATTTCCATCTCCGGGGGCGGTTCCGGCAACGGGATAAAGGCAATTATAGACGGCACCACGGATATTTGCCAGACATCGCGCTGGATAAGACCAAGCGAGGTAGAGCTGGCAGTAGAGAACGGGGTCTATCCGGTACCCTTTGGCATTGCTCTGGACAGCATAATCCCGGTAGTTCATCCGGAAAACCAGGTGGAGGAGCTGAGCCTGGAAGAGTTAAGAAAGATTTATAAGGGCGAGATTACCAACTGGGAGGAAGTGGGCGGTATGGATCGCCGCATCATGGTTGTGTCCAGGGACTCGGATTCAGGTACATATGGGGTTTGGAACGACAATGTGCTGCAAGGGGACAGGGTGACCCCCAGGTCCCAGATGTTGGCCTCCAATGGGGCCATTGTCCAGGCTGTCCAGGATAACCGGCACGCCATCGGATATATAGGTATCGGCTACATGACGGACAAACTCCAGAAGGTGAAAGTGGACGGTGTTCTGCCCACGCACGACACTACTGTTTCCGGAGAGTATCCTGTTTCACGCACCCTGTGGCTTATCACGGACAATTGGCCCACCGGAGAGACCAAACGATTCATCGATTTCCTGCTGCATCCGGAAAAAGGGCAGCCCCTGGTGGGTAACACCGGGTATGTCCCCTTGTACTAGTAATCACCTGTAGCTCAAGCATGGGAAGGGAGCTCGGGACTTTCCCGGCTCCCTATTTTGAGTTCTAACAGAGCAGGGTGTGAATCTGCAAAAAAAGCAATACGGTTATGCGCACAAATAAAAAAGAACTTCTGGTACATGGAATATTCCTGGTGATCGGGGCGAGCGGGGTCCTTATCCTGACCCTGATATTTCTGTTCCTGATAATAGAAGGTCTGCCCATATTCGATGTCATATCTGTCCGGGATTTTATATTTGGAACAGAGTGGTATCCCACGGATATTGATCCAGACTACGGCATCTTTCCTTTAATAGTAGGCTCGGCATGTGTGGTTGCACTGGCTTCGGCAATGGCTATTCCTCTGGGGGTGTGCACCGCTATATACCTGGCCGAGATTGCACATCCCAAGGTTCGAGCAGTACTGAAGCCGATAGTGGAGCTTATCGAAGGATTGCCCACTGTGGTGATAGGCTTTTTCGGGATGGTGGTAGTTGCCCCTCTATTGCAGGATCTTTTTGGCCTGTATACCGGCCTGAACATGTTCAACGCCTCTATTATGCTTGCTTTTATGGCGGTTCCCACCATTGCCAGCATCTCAGAGGACGCCCTCTACAGCGTTCCGGGTCATATGAAGGAGGGCTCCATGGCCTTGGGGGCCACTCAGTGGGAAACCATATCCAGGGTGGTTTTTCCGGCTGCGCTTTCAGGTATATCAACCGCGGTGGTCCTGGGGATTGCCAGGGCTATAGGGGAGACCATGGTGGTGCTTATGGTGGCCGGAGGTGCAGCCATGATCCCGGAATCCATCTTCGACCCGGTGCGGCCAATGCCTGCAAATATCGCGGCAGAAATGGGCAACGCCACTTTCCGCAGCGATCATTATCATGCCCTGTTCGCCATTGGGCTGGTGCTTTTTATATCCACTTTCCTTTTCAACCTGGTCGCCAGTTACCTCTCGGAAAAGCACAAACAGGTCGGGGCATCCACGCTTTAGCAGTTGCATGATAATTTGGAAGTAAACCTGTAGGATAGGGGATATGAAATCCAATATCGCGAGAAAACGCAACCAATTGATAGCTTTCACTATCTTCCGGGCTGCGATGTACATCAATGTTCTGGCGCTGGCCATATTTTTTGGCTTTATTGCCTTGAACGGCATTAGCGCCATCAGCTGGGAGTTTTTAACCGAACATCCCAGGAAATCCATGACCGAAGGCGGAATATGGCCTTGTATCGTGGGTACAGTCTACATCAGCCTAGGTTCCATTCTGGTGGCCTTTCCCTTGGGAGTGGGAACCGCAATATACCTGAACGAGTTCTCCGGCGGTGGGAAGTGGACCCGGATCGTGCGCATGGGGATTGTCAATCTGGCCGGAGTTCCTTCCATTGTATACGGTCTTTTCGGGCTGGCCTTCTTTGTTTTGTGGCTGAACATGGGGGTCAGTCTGCTGGCTGGATCCCTTACCCTGGGGGCCTTTATCCTGCCCTTGATTATCGGCTCCGCTGAGGAGGCCCTGCGCAACGTTCCCCAGTCCTACCGCGAGGCTTCCCTGGCCATGGGCGCCACCAAGTGGCAGACCATCTACAAGATCGTGCTGCCCGCGGCCTTCCCGAGCATGCTCACCGGGCTTATTCTGGGCATGAGCAGGGCTGCGGGCGAAACCGCCCCCATCATGTTTACCGCAGCGGTTTTTTATACCGGGAAAATACCTTCTTCCATTTTCGATGAAATTATGGCTATGCCCTATCACATTTATGTTCTGGCCACTGCTGGAACCCATATAGACCAGACCAGGCACCTGCAATACGGCACTGCCCTGGTACTTATGTTTATGGTTCTGGGGCTGAACCTGGCAGCCATAATCATCCGCAACAGGCTCCAGAAAAGATTATAGTCTGGAAGGGAGCTGTTGTGGCAGCAACTGCTGCAGCTCTTTTCCTGGTATTTAAGTCCACAAGAGCTGGTGAATAATTTAGGTCAAGCGTGGTGAGTAGTTGCTTCGAGATTAGAAATGCTAGTGGGACATGCAGAGATTGTATGGAACAGAAAAATCCGGCCAAAAAGGGAGGATTCCTATTTTTTCATAAGTTTCTAGCTGGGGAATTATTTTTAAAGAGTTTTTGGGGACTGATATGGGACAAAAACTAAGTAATTCATAAAAAAAGGGGTTAGGCAATTGCCTAACCCCTTGAAATCTTTGGTAGCGGGGGCTGGATTTGAACCAACGACCTTCGGGTTATGAGCCCGACGAGCTACCAAACTGCTCCACCCCGCATCAACCAATATATTTAATTAATATTTAAGCTTTGATATGTCAAGAAATTATTTTTAAATAACAATCCACCTCCTGAGGGAGGTGGATTGTTGGTGGCGATAGAGCCCGTACTTACCCTTTTTTGTGCAGATTGGAGCTAAAGAGCGGTGTGATAGTGGAGGCATTCTTGTATCCGGTGAACCTTTGGTTCTCGGCACGGATTCTTTTCAGTTCCTGGCTCAAGGAAGTGTGCAGTTCCCTGGCTGAGGCGGTGATCCGGTTCTGTAGGTGTTGCAGGCGGCGCAGCTTTTCCTGGAAATCCTCGGGCTGTGGATTGTTTCGGGAAAAATCAGAAATCCGGTTTACAATCTCCTCCCTTTCCAGAGAGAGCTTGTCCGCCTCATCTACATTTTCCTCGTGGATATGGGAAAGTTCCTGGTGGCCCAGTTCCAGGGCCCGGTCCAGATAGGCTTGGGCCTCTTTCATGGTTAGTCCTCCATCTTTTTGGGTTTTAGACATTCGGCTGCAGCTCATTTCTGATCTCGGTGACTACTTGGCTCCATTCCTGAACCAGGGGCAAGAATTCGTATTCCAGGAGGTCAGCCAAAAGTTTCCAGCTCTGCTGCTCTTGAAGCTCCAGCATTTCGCTGAATAGCTCGGAAAGTTTCTCCATCCCCTGTCTGAGTTTGTGATGGTCATTGAACTGGAGTTCATCCCGGAGTATGGTTACAGTGTTCATAAAGTCCCGGACCACGGTGAGTAGATCCTGGTATATTTCCAGGGCCTGAGTGTTTTCCTCGTTGCGGAAAAGCGTAGCTACCTGGGAGCCCCCTTGGGACATGAGGGTGATCACCTTGTGCAGTTCCTGGGTGATGTTCACAGCCATGCTCGTGGTGTCAGTGGTCCTTATTTCCACCTTTTCCAAATCCGAGGTGTCCAAGTCTTCGGCCTGGTGGGGATATATCTCGGAGAAGGATTCATCGTTGACCATGACATCAGTAACAATGCGTTCCCCAAGGTTTTGATTCTCCATGACCCGGACCAGGAGATCCTCAAGATTGTTGAAATTGTTTACCTCCAGGTCGGTTTTTTGACCGTCGATAATAATCATTGCTACCTCCTTTCACATGATGCAGGAAATAAGTACCGGCAATATTTGCTGTAAAAAAATGTTTTGTTCTTCTTGATTCAAATTGCATGCCAACCTGAGAGAAAAAGTAAAATCTTAATACTACAGCGAAACTTATTAACCAGAGGTCCGAGGGTTCTGCAAACAGGCCGTAAAAACTCGCTCCAAGGCAGCGTATATCAAATCTATATTTCTGGTGACCCGATTTCAGGAGGTGCTTGAATAGGGACCATGAGCTTTTTATAGGCCTACGATTTTGATGAACGCTGCCTACGTCGCTCACACAGTTTACGCCCTGTTTGCAGAACCCTCGGACCTCGAGAAAGAGTTGTTGTCATAATAGTAAGGCGGTTTATAGAACCATGGTTATAGAACTAAGTTTCGTTGTAGTTTTAACCGGTTTCCGAAAAACCGGAAAAGCAGAGTCGGGGTACCCGGGGTTATGCTGGAGTGGCTGGTTCGGGCGGTTTCAGCTGCCGGTTTGGTTCCGGGCAAGCATGTATTGTCCGTACACTGCCTGGCCCAAAGAAACGCAGGCGTCATTCGGGGGAAGGTATTTATGGGTCAAAATATTGAATGAGGACTCCCGCAGCATGGAAACTAGCATGCTGCTCAAGGTCAGGTTCTGCATTACCCCGCCGCTTAAGCCGATGTCACGGATCCCGGTGGCCTCTGCCCCCGCTTGGGCCCATGAGCACAGACCGCGGGCCAGGGAGAGGTGAAATCTCCGGCTGATCCGGGCAGGGCTGATGCCTGCATGGAAATCCTGGCAAATCTGTCCGAACAGGCTCAGGGTATCCAGGATGCTTCTCCCGGAGGCAAGGATGACTGGGACCTCGTAGCTGCCGGATTCCCGGGTGTCCTGGATTTTTTCCAAGAGCACCGCCCCCTGGCCCTCGTAGCTGATGTTGCGTACCAGCCCCAGAAGGGCGGCTACCGCATCAAAGAGCCTGCCGCAACCCGAGGACCAGGGGGAGTTTAATTTTTGACAAAGCATTTGCCTGAGCATTGTTTCTTCTTTGGTCAGAGTGGAGCTGTCTTCCGGATTCAGCACGGAAATATCCAGGCCCAGGCGGTACAAAAAGCTGGCCGCGATACGCCAGGGTTCCTTAACCGCCATGTCTCCCCCGGGAAGGGGAACCTGTTGGAAGCTGCCCCATCTGTGCATGTTCATGTCCCGGTTATCTACCACCAAAAGCTCCCCTCCCCACAAGGTGCCGTCCTGGCCCAGGCCGGTACCGTCCAGGGCCAGGCCCAGGCAGGGTCCTTGGAACCGGTTTTCAGCCATGACCGCCAGGGTGTGGGCATAGTGATGCTGCAGGGGATATACGGGCAGCCCGGATTCCTCCCGGGCATACCTGGTGCTCAGGTAGTCCGGATGCAGGTCACAGGCCACAGCACCGGGCTCCACTTGGAGAATATGCTTTAGGTGCCGGATGCATTCCCGGAAAAACTCATAGCTCTCCAAATTCTCTAGATCGCCTATGTGCTGGGAGACAAAGGCTTGATCCTGCTTGGTGAGACAGATGGTGTTCTTTAGTTCCGGGCCTACGCCCAGGACCGTATCCCCGGAGCTTTCCAGAAAGATCGGGCTCGGGGTATATCCCCTGGCCCGGCGGTAAAATCCCTTTTCCCCGTCCCGGACAAAGGCCACCGAGTCGTCGCAGCGCACCAAGATGTCCCGATTGTGCATGAGAAAGTGATCTGCCACTCGGCCCAGGCTATTTAAGGCTTCCCGGTTGCCCAGGCAGATGGGCTCTGCGCTCATGTTGCCGGAGGTCATGACCAGGGCGGGGACCTCGCCAGGGCTTAAAAGTTGTTCCAAGTGATGAAAAAGGATCATGTGCAAAGGGGTATATGCGGACATGATCCCTATCCGGTCCGTATCCGGGGCCAGATAGGGGCTTAGGTGGGAGGACTCGGCTGGTGTTACCGCCAGAATGGGACTGGCCGGGCTCTGTAGCAGCTCCTTTTCCACGGAGCTCAACCGGGCAATCTTTTCCGCGCTTGCCAAGGACGGGACCATGATGGCCAGGGGTTTGTCCGGTCGGTTCTTGCGCCGGCGCAGCTCCCAAACCGCCTGAGTATCGGTGGCATCGCAAGCCAGGTGAAATCCCCCCAGTCCTTTGATGGCCAGGATTTTCCCCTGCTTCAGAAGCTGGGCGCTTTTGGCCAATGGATCCTTTTTTTCGGGGTCGACTTCACCCAAGCGATCCGTGAGCCAAACCCCTGGGCCGCACTCGGGGCAGGCGTTGGGTTGGGCGTGAAAGCGCCTGTCCCCGGGGTCTTCGTATTCCGCCCGGCACCGAGGACACATGCTGAAGCAGGCCATAGAGGTGTTTTCCCGGTCGTAGGGAATCCGTCCGGTAATGGTGTATCTGGGGCCGCAATTGGTGCAGTTGGTGAAGGGGTAAAGGTACCTGCGGTCCTCAGGATCCAGTATCTCCCGGGCACAATCCCTGCAAACCGCTGAATCCGGGCTGATCAGCACTCGGTGCTCGTCTCGGCCTCTGCTGGCCAGGATTTGAAATCCAGTCTCTTCTTCTAGCGCAGACAGCTCCTGGGTCTCGATGGATACCAGCTGGGCCAGGGGCGGCGGAGTGTCCTCCAGGTCCTGGGAAAAGTCGGACAGGGCCATGTCCGAACCCTGGACCTCTATGACCACTCCCTGGGAGGAGTTGTGCACGGTACCGGTGAGCTCGTATTTCTTGGCCAGGCGGTAGACAAAGGGCCTAAACCCCACGCCTTGGACCCCTCCATTGACAATGTATTTTTTCCGTTTCATAATATTTTGTTTATCGTAACTATTCACCAAATCTTTTTTCGTGCCGTGCCTCCCGGCTCGCGCTTTTCTAGGCTCGGCTTACGGGGGCATTCCTGCCCCCACCGGACTCTTGGCTCTGTGCACCTTCTCAAGATAAGTGCAAAATGGAGGCTTTTGCTTTAATCTTATTCCGCGTTCTTCGTGCGGTCCGGCTTCCCCCATAAGCCTCGCCAAGAAAATCGGTGAGCCTCCCGGCGAAAGCACGCAAAAAAGATCCGGTGAATAGTTTGGGTAAAAAATGGTGAATAATTGCTGTTTATCAGAACAAATCCAGAATGCAAACCCAGGCAATACTAGACCATGGAATATTCCATTCGCATCCGCGGGGCCAAGCAGCACAACCTCAAGTCCTTGTCCCTGGATATCCCCCGCAATAATCTAATAGTGGTATGCGGTCCCTCGGGATCCGGCAAATCCACCCTGGCCTTCGATATTATCTATGCCGAGGGGCAAAGACGCTACGTGGAGTCCCTTTCCGTGTACGCCAGGCAGTTTCTACCCCAAATGGACAAGCCCCAAGTGGACAAGATAGAAGGTCTGTCCCCGGCCATTTCCATTGAGCAGCACACCATATCCCGGAATCCGCGCTCTACTGTGGGTACGGTAACCGAGGTATACGACTTTCTCCGGGTGTTCTACGCCCGCCTGGGCATCACCACCTGTCCCAAGTGCGGCCTGGAGGTCCAGGCCCAGGACGCCAGTCAGATCATGGAACACATCCAGCAATTGCCTGCAGGGACCAAGTTTATGCTCCTCAGTCCCCTGGTTAGCGAAAAAAAAGGCACCCACCAGGATCTCTTGAAGAAGCTGAGATCCCAGGGATTTGTGCGGGTCCGGATTAACGGGGAAGTCCAGGGGCTGGACCCTCTGCCCCAGTTGGAGAAAAGCCGCAAGCACAGCATCGAGCTGGTGGTGGACCGGTTGGTACAAAAGCCGGAGATGCGCAAGAGGCTTGCGGATTCCGTGGAACTGGCCCTGGGCTACGGGGGGGAGAGCTTGCTGGTTTCGGTTGTGGGCGGAGAGGAAATTTTCTACAGTACCCAGGCCGTGTGTCCGGAATGCAAGATATCCATGCCCGCGCCCAGCCCCCAACTTTTCTCCTTTAACAGTCCCCAAGGGGCCTGCCCAGAATGTTCCGGGATCGGGAGCGTGGAGTACTTTGAACCGGATCTTATAGCTCCCAACAAGGGTCTTAGCCTGCGTCAAGGGGCTATAATACCCTGGAAAAAGAAGGCAGCGTTCTATAGGTACCAGGAGGAGCTGGAAGCCCTGGGTGAAAAGTTCGGATTTGACCTGGATACCAAGTTGCAGGACTTTTCCCCCCAGGCCCTGGAAGCCTTGTTCGCCGGGGACAGGGAGCTTGGTTTTGAGGGCATTCTCGGCCTATTGGAGGAAGGTTACGCTATAGGACACGTCTGGCGGGACGAACTGGCCCGGTTTAGGCAGTCCCGACCCTGTCCAGCCTGCAAGGGGGCCAGGCTCAAACCTGAAGCCCTGTCAGTACTGGTTCAGGGAATAAATATCCACGAATTCACCCGGATGTCCATTCAAAAGGCTCTGGATTGGCTGCGGGGGCTTAGTTTCCAGGAAGCCCAGGCCAAGATAGCTCAGCCCTTGATAGCCGAATTGACCCACAGGCTAAAGTTCCTGGTCAACGTAGGGCTGGATTACATAAACCTGTACCGGAGCATGTCCACCCTTTCCGGGGGAGAGGCCCAGCGCATCCGTCTGGCAGGTCAGCTGGGCTCGGGGCTGGTGGGGGTGACCTATGTCCTGGATGAGCCCAGCATCGGACTGCATCCCAGGGATAATGACCGCTTGCTCTCCACCCTGCGCGAACTGCAAGGGCGGGGAAACACTGTTATGGTAGTGGAGCACGACGAGGCCACCATCAAGAGCGCAGACCACGTTCTGGAGCTGGGACCGGGCTCCGGCACCCAGGGCGGAGAATTGGTGCACCAGGGGGACGTGGACTCCCTGCTCAGGTCTTCAACCTTGACCGGTAAATATCTCCGCCGGGACCTGGGCATCCCCAGGCCGGAAAAAAGGCGAATCCCTAGGGAGTTCTTGGTATTGCGCGGAGTGCGGACCAACAACCTGAAAAATATCGACTGTCATATCCCGGTGAATCAGCTGGTGGTAGTAACCGGGGTTTCAGGTTCTGGCAAAAGCTCCCTGGTAGTGGATTCCCTTTACAAGCATCTGGCCCTATCCCGGGGGATGAAGGTGGATGAGCCGGGACAGATATCCGGCATGGAGGGGGACGAGAATATAGCCAAGGTGGTGCCCATAGACCAGTCTCCCATCGGGCGCACTCCCAGGTCCAATCCGGCCACCTACACCAAGGTATTTGACGAGATCCGCAATATTTTCGCAGGCACCAAGGAGGCCAGAAAGCGGGGTTATAAGCCGGGCCGCTTCAGTTTTAACGTGCGCGGGGGGAGATGCGAGTCCTGCCGGGGGGACGGGCAGATCCAGGTAGAGATGCATTTCTTGCCGGATGTTTACGTCACTTGCGAGGTATGCGGGGGAAAGAGGTACAACCGGGAAACCCTGGATATCGAATACAAAGGATACAACATTGCCCAGGTCCTGGATATGCCGATTTCCGAGGCCAGGCAGTTCTTCCGGAGTTATCCCTCCCTGGAGCGCAAGCTGGGGCTTTTGGAGGAGGTGGGGTTGGAGTATCTACGGCTGGGGCAGCCTGCCACCACCCTGTCCGGAGGGGAGGCCCAGAGAATCAAGATTTCCAGGGAGCTCAGCAAGAAAACTTTGCCCGGGACCCTGTACGTTCTGGACGAGCCTACCACCGGTCTGCACACCCATGAAGTGGGCAAGTTGATTCAGGTCCTGAACAAGCTTGTGGACAAGGGGGCCTCCATAATAGTGATCGAGCACAACCTGGATGTGGTGGCCTGCGCAGACTACCTCCTGGACCTGGGACCCGGGGGAGGGGAGAGCGGAGGTTACATCGTGGCCCGCGGCACCCCGGAAGAGATCCGGGACAACCCTGAATCGGTTACGGGCGGGTTCCTGGATCTGGAGGGCTGAGGCCTAGCCCTGGTCCTGCTTTCTTTTTTCCAGGGCTGCCCGGGTGGTAACTCCCAGCAGGCCGCAAAGCACGCCCAGGATCAAGGCCCTCAAGGGTTCTATGCCCAGGAGCAGGCTGGCGGTTAGCCCCACAGTGCCGCCTAGGATCACGCCTCTGAAAATGGGGATATTCATGGTTGAACTCCTGTTCTGAGTAAGTAACTAAGGCAATTACCGGAATCAATTTAAATCAAAGAAATAACTACAACGAAACTTATTATCCAAAGGTCCGAGAATTCTGCAAACAGGCCGTAAAAACTCGCTCCAAGGCAGCGTATAT
>CAZNYT010000020.1:0-11898 GCA_964577315.1 uncultured Desulfovibrionales bacterium
GAATATTGTTTTGAAAGCCTAACAGAACCGATGGTTTGGGATGTTTATCCCATTGTTTGCGCATGCCGATCCAGAACATTAATTTACTTGCATTCAAGGGACAAGATTTGTAGATAGAAGAATTTGCTTTGAAAGTAAAATCAGGGCAATTACTCACCATGCTTTACAAAAGACAAAACCTTGATCCGTAAAAGGAGAAGTTTTCTTGGGCATATTAAGCTCCAGTCTCAGCCTTGCCAGATACCGTGTTGTGGAAGAGGTCCCTGACGATCTGTTGGGCCGTATTCCGGACCTGCTCTTGGAGCACAGGTTCCAGGAGATTGACGAAACCAACGATGAAAGGGGGTTTGGGTGGGTCTGCTTTGACGATCTCCTGGACACGGAGTGGAAAACCGCTATTCCTGGAAAGGGAAGTTATTTAACCTTTGCCTTGCGCTTGGACACCCGGCGCATCCAGCCGGCAGTCATGAAAAAATATTATCGCTGCGCCCTGGAAGAGGCTTATCAGGAACAAAAAGCTAAAGGGCACAAGTTTCTTTCCCGGGACTACAAAAAAGAGATCCATGAGAGGGTGCGCCAGTACCTGCTGGGCAAGACCCTGCCCGTACCAGCAGTATTCGATGTGGTCTGGGATTTGAACCGCCATGTGATATATTTCTGCTCTATCAACGCCAAGGTCAGGGAACTTTTCGAGGATCATTTCACCCGTAGCTTTGAACTTCACCTGGAGCCTCAAACCCCGTATTTCCTGGCCAGGCATCTTTTGGATGCCCCGGAAAGGGAGCAATTGGACAACCTGGAAGCCTCTATCCTGACATAAGCTGCAGGATTCTGCAGCGGGATTTACCACCCCCGGGTATTGTTAAATCCGAAAAACAATTTATGGATTAGATATGCAACCCTTGAGCCAACAGCTAGCTTCCTATCTGGACCGCCACGACCCGGAAAGGAAAAATTACCTCTTCAGCCAGCTGTGCACTAACTGGCAACAGGCGGTGGGTGCCGAACTAGCCAAGATGGTAAGACCCGTGGGCCGCAAAAAAACAACCCTGATCCTGGCGGCCCAGGATTCTGTAATACTTCAGGAAGCTAGTATGCAGCAGGATATAATTCTGGATAGAATCCACCATTTCTGCGGGTGCGAACTTTTTGACAAAATCCGAGTGGAGTTGTTAAAAGGACGCCTTCCTCTGGATTCCAAACTGGTTCCAGGGCCGGATATGTCCAGGTTGCCACCCAGGCCTAGTGAGTTAGGGGGACTTTTGAATCACCTGCCCTCGAACTCAGCTATAACCAGATGCTACGAAAAGTATGTCCGTCTTTTTGAAAATACCCAGGAATAAGATATAAAAGGAGGATCACGGTGAGCGAAGAAATTAATTTAGAGCTCAAAAAACCTTTGGACAAAATGACAGCCAAGGAGCTAAGGCAGCTGTGCATTGACAAGATTCCCCAGATTTCCGGGGCTTCCACCATGAGCAAAGAGGAGCTCTTGAAATCCATCAAGGAAGTTCTGGGAATGGCCCAAGATGAAACCGGCAGATCCGGTGCCTACAAAGAGCAGATAAAGAACATGAAAGCCAGGATAAAAGAGCTGCAAGCCCAAAAGACTCAGCTGCCCAAATCCAGGCGCAAGGAACGGGATGCCCTGCGCAAAAAGATCCATGACCTGAAAAGGCACACCAGAAGGATGGCTGAAGCGTAGTTTCCTTCATGCTAGGGATAAAAAACCCCTACGACATCGGCAAACTCTTTTTCCGCTACAGGCAATATTTCCTCCAGCTTGCCCCGGTCAAGCTGGACAGCCTTGCAGGCTTCGTGGCTTAGCTTGGGCGCTATCATGGAGCCCTTTTCAGAGAATACCAGGCAGATAGCCAGAAAATCGGCCAGGTGCACAACAGCCACTTCGGGTCGGGAGAGATGCTTATCCAGGTGGTGCCCTCCGATCATAAGGGTTAAAAATTTGGGCAGATTCCAGGAGCGGACTAGCCCGGCCCCCACCTGGCCGTGATCAAAACCCAAGATATCCCGCTCCGCCTCCACCTGGGGGAGAAGGTTGGACTGGGCATAAATAATGGTTTCCGCAGAAATGGCTGGCAACCTGCGAAACATTACCAAGCGTCCGATATCATGCAACAAACCAGCCACAAAAAGCCTTTCCGCAGAAACCCCGGCTAGCTGGCTTCCCAAATGCTTGGCTAGGATCCCAGTGGCCACCGAATGGGACCAGAATGCACGCATATCTATCAGCTCTTCCGGGATATCCCTGAAGGCATTTATGGCTGAAACCCCCAGAGCCAAGGTGGTCAACTCGTTCGCTCCCACCATTGCCACTGCCCTGGAGATGGAGTCCACCTGTGTTCTCAGGCCGTAAAATGGGCTGTTCACCAATCTTAAAAGCTTGGCACTCAGGCTGGGATCTTGGCTGATAATCCGGGCCAGGTAATCAGCTGAACTCTGCGGGGAATTTAAGGCCTTGTGGATTTTGAAGTAGATATCCGGGAAGGACGCTAGTTCCACGTCTTGATGGATAAGGTCCCAAAAACCGAACTCTCCGGCGTAAAAAATATCCCGTAAACTGCCGTCGTTCACCGGGAGATTAACCTTTTTCTGGGGCAGTTTCCAGCCGGATGCGCATTTCTGACCCAGACGGCGCACCCCCATCTCGAAAACCACCTGCACCAAGTCTTCCTCCAGGTCGTTGCAAGCAAAGACCGGGACCAAAAAATTCTCGATCTTGGCCTGGGTTTCTGGGGAAAGGGTGGTAGTAGGGTCTGGGTTCTCACTTACAGGAGACTCCTTCTTTACCTGAACCCGGGAGATACCCCACCTGTTGAGATAAGCAATATGTTCCTGGGTGAGAACCACTCCCTCGGGCAGTATCAACCTCCCGTTGGGGGTTACCACACTGTTTTCCAATACCAGCCCCGGGCTTAGATTCTTAACATCCATCATGCCCATAACAGCACCCTTGCAGGGCTCCCTGCTCCTGCCTGGCTTCTCGGGCTTGTACCACCCTTGCACGTATTGATAAATTCAAATATTAATGTCCTTGTCAACTTTTTCTTCCACGAATCTTGCCACTTGCATTCTGGATAGGCAAGAACCTATAAGGATAAAAATATGAACTTAAAACCCATAGGTTTTGTACGTTCCCCATATCTTGAGCTCAAAGATTGTCCCCAGCAGGGTCGCCAGGACATGCTCCCCTGCACTATAGAGATCCATGCTGAGTATATCCCTGCCCTGCACCGCCTTCAATCCGGTCAAGAGATAGTGATTCTAACCTGGCTACACTACTCCCGCCGGGACAGTTACCGGTGCAGACCCCGGAACGATCCGGCCCGGCCCATCCACGGCGTATTTGCCACCAGAGCACCGCACAGGCCCAATCCCATAGGAGTGCACCAAGTGCGCATCCTAAAGCTCCAGGACAACCACTTAGTAGTGCATCCCCTAGAGGCTGTACACAACACCCCGGTTATCGACATTAAGCCTGTCCTGTCTCAGGACCAAGACCTTCAAACGTATGCGCTACTTTCCGACAACGAGATACAAGAGTTCCTTAAAGTTGCCAGGCAGGGCTGGGAAAGAGGATTGTTCAGCGGGGCAAACGGCAATCTCAGCTTGCGCGAAAAGGACCGGGTGCTGATAACCAGGTCTGGATGCTCCAAGGCGGATATCTCTTTTCAGGATCTGTGTGTGTTGGAGATGGAAAGTAAAGAGTTGTTAACTGGCCCCCGTCCTTCCATAGAAACCGGGATGCACCTGGAAATATACCGCATGCAAAACAGGGCCCGGGCTGTAGTCCATACCCATCCAACACATCTTTTGGCCTTGGAATCTGCTTCCAGCGAGGCCTTGTTCACTCACTTGGAAGCATACGAGGCCCGGGTTTTGCAAAGCCAGCTGGGCAGGGTAGCAGCCCTGGAGCCGGGAAGCGCTGAGCTGGCCAGGGCTGTAGCAGACAAGGCCCGGGAGTACAACTGCATCTTAATGCCCAGACACGGTCTTACCTGCTGGGGAGCTGATCCGGCAGAAGCGCTGGGCAAAAGCGAGGAGCTGGAATCTTTGGCCCAAGTGGAAATAAATCTCAGGCTCTTGGCTGGACGGACGTCTTAATCCCTACCAGTCCAGGGTGCCCTGCCAGGCCTGGGCAAGCCGTTCCACCTCAACATCGAAAAGGGATTTTTCCCCCATGGCAATACTTAACCTGTCCTGCAGGGTGGTTACCCCTATCCTGGCCATGAACTGGCCTTGAAACATCTCTTCCAACTTCTCCCGGTTCTCCGGTTTGGCTGTGATCAGCATTCTCCCAGCGGATTCGCTGAAAAGCAGCTCCCACCAGGTCAGTCCGCCGGGCCTGGACGGAACCAGGGACAAATCCACCCGGGCTCCCATACGCCCGCCTATGGCCATTTCAGCCAGGGCCACCCCCAATCCGCCATCGGATAGATCGTGGCAGGATTGAACCCATCCCCGGCACATAGCCTGATGCAGGTCATGGTATCTCTTTCTGTGGGCCAGAACGTCCACCTGGGGAACCTGCCCCCCATTTTGGCCCAGATGGGAGGCAAACTCGCTCCCGCCCAGCTCGTCCGCTGTCAGCCCCAGGAGATAGATATCCTCCCCGGGCTGCTTAAAATCGCTGCTAATGGATACGTTCACATCCGGTATCACGCTGATCACAGAGAACAGCACCGTGGGCGGTATGGAAATCTTGACGTTTTCGTGCAAATAGTCGTTCTTCATGGAATCCTTGCCCGAAATGCACGGCACCCCGAAACCTCGGCAATAATGGGCCAGGGCCTGGTTGGCCCGGACCAGTTGGGCCAGCTTGTATTCCCCGTCCGGGGTTTTGTGGGACTGCACCGGATCGCACCAGCAAAAATTGTCCACTCCTGCCATGTGCTCTATATTGCCTCCCACCGCCACATTGTTTCTTATGGCCTCGTCAATGGCGTTGGCCATCATCCAGTAGGTATCCAAGTCGCTGAACTTGGGACAGATGCCGTTGGAGATAACCACCCCTGTATCTTTGTTCAAATCGGGCCGAATGACTGCTCCGTCTCCGGGAGCGTCCCTCAGGGCACCCACCAGGGGCTTAATAACGCTGCCGCCCTGAACCTCGTGGTCATATTGGCGGATGATATATTCCCGGGAACAAATATTGAGCCTGGCCAGCATATCCAAGAGAAGCTTCTCTCCCTGCTTTGGTCCTGGATCGGCCTGAATTTTTCCGGGAAGTTCAGGGGGAATCCAGACAGCGTTCAGATGCATCTGGGACAGGCCGTGGTGCAGGAAATGCATGTCCAGGCTACCCACTATCCGGGAGCCGTAGCGGATCACGAAATTGCCCTGATCGTTGAACTCGCCCAGTACAGTGGCCTCCACATCCATTTCCCGGGCCAGATCCAGAAAGGCCTGAATGTTATCCGGAGAAACCGCCAAGGTCATCCTTTCCTGGGCTTCCGAAAGCAAAATTTCCCAGGGCCTCAACCCGTCGTACTTCAAGGGGGCCAAGCTAAGGTCCAGGTCCGCGCCCCAGCTGTCCTGGGCCATTTCCCCTACGGACGAGGACAGTCCCCCTGCACCGTTGTCGGTTATGGCGTTGTACAGACCCATGTCCCTAGCCCGAATGATAAAATCGTACATCTTGCGCTGGGTAATGGGGTCTCCGATCTGAACCGCTGTAGCCGGGGATGTGGCGTGCAACTCCTCTGAAGAGAAGGTTGCCCCGTGAATCCCGTCCTTTCCGATGCGCCCCCCGGTCATGACAATCTTGTCCCCGGGCATGGCCTGCTTTTGGTAGCCGGGTTTACCCGCCACCTGGGCCGGAATGCTGCCCACGGTGCCGCAAAAGACCAGGGGTTTGCCCAAATACCTGGAATCGAAAACCAGCCCTCCGTTAACCGTGGGTATCCCGGATTTGTTGCCGCCGTGCTCCACACCCTCGCGCACCCCCTCCATTACCCGGCGAGGATGCAAAAGACGCGGTGGAAGGGGCTTTTCGTAAAACGGAGAGGCAAAGCAGAAAACATCCGTATTACACAGCAGCTCCGCTCCCATGCCCGTGCCCATGGGATCCCGATTCACTCCGACTATTCCCGTGAGGGCCCCGCCGTACGGATCCAGGGCAGAGGGGCTGTTGTGGGTCTCTACCTTGATGCAAAGATCCGTGTCCTGATCCATGGAGATCACCCCGGCATTGTCCCGGAACACGGATCTACAGAAGTCGCTGTCCCCCTTTTGGCGGCGAATATCCCGGGTACTGGCAGCAATGTAGGTATCAAAAAGACTGTTTATGCTGCTCTTGTAGCCAGTCCGGGTATCCAGGTACTCTATCCGGGCATTGAAAATCTTGTGCTTGCAGTGTTCGGACCAGGTCTGGGCCAAACATTCCAGCTCCACGTCCGTGGGATGCTCCGGAAGCCCTGCTGCAAGCCTCTGGGACCTGGTTTGCTCCTCTCGGTAATACCTTCGTATGGTATACATCTCTTCCAGGCTAAGAGCCAGAACCATTTCCCGGCTAAGCTCCATCAGCCTGTCGTCTCCGAGGCCTTCCAGAACAACGGTTTGTACCTCATCACTGGGTTGGCCGGTTACCCTGGGCTCCACCATGGGAAATCCGGGTTCCTTCTCCCACTGGTCCTTGTCCTTTATCTCGAAACGCTCAATCAATTCGTTGGCCAACAGATCCCTGGCTATCCGGACCACCTGCTCGTATTCCAGAGGAGCCCGGATCAGGTACTGCCTGCTGGTATAGACCTGTATATCCGGGCCGGGAGACTCCAGGGACTGCTCCAGAACCCGGGCTCCAGTGCGGCCTTCATTGTCTGTTACCCCGGGCTTGAACCCCACCTCAATGATCCAGTCCAGGTCCTCGGCCCGGGCCTGGGGTTCAAATGCCGGCCTGTGCAGTACCGGGTCAAAAAGTATCTGCTTGTCCAAGACCTCCTGCATTTGCCCGCTTTCTATGCCCGAAATGGTATAGCAGCTAATTATCCGCACCTCGTCCACATCCAGACCCAAGTGCTGATCAATCTTTCTGGCAACTCCCTCCCCTTGCACGTCCCGAACATGGGACAAAAGATCCAGTTCCAGTTTTACCGGCATAACTGCTCCTAAAATGTCAGGGATTCTGGCATGCAGCCTTAAAACTGCCTGGTCCGAACCACTTCTATGACTTCTTGCAAAAGAATTTTTTCCCGGTTTTCGGGAAACACCTGCAACGCCTCGCTCGCGCGCTCCAGGTAGGTCCCGGCCTCCTCCCGCACTATCTTGTCCAGCCCCATATTTTGGATCTCGCTTATGATCACCTGCATTTCCCGCTCCGACAAATCGTCCCTAACCATCCTCTCCAACACATCCTGCCTGGATTGTTCCTGCAGGGACCGCAGATAAAGGATCAAGGGCAAAGTAAGCTTGCCCTCCCTAAGGTCCCCTCCCAGAGGCTTGCCTGTCAAGCCGTTGTCCGAGGCGTAATCCAGGGCATCATCCACCAGCTGAAAAGCCATGCCCACGTTCAGACCCAATTCCCCGGCCCTATCCAGCACTCTATCCTCTGCCCCGGCCAGATGGGCACCGCAATTGCATGCTGCCCTGATAAGATCCGCTGTCTTCCCCTTGACGATTTCCAGGTACTTGTCCTGCTCCAGAGTGGGACTGCGGACCTGGGCGATCTCTTCCACTTCACCAGTGGCAGTCCTCATGATCGCCAGGGAAACACTGTAGTTCATGGCCGGAATATTGTATCTGGCCACGATCATATTGGCCAGAGCCAGCAGGGCGTCCCCGGCCAGCACAGTGCGCTGCAGCCCAAACACCAGGTGCGCAGTAGAACTGCCCCGGCGCAGATGGGCGTTATCCAGGATATCGTCGTGAATCAAGGTGGCGGAGTGCAAAAGCTCCAGGGAACAGGCCAGGGGATAGATGTCCTCTTTCCTGTAACCCAGGCATCCAGCGGTTAAAATGGTCATCATGGGCCTTAGCCTCTTGCCGCCGGACATAACTATATGCTCGGCCACTTCCCGGACCAGAGGAGTGAGCTGCTCCATTTCCTGTTGCAGCGCGGCATTGATCCTGGGCAGTTCCTTATCAAAAAAATCTTGTAGTTGGTTCATTTTCCCACTTTGTCTTTAATCCGTCCCTTGGGCAGCCTCTGCTTCCACCTTTTTCATTTCTTGAAGCACCCGCAGGGCTTCCATGCCCTGGGATCCCATATCCCGGCTGTAAGCATTGACATAAGCCTCAATATGCCTGTCTATGACCCGAGAATCAAGTTCCTGGGCCATCTGTGCCACGAGGGGCTTTATCTCCGAGCCTCTCTCCCGGGCAGTATCCAGGCTTCTTCGGATCTGCTCCTCCAGTCTGACCTTGAAAAAGGATCCCAGCTCCTTGTGCGCCACTATACATCCCAGGGGGATGGGCAGCCCGTGGGTCTGCTCCCGCCACCACCGTCCCAGGTCCAGTAGTACTTCCAGGCCATACTCCTTGTGCAGCAAGGCGGATTCGTGGATAAGCAAACCTGCATCTGCACGCCCTTGTTTCAAAAAATCCAATATGTGGTCAAAGGACATGGGCAGGGGGTCAAAAGCGTGCGGCAGGGCTGCCCTCAACAATGCATAGGCAGTGGTATGCAGACCGGGGACAGCAATCTTCTGCGGCCTGGACACCAGTCCCTTGCGAGCCACCAGCTTGGGACCGTGCTCCATCCCAAAGGCCCCTCCGGAAGAAAGGATGAAGTATCTATCCTGAACATCCAGGGCCTGACTGGCCGAAACCTTGAGCACTTGGCATTTTGCTGCCCCGGCCCACTCATTCAAATGCTGCACGTCCTCCCAGAAAAATCTGGTCCTGCACCCTTCCAGATCCGAAATAAGCCCCAGAATCCAGGCCCCAAAAATATAGGTGTCGTTGGGGCACGGGGAAATGCCCGTATTTAAAGTTTGCACCTCTTGCATCCTGGATTACTCCTCCTGCCACAACCTGGTCCAAACACGGCTCAAGGCCTGGAATGCGGCCTTAAAATCCCAGTCCCGGCTGTCCCTGGACCCAGCCAAGTTGGAGATGGTGCGTATTTCCACAAAAGGGATATTTTGCATCCGACACACTAAGGCCAGGGCAAATCCCTCCATGTTTTCCATGCCAGCCTGGTAACGCCGGGACAGCTCCAGAGCCAGCTCCCGGTTACCGCTAACCCCGGCAAGGGTCAAGCTGGTTGCATACTCACAATCCCGGCCCGGATCCAAGCACAGGGCCCGAGTATAATTTACTGCTCCGGGTGCACCGAGCTCTATCCGGTTCCAAATTTCTGACTCCCCCTCTCCTTGTAAAGGAAACCCCAGGGCCCAGGGATCAACCCAGGCAGAGCTGCTGCGCACCCCGTATTCTGGCCAAATCTCGGCCTGGGCCATGCATACAGCCCCTAGAGGCAAATTGTTCAAATCGTAACTGCCAGCAATACCTACGTTGACGACCACATCCACCCCAGGGTGAAGAAGCAGAAAGCTCTGCAGCCCCAGGGCTGCGTTAAGAGGCCCCACACCGCAGGGCAACAAGCATACATCGTGACCTTTATATTGAACCACCTCTCCCGCCTGGTACTGCAACCCAGCTCCAACAGCAGAACGGGTGAAATGCTGCAGCTCCTTGAGGGTGGCCCCTATAAACAGGATCATGTACGGGGATCCATTTTGTTTACTATTCGGCAACTACTCACCATATTTGACCTAATAGTACACTATTCGCAACTAGTTACAACTACAACGAAACTTATTGTCCAGAGGTCCGAGAATTCTGCAAACAGGCCGCTCACACAGTTTACGCCCAGTTTGCAGAACCCTCGGACCCAGGGAAAGAGTTGCTGCCATAATATTAAGGCTGTCTATAGAGCCATGTTTACAGAACCAAGCTTGGTTGTAGTATTACCATGTTTTACAGATATTCTTAACAGGATCCTTCTTTTTGACCGCCTCTTGCATTTATCTGGGATCGGTAGACTTTCGGCTCTAAAATGACTATTATCGCCTCATGCAATTCGATCTAACCCTTTTCCTAAGCGCTCTGGGCTTGGCATTCATCCTGGAGAGCATTCCGTACTTTCTATTTCCGGAAAGAATGCCAGGGATCCTGTCCACTTTGGCCCAACAGCCCCCTTCCACCCTGCGTCGGCTGGGGTTTACCGGCCTGATCCTGGGAGTCCTGGTCGTCTACCTGGGTCAAAGTATTTAGCCCTGCGCTTTATGGGCCACGTGTATGTATACTATACCCGAACTCAGGGGATAGTAAAAGGTTCTTGCGAATCCGGCCCGGACAAGTTCCAGGGCCAGGGAGTCTTCATCCGGGAACTCGGCAATGGTGTTGGCCAAGTAAGTATAGGCTTCTTTGTTCCGGGAGATAAAACTGCCAATGGCTGGCAGCACCCGGGACAGATAAAAATTGTACACACCACCCCATATTCTCTTGTTGCCAGTGCCGAACTCCAGGATGCACAGTCTCCCTCCCGGCTTAAGTACCCTGAGAATGTCTTGATAGGCCAGCGTCCTGGGAACTATGTTGCGGATGCCGAAGGCAATGCTGATGCAATCAGCGCTTTGATCCGCCAGGGGAAGAAAGCGTCCGTCCCCCTGCACAGACAATACCTGTCCAGTATTTTTGCGGGACAGTTTTTTTTTACCTCGAAGCAGCATGGGGCGAGTAAAATCCAGGGCTAGAACCCTGGCCCCGGGATTATGTCTGAGGATTTCCTTGGTCACGTCCATGGTGCCGGCGGCCAGATCCAAGGCCAGACCGTCCCTGGCAACCCGGACATGGCTTACCAGCCTATAGCGCCAATAAATATCCTGGCCCAAGCTAAGAAAGTGGTTCAAGAAATCGTACCAGGGGACAATCTTGCTGAAATAGCCGGCTACTTTTCGGCTGTGTTCAGGGTGAACCATATAGGGGCTACTCGTCTGGTTCCTGGGAAGAAGCGTGTCTTTGGGCTATAATAGTGGCCAGGACCTCATTGTATATGGGTGCAAAAAACTCGTTAAAATTGCTTGGTGAAATCCTGCCCACTTCTATGAATTTAACCACGATCTCCTTGGTTACTTGTAAGGCTTGTTTCTGCAGCTGATCCATTCTTGCCTCTTTTTATGATTTTGAAAAAACCGCCCGGAGGGGGAATGTCTTGACCAACCAACACATATTGCCGGGCGGTCCAAAAGGGAAGAACCTGGGCAGCCCTCCCCTTTTGTAAAATTTTTACACAAGATTATTACAAGGAAACTTTCTTCGTTCTCGGGCTGGAAAACAAAGTATAATAGGAAATTCCAAGCACCCACCGGGGCGTAGCCCCCTGTGGCTCCCGGCTCGGAGTGACTACAGCTCGGAGAGGAGGCCAAATTTCAAACTTCAGCAACATCTGGCACTGACCTCTGATCTCCGACGTCCAACCTCCGACTACTGGCTACTGGATTCTGTATCTCGTTTTTCCTGGAACATGGCTATTATTTCATCCCGGATCACTTGGGCAGCCACTGCAGGAACATGTTTCTGGACATACTCCTCGAGCTCGTGTCTTATCTGGGAAGCCAGATGGCGCAAATCATCCCTGGTTACTGAGTTCTGCATCAGGTTGTCGACTTTTTCCTGCACCTCGGGATCCACTTCCCTTTCCCGGTCCTTTAGCTCCCCTATGTCCTGGCTAAGCGCGGTCATCTTCTCCTGCATCTTGCCCCAAAAGGTGAGGGCGTTCTCCAGTTCCGCGGACAAGGAGTTTTTCTCGCTTTGCCAGTTGGAAATGAGCTCCTGGATCCTGTTCTCTACGCTTTGTTCGATCTCCTGCTTAATTTCCCCGGGATCCGCGGACTGGGAATCCGCAACATTCAACTCCTGGATCTTGTCCTGGATCTT
>CAZNYT010000020.1:11998-31398 GCA_964577315.1 uncultured Desulfovibrionales bacterium
TCCTGGATCTTGTCCTGGATCTTTTGATCCAGCTCTTCCCGCAAGGCCTCTGTATCCGGGGGTTCCATTTGCTGCAATCTATTCTCCAGATCAGCCAACCGGGAGCTTAATTCCTGCAATTCCTGGCTTCGCAAACCGGAAAGCTCCTCCTGGATTTTCTCTTCCATCTTGCCCTGGACCTGTTCCACCACCTGGGGAACCAAGCTTATGGCGAAATTTGAATCCAGGCCCTTTTCATCCAGTGTCTGGAGCACCCCTGCACCGAATTGCTCCTGCCAGCTCTGCAGCTCAGTCTCCATGCGCTCTAGTCGTTCTTCCAGGGCAGCTATACGTCCGGAGTCCTCAGGAACCTCTCCCCCGGTGGCTGGCTCTTGAGCATATGCCCCGGGCTCAAGATCGGAGGTTTCCTCTACAAAAGCAGTATCTGCCTCGGACTCGGATGGATCCATCGGAATTTCTTCTGCTTCTGCCTCGACCCCATCCTCTGGCCCGAGCGAGGATTCCGTATCAGTCTCCTCTCGCTCTGTAGGTGCACCTGCAACTTCATTCTGATCAGCCTCTTCCCCCAACCCGGTTGCCTCGGACTCCTCCTGCTCCCCCCCAAAAGTCTGGGAGCCCTGCTCTTCTTCTTGGAGAACATCCTTGGCTTCCTTGTCCTCTTGGGACATCTCCTCAGTATCTGAACCTGCTTCTTGCGTTGCCTCGGTGTCTTGGATCTCGCCCAACAAATCACCCAAAAGATCTTCCTCCTGCGAGGCTTCCTGGGTGGCAGTTTCCTGTTCTTGGGATTCCCCGGGCTGCTCCTTTGCTTCCTGTGCTTCCCCTAATAACTCCTCCAAGAAGTCTTCCTCTCGGGTATCCTTCTCAGGGGCAGCCTCATCTGACTCGGATTCCGGGGTTGCTTCCTGGGTGTCTTGAGCCTCCCCCAATAGCTCGCCTAATAGATCCTCTTCCTGCGAGGCTTCCTGGGAGGGAGTTTCCTGGACTTCAGACTCCCCGGGGTCTTCCCCTGTTGCCTGATCCTCTCCCAGCAGTTCGTCCAAAAAGCCATCCTCCTGGGAGCCCTTTTCATGAGGAGGTTCTTGGGGGCCTGGCTCCTCCGGCTTGTCCTCATCTTTGAACAAGTCCTCGATTTCCTTGTCCAAGTCGTCATCATCGAAATCGGAATGCTTGGAATCCTTATCCACTTCCAGACTTTCGAAAAGCGCGTTTAAATCCTCGTCAAATGCCTGATCCTCCTGGGAATCTTCCTCGGAAGTGGCCCCAGGTACAGCATCACCTTCCTCGATAACTTCGGTTAAATCTACAATCTCTTCTTCTTCGTGGTATTGATCTTTTTTTTCTTCAGATGCCATATCCCCGCCTTGTACGAGAGCGTTTCGGTTTTAAAAACATACAAAAACTGCAAATACGTTTTCCCGGGTCAGCTCCACAGACTCTGCTTGTCGATTAGCAAACTTTCAGCCAAAAAAAAAGGGAGCCAGGCTCCCTTTTTAGGTATTTCAGAACTATTCTGATATATGACAATCCGGACAAGCCAGGGGTCCGGCCTCCTCTCCAGCCCGGGACAAATCGCGGTGACATCCAGTCATGCACATGTCGTGATAAGCCTTGTAAAAGTAGCGGATATCCCGCCTGTCAGCGGGTTCCTCTGCCACGGCCATGTCATGGCAGCCTGCATCCATGCAGCCCATGATTTCCCTCTCTCCGTCCCAAAAATGATGACATTCGGTACAATCAAACTCGGCGTGCACGCTGTGGGAAAATTTTGCTGGACCCTCACGCATTTCTCCGTATTCCTCTGGAGCGTACAGCAGCATCTCATCCGGGTAACTGCCGTGCTCATATGACATATCCTGATCCTTGTATTCGTGCTGATAGGTCAAGCCGGCGTACAGGGTGGGCAGCAGGAAAAAACCCAGAATGAACGCGCACAGGGTGGCAACAGTGATTGCTTTTTTCATGATCTTCTCACCTCCTTGAATATTACATTGTAACATTTTGCACAATTATAATATTTACTAAGCCGATTGTTGCTCCCCTGTCAAGCACTATTTTTGCCTTTAAAACCGGATATTTTTGGCAGCTTCCAAGGTGCGCTCCCACTCCTTCTCGCCATGGGCAAAGGAGTTGAAAGCGCACTCGTAATTGAGCGGAGCTAGGTAAATATTCTGCTCCCGCATGCCGGTATAAAATTTGCGAAACAGGTCCTGATCCGATTGTTTCGCTGAGGTGAGATCAGTTACTGGCTCCGAAGTAAAAAACAGGGTAAACATGGATGCCAGCCTATTCAGCTGGACTGGAAGGCCTTTGTCCTCCAACACCTCTTTGAGGTTAAGGGCCAGCTCCCGGGTTTTTTCCTCCAGATGAGCATAATCCATCTCCTTCAGGGTTCTCAGCGTTGCTAGCCCTGCGGTCATGGCCAAGGGATTTCCCGCCAGGGTCCCTGCCTGGTATACGTCTCCAGATGGGGCTATCCTGCGCATGATTTCGCTTTTTCCCCCATAGGCTCCCACAGGCATTCCTCCGCCGATAATCTTGCCCAGGCAGGTGAGATCCGGAGTAATCTGGTAGTAGGCTTGAGCTCCGGCATAAGATACCCGGAACCCGGTTATGACTTCGTCAAATACGAGCAGGGCCCCGTGCTCGTCTGCTAGTCGGCGCAAACCTTCCAGAAAACCTGGCTCAGGTGGAACCAGCCCCATATTCCCCGCTGCCGGCTCCACAAAAATGGCTGCAATATCGGAGCCGTGCTGGGCAAAAAGCTCCTGGACCTGTTCCAGGTTGTTATAATCCGCAAGCAGGGTCTGGGATACTACTTCCTGGGGCACTCCCGGAGTTCCTGGAAGGCTAAGCGCCCCTGAGCCGGCACTGGCAAGAAAGGCATCCACATGGCCGTGAAAGCATCCCGTAAATTTCACCACCTTGGATCTGCCGGTATAGCCTCTGGCCAGGCGCAGAGCGGACATGGTAGCCTCGGTTCCGGAATTGACCATGCGCACCATTTCTATGCCGGGTACGGCTTGAACGATTTCCTTGGCCAAATCCAGTTCCGGCTTACAGGGGGCTCCAAAGCTGGTCCCTTGTTCCAGTGCATCTTTCAGGGCCTCATGCACCCTGGGATGTTTATGCCCCAGGATCATGGGCCCCCAGGACATGACATAGTCGATATAAGCATCACCTTCCTGGGTATACAGGTAAGCCCCGTCTGCTCCGGAGATAAACAAGGGATGCATTCCCACGCTACCGGCTCGAACCGGGCTGTTTACCCCGCCCGGAATCACCTCCTTGGCTTGTTCAAAAAGCTCCTGGGAAACACTCATAAGTTAACCTCTTTTGTTTTTTTAAATTGGCAACTACTCCCCACGTTTGACCTAAACTATTCACCGGGTCTTTTTGCGTGCTTTCGCCGGGAGGCTCACCGGTTTTCTTAACGAGGCTTATGGGGGAAGCCCCGCACCTACTTGAAAAAGAACCCTTGAAATGCTTACAATAATCAAATCCAGGCAGGTGCGGGCTGGGGGCAGGAATGCCCCCGTAAGTCCAGCCTAGAAAAGCGCGAGCCGGGAGGCACGCATCTCCCGGAAAATGCACGCAAAAAGATCCTGTGATTTTTTGGGGGAAAACATGGTGAA
The DNA here is from genome assembly GCA_964577315.1 of uncultured Desulfovibrionales bacterium. Taxonomy (GTDB): domain Bacteria; phylum Desulfobacterota; class Desulfovibrionia; order Desulfovibrionales; family Desulfonatronovibrionaceae; genus Desulfonatronospira. Next base: position 15,634 of record CAZNYT010000020.1, read on the forward strand.
TAGTTGCGCCATACTTACGCTTAAAAATACTGCATAGAGGTCTTTTTTAGCTCCTCGTAGCTGAAAAGCATCTCATAATCCTGCACCCCTGTCTCCCGGGCTAATTCCTGGACCACCCGGATACAATCCTCACGATTTCTGCCGTGAATCATGGTATACAGGTTGTACGGCCAATCCAGGCAGCTTGCCCGCTCGTAACAATGAGTAATCTCTGAGCGTTGGGCCATGATTTCTCCCACTCTGGGCACATCCTCTTCGCTTTCCACATACCAGGCCACCATGGCATTGTGCCCATAACCGGCCTGCTGGTGCCTGAGAGTAGCCCCAAACCTGCGAATATAACCCTTTTCCTTGAACCGCCTGAGCAAATCCAGGACCCTTTGTTCCTCCAGGCCTGTTTCCCGAGCAATTTGGGCAAAAGGAACTTCGGAATCCGGCAAGTCGGATTGTACGATGCGCAGTACCTGTTTTTCCTGTTCTGTAAGTTGTTCCGGATCCATGTATCATCCTGGGGATTTTAATCCTGCTAAGTGAATAGCTTCCTGTCTAGTTATTTTTTTCGCCTGTAGCAAGGTTTGGGCTCTCTGGGTCTGATGGGGCTGTTTCCCCGGGATTGTCATCCTCCCGGGCCCTGGGATGGGCACTGTCGTAAATGCGCGTCACCTGTTCCAGGTTGAGATGGGTATAGCGCTGGGTGGTGGAAATCCTGCTGTGTCCCAGGAGCTCCTGTACGCTGCGCAGGTCCGCACCCCCCTGGAGCATGTGAGTGGCGAAACTGTGGCGCAAGGTATGAGGGCTAACTCCTTGTAGATGCGCGGACAAGACCCCCAGGCGCTGAATGATTCTGGCTGCCTCGCGCCGGTGCAGCCTTTTGCCTCTCAGCCCCAAAAATAGGGCATTTTCACGCAAATCCGGTCCGAAAGCGCTGCGGTGCAGCATATACCTTTTAAGCCTTTCCCTGCCGGGCTCCGTCAAAAAGGCGTTGCGCTCCTTGCCCCCCTTGCCCCGAATCCTAATCACGCTCTGCCCCACATCCACGTCTTCCAGATTCAAGCTCAAGGCCTCGCTCACCCGCAGCCCGGAGCCATAAAGAACCTCGGCCAGAGCCAAATCCCGCAAGGCCTTGGGAGTGGGCTCCAACCTGGCCTCCATCATATCCAGGGCCTGATCTACATTCAAAACCTTGGGCTGGGGACGATCCTGCTTGGGATTCTGGATGCCGCTGCAGGGATTGTTCTCTATCCTTTTATTTTTTAGAAGAAATTTAAAAAAGGCGCGCAGCGAAGACAACTTCCTGGCTACCGAGGACTTGGAAAGACCCTGCTTGTGCAGGCGCACTAGGTAGGCGTACACGTCCTGCTTGGCTATAGTCTCGGGAGTGGCGCAGGATTTCCCGCGAGAAGCCAAAAAATTTTCCCACTGAGCCAGATCTTTACCGTAGGCTTGCAACGTGGCTCCGGCAAATCCCCTTTCCACATCCAGGTAAGCCAGAAAGACCATAAGCGGCTCAGGGAGTTTTTCTTCGGTCCAGGACATAGTTGCTACCGCTTTCCTTCTTGGCGAGTTTTTTCAGGCTCATGGCCCTTTCCGAGGCCTCTCCAAAGTGGGTAAAACCATCTGCCCGGTTAAAGACTACTGCTATGGATATCGCCATCATGGGGAAGAAACAGGTTTCACCCTGCCTGGTGGTGGACTCGATACCTCCCTTTTCCTGATCCTCGGGGTCATAAAAATTGGGCACAATGCTGTCAAAATTCTGCACCAGCATCTGACAGACATTTTCTGCCCTGTCCGGTGGGACAATAAATACGAAATCATCCCCTCCCACATGTCCCACAAAAGACTCCATTCCCACAAAGGCCCGGATGGTGTTCACGATTACCCGGGCGGTCATCATCAGGACCTCGTCCCCGCGGGAGAAACCATATTTATCGTTGAAGGACTTGAAATTGTCCAGGTCCGCATAGGCCAGGGCGAATTCCTCTCGCCTGTCCAGCAGGTCCTGGATTTTGTGGATAATGGAAGTATTGCCCGGAAGCTTGGTTAGGGGATTGGCGTCCAGTTCCCGGTAGGCTCGGACCATGACCAGCTCCAGGCGCAGACGACTCACCTCGGGATCCAAGGGCTTAACCAGGAAGTCATCCACCTCGACTGAAGGCAGATCCAGGCCGGTAGAAATCTCTTCCTGGTCCAGGCAGATCACCACCGGCACCTGGCGATACACGTTCTCGCTTTTAAAGATGCGTATCAGCTCCATGCCGTTTAAATCCGGCATATCATTGTCTACTAGTAGCAAATCCGGAGGATTGTTGAAAAGGACTTCAATCGCCCCTCTGCCGCGCTCGAACACGCTCCACTCGGCCTGGGGGCAGATGGATTTCAAGGACTTGTAGAGCTCGGCATTCGCTGAAATCAGGAAAAAATGGTTGTTCCGGGTATACATCCCTACCCCCTTTAGGCCTCATCCGGACGAAACCCGGTTAACTCGGAAAGCTCCCGGTCCAAGCCCTCCATAACCTCTTCCAGGTCTTTTTGACTGAACCCAAGCGTCTTAAAGGCATAGGGATTCAAATAGCTGACCTGATCATCCCCGCCATCGCCCACCTGGAAGAGCCGAGCCAAAAAATCCCCCAAATGCACAACACAAGCAACTTCTGGATAGTGCTGGGCGGATTTGGGTCGGTGGTGCCAGACCAACCCCTCGCGCAGTCGCAAGGGCAGGTTCCAGTAATCAGCCAGCCAGGCGTTGATACGGTCGTGAGCAAAGCCCAAAACCTCCCTTTCAGCCTGGTAAAAATTCAGATCCTTTTCCTGGATTACTGCCTCCACCTCCTCTTGGATCTCCGGCAGCTGAATAATGGAAACCACCTTGCCCAAATCATGCAAAAGCCCGGCTACTGAATATTCTTCTGGATCCTTGAGACCGGCCTGTTTGGCCACCCCTGCACAGGCAGTGGCACACCCCAGGCTGTGGTCCCATAACCCGGACATGGTCTTGGCCATGATATCGAATACCGAAGTGCTGATTATCAAGCCGCGGATCACGTTGAATCCCAACAGGACCAATGCATGCTGCACTGTGCTTATCCTGCGGGGGAAACCGTAAACCGGGGAATTGACCATTTTTAGGACTTTGGCTGACAAGACCTGGTCCTTGGATATAACCCGGGCAATCTTTTCCGTGGAGGAGGTGGAATCCTGGACCAAGGCAGTCACTTCGTCCAGGACCGCAGGCAAGGTGGGCAGATCCTTGACCGATAGGATTTTGTCCTTTGTTTCCGAGTACAGATCCTGCATACCCTGGCCTTATTATCCTGTTACAACTGTAGAAAACTCGCTGTTAAGCTTCTTGATCCTCACCAGCACTACCGCCTTCAGCGGCTTCCAGGGCAGCCTTTCTCTGGAAAAATCTCTTGGCCACTTCCTTGACCTTCATCATCCAATCATCTCGGTCATACTGACGGAACATGTGATCCAGATCCTGAATCCGCTCCTGATAGGATTTAGTGCCCATACCCTCCATGTCCACCGGGTGGCCTTGAACTGTAATCCATTCCACATCCATGCTTTTCAGCCGGTGGAGCAAACTCGGGGTAAGTTCGGTGCCCGGTGCCACTAGCACCAATCCATTGTCCCGCAGGACCGGTTTTTCCAAAACCATTCCCGGACCGGCCTTATCAATGGGTATCTTTTGCACTCCAAGCTCCATTCACAGTTTCAAGCCAAAGCATAATACATGCCCGGCTCTTTTCTGACTACTCCCTTGATCTCCAGATGTACAAGGACTTGGCTAACACGGGACACAGACAACCCTGAAGCGCTGGCCAAATCGTCTATATGCAACCGGCCCTGTTCCACAATCGCCTGGGCTATCACCTTTTCCTCACTTCCCAGGTCCTGGGGCAACTTATTCCTGGATTCCCCGCCAGATTCCTCCTTGCCCTGGCTACTCGCCAAAACCTTCTGTAGCCTGGGACGCAGCACCTCCAGGATATCCTCTGCGGATTGCACCAGCAGCGCTCCTTCCTTGATAAGATGGTGACACCCTGCATAACTCTCCTGGTTGGCTTCCCCAGGGACGGCAAAAACCTCCCGGTTTTGCTCCAAGGCGTAGCCCGCGGTGATCATGCTGCCGCTCTTGGTAGTGGCCTGGGCTACCATCACCCCTAGGGACAATCCGCTGATGAGCCGGTTGCGATACGGAAAGTTCCCGGCTTCTGGCTTGGTACCCAGGGGAAACTCGGTAAGAATGAGCCCTCTATCCCGGATATCTAACCACAACTTCTTGTTGGCCGCCGGATAGATAAGATCTATACCCGTGCCCAGCACCGCTATGGTGCTACCCGGACCGGACAGGGCGGCCCTGTGTGCCTCGCGATCGATCCCGTCCGCAAAACCCGAAACTATGGTCATGCCCTCCCGGGACAGGGTCTCACATATCCCGGCAGTCATTTTCCGTCCGTACACGGAACTTTTCCTGGAACCCACCACTGCCAAGGAAGGATTATGCACCAAGGAAATATCGCCAGAATAATAAAGCAAAATCGGGGGCCCGGTAATATGGCGCAAAAGCTCGGGATATTCCGGATCAGACCAGATAAGCAGCTGCAACCCCTTTTGTTCTATGCGCCTGTATTCCTGCCTGGCTTGCTCCTCCCAGTCCCCGGCTTGGAACTTCTTGGCCTGAGATGGGGTAACCAGACCCATCTCCGCCCAGTACTTGCTCTGGGCCAAGGCTTGGGCCGGGGAACGAAAAACCTCCAAGATCTTTTGCCAGGTTTTACATCCCAGGCTCCTGGCCTTGGTCAGGGCCAAGCAGGCCCATATTTCATCCCACCTGCTGTAGCGGCTCACTTCCTCTACCTCTAAACCCCACCCCGCCTCTTTGCCCTTAAACACCTAAATCCTTTCCTGCAACTCTTCCAGCTTATCTTCTGCTTTCCGGACTGTGGCACTGTCTGGATAATCTTGGGTCAAGACCTGGAGATAGAATAAGGCGTTGCGAGGATCATCCAGTTGATTGTAGGAATAGCCGATCTTTAACAGGGCGTCCGGGGCCTTGGCATGGTCTGGAAACTGATCCAGGACCTCCCTGAAAGCTAAAATGGCTCTGGGATATTCCTTCTCGTGATAGAAAGTCTCACCGATCCAGTACTTGGCATTGGGGACAAGTTCACTTTGGGGATAGTCGCTTATGAATTCCCGGAATGCCTTTCTGGCCCTTTCCGGCTCATCACCGTAATAAAGATCCAAGGCCCTGTCATAGGCGTCCCTGCCTGCAGGCTCCTGGACATGGGGTTCCTCGGGAGGTTTTTCAGGTGGTTCATCTTTTGCCTCGGGCTCCTCAGGTTCCGGATCCAAAACCTCGGGACCGGGACCAGGCTCAAAGTTCTCATGTTCCAGGTGCATCTCCAGGTCCATAATGCGCAGGGCTATCTCATCCCTAAGGTCTGCCAGCTCCTTCTGTAAATCATCAAGCCCCTGGTCCAAGCTCTCAATATTTCGGTCCTGCTCCTGGACTTGGTCCTCCAAGTCCCGGATCTCCTCCTCCATTTGCTGCATTCGCTGCTCTTCCTGTTCCGGAGAGGCCATCTTCATGGAGCATCCCCAGAGCAAAAACACGGCACCCAAAAGGCAAAGCAATCTTAAATACATCCCCCCTCCTACCTATGGTTAAGAGGTATTTATCCACGCTACTCAAAAACAAAATACGTCACAAGAACCCGTTTTTCAAGGAATTTATTCCTGGTCCCGGGAATATATTCTTGCTAGAAAAGAGGTTTTGGGGCAAAATTTTTGCTTTCTTTGCGCTTACAACTCCCTGTTGGAGGCGAATGTTTCCATAGTCGCAACTGTTCACCCAAAATTTTTATATACCATCTCAAAGGAGCCACACCATGTTTATGTTCTCCTTGAGCGACGCTTTGCTGCTGTCTTTGATGCTCGCTTTTGTTACCGGCATCCTGGGGATTCCGGGCCTTAGCTTCCTGGTCCGGGCGACAGGGGCCTTGCGCAAAAAAGTGTTCATGTCCAAGCTAGCCCTACAACTAGCCAGATTGGGGCTTTTGTTCATTGTTGCCGTGACCCTGCTCACAGGCGCTGCGCTTGCCGCCTGCTGGCACCAGGGATGGGCGGGTGAAACCTGGCTAACCAGTCAGCAGTTCTGGGAAGCCGCACTATACTTCTGCCTGATAGCCCTAATCTTTTTCGGATTGTATTTCATCACCTGGAACAAGCTAAGCCGGTTTCACCTATTGCATCTCTTTCCGTCCGCTCTAGCCATTGTAGCAGCCAAGGCATTTCTTGCCCTCGTGATTTGGTCCCTGTGGCGGGAAATGGATCCCTTAAACCCGATCTGGCCAAATCCGGAATCCATATTTTGGCCCATACTGGTCCAGGTATATATACTGTCTCTGGCAGCAGGTTCAGCCTTGGGCCTGCTCTATCTCCTGCACAGGCGAAACCGGGATGACTTTGGCAGGGATTACTATCGTTTTGCCCTAGGATCCACAGCCAAATGGGGGATATTCTTCTCTGCCATCTCTCCACTCACCTGTATTTGGCTTTTCGCGGTGAGCAGGGAGGCCTTGGATCTTTATGCTTTGATCCTGCCCGGGGCTGGTTATGGTCTGCTCTTGACACTATTTATCCTGGGAATGCTGCGTATAGCCAAAAGTACCCACCCCCTGCGGCACAAGTTTACCATTTTGCTGTGCCCGGTGCTGATCTGGCTTATTTTCACTGCGCGCCTGGTTTCCTACCTGGAAATGGGAGATATGGTTACCCAGGAGGACACTGTGGGGACCTTCATCCGCGCCTGGCAGCAGAGCCTGGAATAACGCAAGGCTCGTTTTTGACCTGAAAGCCCACACTAGAGGCCCGGCTACTTACCCTATGAATCCGGATTGCAGTACCACTGTAACACGGCTTGACAACCAAAACTGGTTCCGAAAGCTGGCTACAAAGAAACTTTCCTTAAGCCAGGTTTTGCCTGTAAAATGCTCCCGGGCTCAAGTTTCCGGGTTATCCAAGGGGAGCAGGTTAAGTTCGGGATGGGGCAACCTTAAATGCTGGTAGGCCTTGGGCATGGCCACACGCCCTCTGGGAGTACGCTGCAGGAAACCGCACTGGATCAGGTAGGGTTCGTAAATATCCTCCAAGGTGCGCACTTCTTCAGAACAGGCCACTGCCAGGGTCTTAACCCCCACTGGGCCTCCAGCGAATTGCTGTACAATGCATTCCAAAATCTTTCTATCCATCTGGTCCAAACCCTGGGCATCCACGTCCATGCGTTCCAGTGCCATGACCGCAATATCCTCATCTATTTCCTCCTTGCGGTCCACCACAGCAAAATCGTGCACCCGGCGCAAAAGACGGTTGGCCACCCTGGGAGTGCCTCGGGCGCGCTTGCCGATTTCCATGGCCCCTCCCTGGGAAATGGAGATGCTCAGGATCCGGGCGGATCGCTGGACTATAGTGGCCAACTCCCGAGGGGAATAGAAATCCAGGCGGCAGATAACCCCAAATCTATCCCGCAAAGGAGAGGTCAAAAGCCCCAGCCTGGTGGTGGCACCCACCAGGGTAAAGGGTTCCAGATCGATTTTAACGCTTCTGGCTCCCGGCCCCTGGCCCAGAATAAGATCCAGCTTGAAATCCTCCAGGGCGGGATAAAGGATCTCTTCAACGCTGGCGGGCATCCGGTGGATCTCGTCTATAAACAGCACGTCCTGGGGGCTTAGGTTGGTCAAAATGGCCGCCAAATCCGCACTTCTCTCCAGCACCGGACCCGAAGTGCACACTATGTTCACTCCCAGCTCCGAGGCCAGGATCCGGGCCAGGGTGGTCTTGCCCAGTCCGGGATTACCGTAGAGCAGGGTGTGATCCAAGTGCCGCCCCCTTTCCCGGGCAGCTCCCAGATAAACCTTGAGGTTGGAACGAACATCGTCCTGGCCAACAAACTGGTCCAGGTTATCTGGCCGAATATGTTCATCGCTGGATTTTTGGGTCATATTTTGAATCCCAGGGCGCTAGCCGGGACTAGCCAAAAAGGCTGTACCTTGAAACCACTAGTTGCTCCCAAGGGTTAGCATGATTAGAATTTTTCAACTATACACCGTGTTGGCAAAGACGATTCACCAGGTCTTTTAGCGCGTGCTTCTGCCGGGTGGCACGTTCCGAAAAAAGGTTTGGTGAATCGTTGCTTGTTTTTCCTTTTTAAAACTTTTTCCGAGATAGCATTACACCCGCAGTTGGTCAACGTGACCTCTGTCTTCTGACTTCTAGGTCTTGCATCCCGCGGCTGCTTTCTTGCAGGCTGTAATCGATTTTCCCTCTTCATTTTATGCATATTTTGAATTAAACTTTTCAAACCGACACAAGAAAAATTTTTATGAAAATAACGCTTAATAGTATTGCCAAGAACTATAGCGGCAGGCAGCTGTTCCAGGACCTTTCCTTCGAGATCAATTCCGGTAACCGCCTGGCAGTTACCGGCCCCAACGGCTGCGGCAAAAGCACCCTGCTCAAGATCTTGGCCGGAAGGATGGAGCCCGATACTGGAACCATTTCCCGACCCAAGGGAATAAGAATCGGGCACCTGGACCAGGAGCTGGGTAACCAAGATCTTGAGACCCCTTTACTGGAATACGTGCTCAGCGCGCTCCCGGACTGGGGTGAGTTCTGGCGGGAATGGAACCAGGCTGCCGCTGCCGGGGACAAAGACCAGATGGAAAGACTGTCCCGTAAGCAGGTGGAACTGGAGGAAAGCTGCGGTTATAACCCGGAATTCCAGGCAGAAAAGATCTTGTCAGGCCTGGGATTCGACCCGGAGAACTTTTATTCCCAGCTTAAGCTTCTTTCCGGGGGTTGGCGAGAACGGGCCAAACTTGCCCGGATTCTTTTGCAGGGGGCGGATGTGCTGGTTTTGGACGAACCTACCAATCACCTGGACATGGAGGCTGTCCTGTGGCTGGAAAACTATCTGGTAAACTTTTCCGGCATCTTGGTCCTGGTAGCCCACGACCGCTTTTTCCTGGACCGCGTTGCTACCCATATCCTGCACCTGGGCTTTGACAGGGTGTATTTTCGTCCCGGGAACTACAGTGCTTTTCTGGAGTGGCACGAGGAAAGGGAAAACTTAAGGGAAAAGGAACGGGAGAAAATCTCCCAGGAGATCAAGCACCTGCAAACATTTGTGGATCGCTTCCGGTACAAGGCCTCCAAGGCCAGACAGGCCCAATCCAGGATATCCAAGATCGAGGAACTATCCTCTCAGCTACAGAGCTTGTCCGCGGATCAAAAGAGCAAAACCCTGAGCTTTTCCTGGCCCCAACCCAAAAAAGCCAGCCGGGTGGCTGTTACCTGTTCGGATCTGGATTTTGCCCATCCCGGCCAGAGTCCTATTTTTCGGAATCTCAATTTCCAGCTCTTCAATGGCCAGAAGATTGCCCTTGTAGGTCCCAACGCCTCGGGCAAATCTACCCTTTTCAAGCTGATCATGGGGCAGCTCAGCCCGCACCGCGGGCAACTCAAATTCGGGCACAACACCTATCCCGCTTATTTTACCCAGCACCAGACTGACACCTTGATTCAGGAAAATACTGTGCTCGCAGAAATTAAGAGATTGTCCGTGGACAACCTCACTGAAGAAAAATACCGCTCTGTACTGGGGCTTTTCCTTCTGGACGAATCCTTTTGGTTCAAACGAGTCCAGGACTTGAGCGGGGGAGAAAAATCCAGGCTTATTTTGGCATCCCTGTTTCTGACCCGAGCCAACCTGCTTCTTCTGGACGAGCCCACCAACCACTTGGACATGGAAAGCAGGGAGGCATTGATCGCAGCGCTCAAGGATTTCCCTGGGACGGTTTTCATGATTGCCCACGACCGGTATTTATTGTCCCAGGTAGCCCGGGAGGTCTGGTCTTTGGCTGGAGGCCGGATCTCTGAGCACGGAATGGATTTTGACCAGTATTACCGTGATTTTCTCACCCGGCAGCAGGAGAAGTCTTGGACCGGATCAGAGGGAAAATCCCAGTCTGGGAAATCCAGGAGCCCTCAAAAGGAAAAAAGAAAGCGGGAAGCAGAGCTAAGAAACTGGATTCATCAGCAGATTAAGCCCTTGCAAGAGGAATACAGTGAAAAGGAATCCAGGCTGGAGGAGTGCATGCACAGGCAGGCAGAGGTAGAGACCACTCTGTCCGATCCGGCCACCTACCAGGAGCCGGAGAGATTCAAGGAACTAAACCAGGAGTACCAGAGCCTAGCTGCAGAAAACGATCATTTGGTAAATCGCTTGGAAGAAATAGAGCAGCAGATCCAAGGACTTAAGGCCCAAAAGCCCTGACCGGGGCAACATTACTATCCGAAGTTTTTCAATCTATGGCCCATTCAGGAGGGTATTATGAGTAAAATTGAATTCAAGGTCAGTGAGCAGTATTCCTCTTTTCACAACCCTTTTCAAGACATGGAGCTTGTCACCCAAAAGCTTGAAGTACGCACCGATCCCTTGACCGGACACCAGAGCGTGCTCAATCCTGACCTGGAAGGCAAGGCCCAGATCCTGTTCCCGGACACCGATTTCGAATACCTGGAACAAAGAGGGGATGCAACGCTGCAGAACTGTTTTCTGTGCCCAGCGGACTGGAAAAAAAACACTCCCAGTTATCCCGAGGACTTTCTTCCGAGTGGAGGTCTGGAATACGGCCAGGCCACTCTTTTTCCCAACCTCTTCCCTATTGGGGCCTACCACAGCGTGATCCGCTTGGGGGATCAGCACTTGCGCAAATTGAACGACTTCCCGGTCCAGCTGCTCACGGACGGGTTCACTGTAGCCCGGGACTTCGTGCGCAAATGCCACGATTATGACCCCGAAATGCGCTACGCCACCATAAACGCCAATTACCTCTTCCCTGCCGGGGCCAGTCTTGTGCATCCCCATTTTCAGATCATAAGCAGCCCCACGCCCTGCACGCATCTGGAACAACTCTTGGACAAAAGCGTAGGATACCATGACCGGAACCATTCCTGTTATTTCCAGGATTTGGCAGCAGAAGAGAAAAGACTGGGGCAGCGTTGGATCGGCGAGATCAACAATACCTGCTGGATCACTGCCTTCGCTCCCATGGGCTACAACGAGATCCAGGTCATCTGGCCGGAGAAAGAGAGCTTTCTGCAATGGACGGACCAGGATGTCCGGGACCTGGCTTTGGGGCTCAATCATATCCTTAGCGTCTGGTATGGAATGAACCTTTCCACTTTTAACTTCTCCTGTTTCAGCGCCCCTTTGGATCAGGACAGTCCCCACTTCCGCTGCGTAATGCGCATAGTGAACAGGCAAAACGTCATGCCCCACCACAGAACCGATGATTACTTTTTCCAAAAGCTGATGCAAAACGAGCTTATCCTGAACCGCCCCGAAGAACTGGCATCCAGGATGCGCCAGGGTTTTCCCGGAACTTAAAAATGCCCAGCTAGCTCCAGGGACCTTGCAGCACCTCTAAACCAGGAGGCTTAAATACGTGATATGCTACGTGCAACAAATACAAACCCACACGGATAAAGGGGTGGACATCGCGGACATTACCCCGGAACTGGAAAAACTGTTGCAGGCCTCAGGTGTGAATACCGGGTCCCTGCACGCCTCCTGCCTGGGCTCCACCGGATCCTTGACCAGCATAGAGTATGAACCCGGGGTGGTAGCGGATCTGGCCAGATCCATTGACGAACTGGCCCCGCCGGGCAGGAAGTACCAACACGAGCTGGCCTGGGCGGACGGGAACGGTCATAGCCACGTCCAGGCTGCCCTGGTGGGGCCATCGGAAGTGGTGGCAGTGCGAAGAGGCAGGCTATCCCTGGGTACCTGGCAGCAGGTGGTGGTAATCAACCACGACATAAAGCCCAGAACCAGGAGGGTGGAGGTCACCATCATGGGTACTTGATAGCCCAGCTGCCAAAACAGGTATTGTTTGTAGCCTTTTGTTGCCACAGAGCACAGTTAAGTCGCGTATGCTATAGCCCGCCATTCCGGATGATTTTCACCAGCAACCCGAAACCTATCAGACCGGATACCACAAATCCCATGATCCCTATCACCGGGACCTCGTTCCAAAGGGGAGGCACCCCGGAGTGCACAATAACAGCGGATCCGATGATAAGCGCCCCTAGAACCACGGAAAAGGATAGGGTGGAACTGGCCTTGAAAAGACTGTCCTGGACCTGGTTAAGGCTTTTTTCTTCAATATCCAGATGCACTTTTCCCGAGGCTATGGAATCCACCACCTTGTAATAATCCCCGGGCAAACTCTGGAGCAGTTCCGCGTAGTCCCCGGCCATGGCCGTAAGTCTGCCCTGGATTTTGCTTGCGGAGTACTGATCCTGGACCAGGGTTTCCGCGAACGGGGTAATATGAGCGGTAAAATCGAACTTGGGATCCAGGGCTATTGCCACGCTTTCAATAGTAAGCAGGGATTTGACTAGCAAAAACAGATCCGGCGGCAGATGCAGCCCTCTAGCCACCAGGATCTCTACCAGCTCCTTAAGTAGGGCCGTAAATGGAAACTCGCCGTTTTGGGCGTTTTTGAAACGCTCCAAAAGCTTTGCGATTTCACGCTCCATGCTTTGGGCGAGCATAACGTTACGGCTCCCGGCAAGTTTTGCCACCGCCCGGGCCGCCTTTTTCTCGTTCTGGGAAATAATGCTGGTCAAAAGGTCGCTGAAGATCTCCAGATCCTTTTGGACCAGGGTGCCAGTCAACCCGAAATCTATGTAGCAGATCCTGCCGTCTTGCAGCAGTATGATGTTCCCCGGGTGGGGATCGGCGTGAAAGAACCCGTAGCTGAATATCTGCTTCAGGGTCAGGTCTGCACCCAGCCGGGCAATTCCCGCCCGGTCCTCGAATTGCTGAGGCGCTTCTTCCAGCACCTCAGAAAGAGGGCGTCCTTGAATGTATTCCATGCATAGCACCTTGCGCCCGGAGCACTCCCGGTACAGCTTAGGCACCTTGATCCCGCTTTCCCGGGAGAACTGATCCCGGAAACGCTGGATTGAATTGGCCTCCCACCTGAAATCCAGTTCCTGGAACATGGCCTTCTCGAACTCGCTTACTATTTTGCTGGGCTCCATGGCCCGGGCCTCGGGAAAATAACGCTCCATGAGCTCGACCAATTCCTTGAGGATATCGAGATCCATCTCCACCAGCTCATGTAGACCCGGGCGCTGGACTTTCACAGCGGCCACATCCCCGTTAAAGAACACCGCACGGTGCACCTGGGCAATTGAGGCCGCTGCAAACGGGGTTTCATCGAATTCCGCAAAAACCTGCTGGATGGGTTTGCCCAGCTCCTTTTCCACCACTTCGTTGGCTTCCCGGGAAGAGAAGGGAGGTACGTTTTTTTGCAGCTTTTCCAGCTCATTCTGAAGTTCCCCGGGAATCAAATCCGGACGGTTGCTAAGGATCTGTCCCAGCTTGATATAGGTAGGACCCAGTTCCTCAGCCACCATCCTGATCCGCTCCCAGGTACTGGACTCTCCCACGGAGCGCGCCTTCTTGGGAGGAGTCTTTCTGAGCAAGCCGCGCATGACCCGAAATATTTTTCCTATCCCGGTCTGGTAGGCAAGCTCATCAAAACCATAGGTCACAAGGGTGGAAAAAATCTTGCGATAGCGCTTGAACCGCAGTCTGCCTTTCCTGGTGAAAAGGCTTAGCAGCCGGAGCCTCATATAGGTATCCTCTGTAATTATAAGTGCAAAAAAGGGTTGCGGGAAATGACCTGCAGTCCCCGGAGGTGGTCACGTAATCCTACATGTCCAGCCTTGTGCGAGCCCGGATACAACTCCAAATATTTTTGCCATAATTCAAGCAATTATTCACCGTGTTTGTCCTAAACTATTCACTATAGGTCAATTTTTAAAGATTTTTTTCCCAGGGCCAAGGGCTCAAATACTCTATTTTCCATGCGAAAAAAAGGGGACGGGATTAAATCCGAATGTAGTTCACAAAAAGCCAATGATAAGGGGCAGACTGATCCCGGAGAACAGGGTGGTAAAAAGGATTATGGCAGCCAACAGTTCCGGGGACCTGTTGAATTGTATAGCATACATAAGGGGTAGTATTGCTGCCGGAGCCGAGGTCTGCAGAACCGCCACGGAACGCTCCAGATCCTGTACCGCAAACAGATATAGGATGCCTGCAGCAATCAAGGGAGAGAGCACCAGCCGAACAAATGTGGCCGTGCTGATAATACAAGCGAATCTAAGAAGCTTACCCCTCAGGGAGGCCAGGGATATGGAGGCCAGTTGCAGTCCTAGAACAAAGATGAGCAATGGAATGGCACCTGCACTCACCAGTTGCAGCCCCTGCCCTAGGCTTTCTGGAACCGGGATCCGCAGCCAGTTAAAGAGCAGGGCCAGAACAAAGGCATGAAAAATGGGGATCTTGACCACATCCCGGAGCACATCCCTGACCCGGGTTTTGTCGCTGCTCATATATATGGCCAAAGTACACAAGGGGATATTAAAGATAACGAAATATATGATGGACAGGGCTACCGCTCCATCTCCAAAGGTAAGGTGGATAAGGGGCAGCCCGAAATTGCCTACATTGATCATGGAAGCCCCCAGTATAAAGGAGCTTCTCTCTTCCGGATCCAGTCCCAGGGGCCGGGCCAACAGGACACTGACAGCTACGAGAGCCCCGGTAAGAAGGCACATGAAGGCAAAAGGGACCGCTAAATCCGCAAAGGCTACCGCATGCCTAGTCATGGATTCAAAGACCAGGACCGGTGCGAACAGGGCCACAGCCAAATTGGCCAGGGGCTTTATCTCCGGTTTGAAAATCCAGTTATAGATCAGGGCCAGGATTATAATGATAAAAATGGGCAGGACTGAGTTGTTAAAGACAATCAAAAATTCCATTATAGCCGTTATCCCTATCAACTGGACAGACAAAAGTTTTCACACAACACCCTGAAACTATGGCATTTTCGAGGTTCAACTAGCCAGAAGCGTTCATCACAATCGAAAGCCTATAAAAAGTTCACGATCCCTATTCAAGCACCTCCTGAAATCGGGTCACCCAGAAATATAGATTTTGATATACGCTGCCTTGGAGCTCGCCCTGATAACACCGCATACAAAGTCCAGCCACTCCTTAAACGGCTTACGCACATCTTTGGTAATGTAATACTCTACGTGTAATTTATAAGCTACGAAAGTACAAACAAAGATGTTCGTTTGTTGTCCAGAATCACTGAAACCTAATGCACACACCATATTTGAGGCATCACCCATGTATAATCAAATGGTTGATTCGGTCCGGCCCCGAAACCAATGTATAGTTGCAGCCTGCGCGGATTTGCTGTAGGCTTCGATCTATGCAGAATTCACTTCTTCCCAACGCAAAGCCCCTTTATGACGCCGCCCGGAACTGGGAAGCCGATCTGGCGGATGTGGCGGACACATCGGTTCACTACTCCATTGGTGAGCGCCACCAACCATCTGTTTAATATTGTGGCCATACCCAGCGGGGTATACCGGCTCATAAGAGAAGGACGCATGGTCTGGCCTCTGACCATCGCAGTGATCATCGGGGTTTTTTCCGGGTACAATTCCTTCCCGATCCCACTCACTTCAAGATGTTTGCAGGCCTGTTCCTTCTGTACATCGGGGTGGTCATGGGCCGCTCCCTGATTTAAAAACCACCACCGGGCTCATACAAGGCCTCCTGGGAAAAGTGTTTTAGATCAACACGCTCATGGCAGCAAAAAACAG
>CAZNYT010000021.1:0-20597 GCA_964577315.1 uncultured Desulfovibrionales bacterium
ATGATTACGTTTATTCCATGCAGGAAAATGTCTCCTGCAACACAGCTTTTTTCAGCATGAATGCAGACAATCCCAGGATAAATAAACACTGTGCCTCGGGCGGCACGGCGGCGGTGTACGAAAACGGCAGCATAGTCCTGCGAAAGGGCGACTGGTCAATCCAGGTGGACAGGGTTATAAACATTCCCCTGACCTATTCCGGAAAGGCCGCGTTTCAGATCCAGAATGTCCTGGCAGCCAGCCTGGCAGCCTTTGTGCAGGAGGTTAAGGTGGAAGAGATCCGTATGGGTCTGCAGACCTTTGCGCCTTCCTCGGCTCAATTGCCCGGACGAATGAATATTTTTGAGCTGGAGAAATGCAGGGTTCTCATCGATTATGCGCATAACCCTTCCAGCATGGAGGCCATGGGCAGATTTGTGTCTTCGCTGGGGGCAATTTCCACTACGGCCATACTGGCTGGCACTGGGGACAGGCGCGATCAGGATCTCATGGACTACGGTCGGGTTGCGGCGGAATACTTCCACCGGCTCCTGGTCTGGACTGATGAGGATTATGCCCGGGGCAGGGATAGCCTGGAGGTCACTGAGTTGATTGTGGCCGGAGCCAAAAGCAATCCAGGATCATCCGCAATCCAGGTGATCCCGGATGAGGATGAGGCTGTTGATTTTGCCCTGGAGGAAGCGTGTCCGGGTTCCATTGTCTGTATTTTTACCGGCCGGATCGAGGCTATGACCGCCAAGATCAAGGACCTCAGGGAAAAAGAAGTGGATCTTACCATTTCCCGAGATAGCATTCCCAATATTGCTCCCGAACTGCACAATTAAACCTTATACAAAAGGATAAAGCAATGACCTTTACACTCCCCGAATACACCTCCCCTGATTTGAGTCGGGAACCTTTTTCTTCCACGCCTCCTGCACGTACCGCAAAGGCTCCTTGCAACGGTATAGCTCCTCCGGAATTTCACGCTACATCTAACCACCCCGAATACGTCTGCCTGGGACAGGGCAGATGGATTCTGATCAGTGAGAGCCGCATGGACTGCATTGTCGTCCGACGCGGGGACAGTTTTGAAGTACTTGAACCCCGCAGACTAAAGCAAGGGGACCAGGTTGTTCTAGGAAGAACCGAGAACGGCGAAGACGGGGTATTTGTACACACCGAAGGTTTTGATACTGGCAAGAGCGCTGCCCTGGACAAATTTTCCTTCCGCATCCGGGGAACCAGGGAGACTGCTTTTTCCAAGAGCTATGACGCCCTGTACGACCTGCTACGTCATGACCGGGAACACGGACATATCGTCTGGGTCTTGGGACCGGCTGTGGCCTTTGACAAGGATAGCCGCCGAGCCATGCAGGGGTTGATCCGCGGCGGTTTCTGTCACGCTTTGCTCGCAGGCAACGCCCTGGCCACCCACGACCTGGAGGCTGCCCTTTTCAAAACCGGCCTGGGCCAGGATATATATACCCAGGAACCGGTCAGGCATGGCCATTATCACCATCTGGACACCCTGAACATGGTTCGGGAGTGGGGGTCCATACCGGAAATCATCAGACAAAAGGATATAAAAGAGGGGATTATGCTTGCCTGCGAGGAATGCAGCGTCCCCTACGTATTGGCCGGATCTATCCGGGACGACGGCCCCCTTCCCGAAATTGTGGCGGACGTTTATCAGGCCCAGGACATTATGCGTGCGCACGCCAAAAAAGCAACCACTGTTATCGCCATGGCCACCCAGCTGCACTCCATCGCATTCGGAAACATGATTCCCAGCTACCGTATCATGGAGGACGGCACGGTACGGCCAGTATATTTCTACATAGTGGACATATCCGAATTCAGCGTGGACAAGCTGGCCAACCGCGGCTCCACTCAAACCACAGCAGTGGTGACCAATGTTCAGGACTTCATCGTACACCTGGAAAAAAATCTTTTGATATCCTAATGCCACAAGGAAACTATTATCCTCTGCGCCTTAAATCCTCTTCCTAAAGGAAGGGGATTTAAGGCCCTTTCCGAGATTTTTTCGAGGAAACATCCCCGGAAAACTATTTTTCCCGTTGCTGTTCCACATATTGCCGTATGACCAACCAGTAACAATTTGGGTTTCGTTAAACTAGTTACCCCAAATTTTTAAATAAAATTTCCAGGGAAATCCCTTTTCCTCAACCAGGAATTGGGATAAGCTTGGGCTAATGGATGATTGTTCTCCATACTCCCTAATAACTGTTTGCTTGCAACTATTCACCATGTTTAGTACTAAATATTCCCCCGATCTTTTGCGTGAATAGTTACATTTGCTTTAGGGCTCAATTCTTTCAACCAATACCAGGAGGCTTAGTATGCTGACTGCTTACTGGCTGCAAGGAGGAGGATGCGGAGGAGACACCTGGTCCTTTTTGAGCCACGACTTCCCGAACGTTTCCTCCTTGTTAGCAACTCTGGGCATAGAGCTTCTTTGGCACCCTTCCTTGTCCAACCTATCTCCTAATGAACACACCCAGCTCCTGGATGACATAGCAGAGGGCAAACACACCTTGGATATCCTTCTGGTGGAGGGTTCCCTGCTGTGCGGTCCCGCCGGGACCGGAATGTTCGACACCATTCACGGACGTCCCAAGAAGGAGCTGGTACACACCTTGGCCCACAAGGCCCAAACAGTTTTAGCTCTGGGAACCTGTGCCTCTTTCGGAGGGATGGGCGCGGACGAGATCATAGAAGCCACCGGCCTGCAATTCCACAAATCCCACCCCGGAGGCCTGCTGGGACCTAACTTCCTGACAGGTTCCGGACAACCCGTGATCAACCTTGCTGGTTGCCCCTGCCACCACGACATCATAGCTGGTGCTTTAAGTGCGGTAGCCAAGGAGGCAGTTCTGGATCTGGACGAATACCACCGCCCCTTGGAGTGGTACAGCACCTTGATCCACCAGGGATGTACCCGTAACGAATATCACGAATACCGGGTGGAAGAATCCGACTTCGGCGAGCTGGGCTGTCTGTTTTTCCACCTGGGATGTGCCGGCCCCCTGGTACCTGGTCCTTGCAACAAGCTGCTCTGGAACCAGCAATCCTCCAAGACCCGGGCGGGTGTACCTTGTTTTGGATGCACTGACCCGGAATTCCCAAGAAGAACACCCTTCTTCTACACCCAGAACATCGAGGGCATTCCCCTGGCCCTGCCCAAGGGAGTTAACCGGGCCCACTATATGGTTTACAAGAGCATGGCAGCGGCAGCAGCACCGGAGCGTTTAAAGAAAAGGACCGCCAAGGTATAGGAATCAACATGAGCGTACCCAGTGGAAAAAAACTTCTGAACATCCACCTGAATCGGGTGGAGGGAGACCTGGAAATACACGCGGATATCCAGGACGGGGCTATCCGGGACGTATGGAGCTCCGGGACCATGTACCGGGGATTTGAAAATATCATGGCCGGAAGGGGGACATTGGACGGACTGGTAATCACCCCGCGCATCTGCGGTGTTTGCAGCCTGAGCCATTTAACAGCCGCAGTAGAGGCCCTGGAAGACGTTTCCGGAGTACACCCCCCGGATAACGCCCGCCGCATGCGCAACCTGGCCCTGATGGTAGAAATGATCCAGAGCGATATCCGCCAGTCGATCCTGATGTTCATGGTGGATTTTGCCAATCGCCAGTTCTACCGGGAGCACACCCTGGTAGGCGAGGCTCATGAACGCTACGCCCCTCTGTCCGGAATCTCCTGCATGCAAACCATCCGGGAAACCAAGCGCCTGTTGGAGATGGTGGCCATCCTGGGCGGACAGTGGCCGCACACCTCGTTCATGGTTCCCGGAGGAGTCACTTCCAGCTTGGGGATTTCAGAGACCATGAAGTGCAACATGATCTTGAAACATTTCCAGGAGTGGTACGAAAATTTTGTTTTAGGGTGCTCCATTCAGCGCTGGAAAGAAGTAACCGATGCCCAGGACCTGAATGATTGGCTGCAGGAAAAAGACAACCATCAACAAGGCGAGCTCGGCTTTTTTATTCGCTTTTCCCGCGAGGCAGGCCTGGATGGAATAGGTCAGGGCCCTGAACGGTATCTTTCCTTTGGCGGTTTCCCCTTGCCTCAAAATACCAGCATACAAGGTCCGAACAACTTGCTGCTCCCGCCGGGCTCGGCCCGGGGAACCCATATATCTACCCTGGACCCGAGCATGATCACTGAAGACATCTCCCATGCCTGGTACCAGCAGGAAAATACTACCGCCCACCCCCTGGAGGCAGAAACCAGACCCTATGCTTCAGGTTACGGCTGGGGAAAATACTCCTGGGGCAAGGCACCCAGGTACAAAGGAGAGGTAGTGGAGACCGGTCCGTTGGCAGAGGCCTTAGTGAGCAACAACCCCCTGTTCCAGGATCTTGTCCAGATACAGGGCTCAAGTGTCCTGACCCGGCAACTGGCCCGCCTGACCCGTCCAGCAAGGCTGCTGCCGGTAATGCAGACCTGGTTGAACGAGCTGGAGGAAAATTTAAACAACGATTTTTATCAATTGACCAGCGCTATTCCCGATGGGGAAGGAGCCGGATTGATCCAGGCCCCGCGGGGAGCCCTGGGACATTGGGTCCGGGTCAAAGACGAGAAGATCCAACAATACCAGATCATCACCCCATCCACTTGGAACGGCTCTCCCCGGGATGAAACTGGAGCACACGGGGCTTGGGAGCAAGCCCTGCTGAACACCCCACTCCGGGATCCGGAAAACCCGGTGGAGGCAGGGCATGTAATCCGCTCCTTTGACCCCTGCCTGGTATGTAGTGTGCACTGCGTAGACAACCAAAAAACGACCCAAAGGATGGTTCTGGGGAACAACCTGTGAACAGCCGCATCATCTGCATAGGGAACAGGTTCCTGGAAATGGACTCCTCCGGACCAGCGGTGTTTGAGTTGCTAAGCCAAAGGCCTCTTCCGGATGGAATAGAGGTGATCCAAGGCGGACTGGCCGGGCTGGATCTCTTGCCTTTTTTGGAACAGGGCGGCCGGGTGGTATTTGTGGACAGTGTCCGGGGTTTTGCTCAGCCGGACCAGGTGGTAGTGCTGAAACAGGAAGACATTGTCCCGGAATCTGGGGTATCTTATTATGGTCACGGGGGCGGCCTTACTTATCTTTTGGGAGTGCTTCCACTGGTTTGTGAGGGCACACTCCCGGAGGAAATCATTCTAGTCGGCCTAGAGGGCAAATGCAGTTGGGAAACTGTAAACCAAGCAGCCGATTTGAGCTTATCCCTTGCTCTGCCAGCTAGTTGCAAATTTCAACCTATAGCTCCCTGGAACAAGAGTTGATGGCCAAGAGCTACAATGACCTGGTTGCGGAAAACGAAATGCTGCGCCGGGAACTGCGTGTAGCCCGGGAAGCTGCTGAAATCACCTCGGATTTGGTGGTGAAGCAGTTTGAGCAGACGGAAAAGATGCTGCGCCGCTTCCAGGAGGCAAACGCCCAGCGCCAGGCGGTCCTGGATGCGGCTTCCAGGATGTCCATCATAGCCACGGATCTCGAGGGCAACATCCAGCTGTTCAACCGGGGAGCCACCAATCTCCTGGGCTACTCCTCCCAGGAAATGGTGGGCCAGGCCAATATCCTTTCTTTGCACCTGGAAGAAGAATTATCCATGTATGCCCAGCACCTGCAAAAGGACCTGGGCACCCAGCCCTCCGGCATGGATATCTTTGATCAATGCGTCAAGAAACAGCTAACCGAGGCCCGGGAATGGACCTATAAATGCAAGGACGGCACCCTGTTGCCTACAAGCCTATCCATTACCCCTTTGCACGATGCGGATGGCCGCATGTCCGGATACTTGTTCACCGCCATGGACCTTACGGACCGCAAACAGTTGGAGCAGGATCTCATTCGGGCCAAGGAGGAAGCTGAACACGCCAACGCTTCCAAAGGGGACTTTCTGGCCCGCATGAGCCACGAAATCCGGACCCCTATGAACGCGGTAACAGGAATGGCTTCCCTGTTGCAAAGAACAGAGCTTGACCCCAAACAACAGGATTACGTTCAAAAGATAATGTCTTCCTCGAATACATTGCTGCATCTGATAAACGACATCCTGGACTTTTCCAAAATAGATGCCGGCAAGCTGGAAATAGAGGAAGTCCCTTTTGACCTGGAAGAGGTCCTGGACAACGTGAGCAATGTTGTTGGATTGCGGGCAGAGGAAAAGGGTCTGGAATTTCTTTTCCACATGGATCCGGGCGTACCCCGTTATTTGATAGGGGATCCCTTGCGCCTGGGCCAGGTTCTTATGAACCTTTGCTCCAACGCCATCAAGTTCACCCACGAGGGGGAGATTCTGGTCCGGGTCAAGCTGGAAGAGATGTACGGGGACAGAGCGGTGCTCTTTTTTTCGGTTCGGGACACCGGAATAGGTCTTTCCCGAGAACAGGCCCAGGATTTATTCCAGGCCTTTCACCAGGCGGATGACTCTTTCACCCGCAGATTCGGAGGTACCGGCCTGGGCCTGGCCATATGCAAGCAGCTTACCGAGATGATGGGCGGGGAAATAGGCTTTGAAAGCAAGCCGGAGCAGGGCTCGAATTTTTACTTTACCGCCAAGTTTTCTTTGCAGGAACACCAGGGCGAAACCCAGGCATATATTCCGGACACCCTGCACAACCGCCGGGTCCTGGTGGTGGATGACAATCCCAACGCCCGCACAGCTTTGTCCTCCATGCTTGCTTCCTGGAACATGGAAGTAGAAATAGCAGCGGACGGCAACCAGGCCCTAAATATCTTGAATAACGCCGCCTGGAATGGCTCCCAGTTTGATATAATCCTTTTGGACTGGATGATGCCCGGGATGAACGGCATAGAAGCAGCGCGCCGTATCAAGGAGCACCCGCATCTCACCCAAACACCGGCCCTGCTAATGGTGACAGCTCATGCCCGGGAAGAGGTTCGTGCCCAGGCGGAGCAGGTGGGACTGGACCTTTTTTTGCCCAAGCCGGTTTACCCTTCGGTCCTTTACAATAGTCTGCTCCAGGTCCTGGGAGTAGAGACCAGTACGGAAACCAAGAGACAGAAAAAAGAAATCCACACCCGGGAGAACCTTGAGGCCATTCAAGGGGCCAGAATACTGTTGGTAGAGGACAACCCCCTGAACCAGGAGGTAACAAGGGAATTTCTGGAAGACGCGGGCATGGAGGTGGAAATAGCTGAAAACGGCATCCAGGCCCTGGAAAAGCTGAAAAACAACTCTTACCACCTGGTATTCATGGACATCCAGATGCCTGAAATGGATGGACTGGAAGCAACCCGGCGTATTCGCGCCGCAGAGCGAGGGAGCGACCTTAGCGACTTAAGCGATTTTAGCGATGGGACGATGGGGCGAGAGGGCGAAAAGGCGAGGGAGAGACTGAGCGATGGAGCGACTGAGCGATCAGAATCCCAGAATTCCAGAATTCCAGAATCCCTTAATTCCAAAATCCCGATTGTAGCCATGACCGCCCACGCCCTGAAGACGGATCAGGACAAAAGCCTGGAAGCGGGAATGAATGATCATATCAACAAGCCGGTCCAGCCCCAGTCCTTGTACCGGGTTTTGCTGGACTGGATACCGCCCCAGGAAACCCGGGAAGAAACCGGTGCCCTTGAAACTGCCAGGCAAGGAGCTCGATCTGCTCCGGAAAAAACTAGCGATCTCCCGTCCTTGCCCGGCATCGACATCCAGGAAGCCTTGCAGCGGGTGCATTACAAAGAAAAGCTTCTGTACAAAATGACCCGTGAATTTTTAAAGAACTACCACTTCACACCTGCCTGGTGCCAGGAACAAGCCGCAGCCGGAGAATGGGAAGAAGTCCGGATCAAATCCCATGCCCTGAAGGGAGCCTCGGGGTATCTGGGGGCCTTAACCCTTCAAAGGGCTGCCGCGGAACTGGAAAGCGCCCTGAAGCAAGGCGAACGCGGAGAGCATGTATGGACGCTTTTGGAGAATTTCATCCAGGCCTTAAAAGAAGGCCTGAATTCCTTGTCCGAGTTAAGCTCCATCCTTGCCTCCCGCAATCAACCTCAACAGGAAGGGCCTTTGTCTTCCTCTGTCCAACACCAGAACCTGGAAGCGGTGGAACCCAGGCTGAAGCAGCTCCAGCAAAAGCTTCAGCAAGGAGAGTACGTTTCCCAGGAGTTTCTATCCGAGATAAATAACCAATTGGTTGAACCAGGCCTCAGAAAACATTGGGAGCATCTGGTGGAACTCATCGATGATATCGAGCTCCAGGCCGCATCCCGGGCGACAGAAGAGCTACTTACCCAGGTACGGGAAGCAATCCAAGGTGAAAGCTCATGAAAGAAGATAAACCCCGTATCCTTATAGTGGATGATGAAAAGATCAACCTCAAGGCCCTGGCGGATCTGCTCCAGGATGAATATACCGTGGTCTTGGCCAAAAGCGGCAAGGAAGGCTTGCAACGCGCCCGGGAAGAGCCGCAGCCGGACCTGATCCTTTTGGACGTGCTCATGCCTGACATGGGCGGCTTCGAAGTCATCAGGCACTTGAAACACGATGACCGGACCAACCAGATCCCGGTTATCTTCATTACTGCACTTTCTTCTGCCCAGGAGGAGGAAAAAGGGCTCAGACTAGGGGCAGTAGACTACATTACCAAGCCCTTTTCCCACCCCATTGTCAAGATGCGCATCCACAACTATCTACAGATGATGCACAAGTACAGGTTGCTGGAACAAAGGGCCAACCTGGATGCGCTCACAGAGATCCCCAACCGCGGTTCTTTCGAAGAAACCCTGGAAAAAGAGTGGAAACGGGCGACTCGCAACCAAAGCCCCTTATCCGTGGCCATGCTGGACATCGATTTCTTCAAGCAGTTCAACGACCTCTACGGACACCTGGCCGGGGACGAGGCCTTGCAGAAAGTTGCAGGAGCCCTGCAAAAAACGCTGCAAAGACCGGCTGACTTGGCGGCAAGATACGGAGGTGAAGAGTTTGTCCTGCTTCTCCCGGAAACCTCGGGTGAGTCCGCCCTGATAGTATCTGAACGGGTGCGTACAGAGGTTCACGATTTGAACATACCCCATTCCAGGTCCAGGGTAGCGAACTACCTGACCGTTAGCATCGGGGTGGCCTCCATGCCTGGATATAGCGACACCGGCCCTGAAACTCTTCTGGACAAGGCGGACAAGAATATGTACCAAGCCAAGGAGGCGGGTCGGAACCGCGTGGTTGGGGATTGAAGTGTTTTTTGATCCTGAAAAAAGACAGATGTCTTTAGCCAGACAACCATGCCTGAACATAAAATCTTTCAAAAAATAATATCCGGCGGACAAACCGGAGCGGATCAAGGGGCACTGGATGCGGCCCTGGAACTAAATTATCCTTGCGGCGGATGGTGTCCTTGTGGCAGAAAGTCTGAAGCCGGGAGCATACCTGAGCGGTATCCGTTACAGGAACACCAGTCCCAGGATACCGCGGATAGAACCAGGGCCAATGTCCTGGACTCGGACGGCACCTTGATATTTTTCTATCGGGAGCCCATTGGGGGGACTCTATATACTTTGGAACTTGCCAGGCACCATCATAAACCCTTCTATCTTGTGGATTTGGAACAGGCGGTCCCGAACCGGGAGCTTGACAGGATATGGAATTGGGGCCGGAAAAACCGTGTTTATGTGCTAAACATAGCCGGTCCCAGGGAAAGCAAAAATCCGGGGGTAAGCGGAGAAGTCAAAAAAATCTTGTTAAATCTGCTTCTCAGAGGTTGATATTTTGGTTTAAAACAAGTATCAGCTTCTAAAAACCAATCAATTACAGGAGTTTGCTATGAACAAAGGAGAACTGGTTAAAAAACTTGCTTCCAAAAGCGGAATGTCCCAGACAAACGCCCAAAAGGCTTTGGATGCTATCTTGGATACCGTTTCGGAAGAACTCAGGCAGGGAGGCAAGGTAAACCTGGTCGGTTTTGGCACATTTTCAGTCAGCCACCGCCAGGACCGTAAGGGCCGAAATCCTCAAACCGGGGAGGAAATCCTGGTACCCGGCGGCAACGTACCCAAGTTCAAGCCCGGCAAAGCTTTGCGAGAAGCAGTGGACAAATAGCAATTTACTGCGGATTGCTGAACTGACATTTTATTTAAGCTCCCTACCGCCTGTTCCAAAACCGGCTGCCCCAAATTTAGGCTTGCTTTCAGCCCCAGCCGAACATCCCGGCTGGGGCAAAACATGAGGTTCTAACTCCGCCCTTCCTTGGTACGCTTGGTTTATCCGCCAGATAGTCGCGGAGATGTGAGTATTTATGCCATCCTTTTTGCCAGTCACCCTTGAGGAGTTGAAGCAAAAAGGGATCCAGCAGCCGGATATTGTTCTGGTCACCGGGGACGCCTACATTGACTCTCCCTATTGCGGGGTGGCGGTGGTGGGAAGAGTCCTGGAAGATGCAGGTTATTCCGTGGCTGTCATTCCCCAACCGGATGTCCAGAGTCCAGAGGACATAACCTCCCTGGGAGAACCCCGCCTTTTCTGGGGCATCACCTCCGGGTGCGTGGATTCGGAAGTGGCCAACTACACCGCCTTGGGGAAACCCAGGCAGCAGTGCGATTTTACCCCGGGCGGCAAAAACAGCCGGAGACCGGACCGGGCCTGCATTGCCTATTCCAACCTTGTTCGCCGCCATTTTAAAAATACTGTTCCCTTGGTTCTGGGAGGCCTGGAAGCCAGCCTGCGCAGAATCGCCCATTATGACTGGCGTACAGACCGAGTGCGCAGATCCATACTCCTGGATGCCAAGGCGGATATCCTGGTCTACGGCATGGGGGAAAAGGCAGTGCTGGAAATCGCCCATGCCTTGGATCACAGCCGCGGTCTGGACAATATCCCCGGAACCTGCGTGGCCGCAAAAAGCTCCCCGGAAAACTATCTCGAACTCCCCTCTTTTGAAAGCGTAAAAAGGGATCCCCAGGCCTTTGCCTCCATGTTCAAAAAATTCTACCTCAGGGCAGCCTCGGGTTCCTCCCAGGGCATGATCCAGCTCCACCAAGACAGATACCTGGTTCATCATCCTCCCCAGCCTTACACGAATTCCCGGGAACTAGACCATATTCACGAATTGCCCTTTTTGGACCAGGCTCACCCCTGGTGCTCGAGGCAGGGGCAGATCCGGGCCCTGGAGACCATTCAGGAGTCTATTGTTTCCCACCGGGGATGTTTCGGAGGATGTTCCTTTTGCTCCATTGCCCTGCACCAGGGGCGAAGCACGGTTAGCCGCAGCAAGGCAAGCATTGTGCGCGAGGCTCGGAGGATGGCCGAAAAAAAGGAATTTAGCGGGGTTATTAAAGACGTGGGCGGACCTACTGCCAATATGTACGGCACCGGTTGCAAACGTCTGGACCGGGGCAAGCCCTGCCCGGACAAGGAGTGCCTGGGTTATGAAGGTATCTGCCCCGAGCTCAGGCTAGCCCACAAGCAGCAAAAAAATCTTTTGGACGAATTGGAAAGGATTCCTGGAGTAAAAAGGGTTTACGTGTCCTCGGGGATCCGCCACGACCTTATCCTAGCGGATAAAACCCACGGACCTGGATATTTAAGGCAGTTGATACGCAGACATATCCCGGGGCAGATGAAAATCGCACCCGAGCATTCCTCGGAAAGGGTCCTGCGTCTCATGAACAAGCCCTCTGTATCAGTAACGTCCGAGTTCGCCCGGATGTACCGGGAACTGGCCTCCAAGGAAGGCAAGAATATATATTTATCCTGCTATGTTATAGCTGCTCATCCGGGTAGCACTCGCAAAGACATGCAGGAGTTCGCCAGGTTCGCCCGCTCCAACCTCAAGTTCCTCCCCAGGCAGGTCCAGATATTTACCCCGCTGCCTTCCACCCGTTCCACTGTTATGTATCATTGCGGGATGGATCCCTTTACCGGGGAGAAAATCTTTTGCGAGAAAACCCTTAAAGGCAAGAAACGGCAGAAAGACATTCTGACCGAATCTCAACCCCCTTCTGGAATAAGAAAGCCCAGGTCTAGCACTTAATCCAGAGCCTCTCCCGGGCCCCTCAAGTAATCGAAAAGCTCGGAATCCGTATCCAGTACCAGGGTGGTACCTCCGGGAAGCATAACCTGCTCATAAGTTTGCAGGGATTTGGTGAAGCGGTAGAATTCCTCATCCGCCAAATGCCCCATATAGGTGGCTGGATCTCCTTCGAATTCCACTCTTAGGTCCCCTTCACGGCTGATCTGAGTTACTGTGTCCTCCTCCAGCTTGCCTTCCAGAACCCCGCTAAGTTGCTGGTCCTCGATCTCGACCTGGGCCTCGATCTTGATTTCCTCGGTCTTGGGAAATGCCAAGGTTAATCTTCCAGCAGCATCGGTCACCCCTATGCTTCTCTGGTTCACGAAAATATGGGCCCCTTGTACTGCTCTGCCCTGCTCATCCCTTATTATCAGGACATCCTCGGTGAAACCTTCGGCAAAGGTCTGAGTAGCTAAGGCCTCGCCCTCACCCAAGATCCGTTCCTTGTCCGCATCTGCCTGGGCCCGTATCTCCATGGCTATCTCCTCTCCTTCGGCCCGGTGCCTGGCTGCTATCCTCTCCCTCTCGGACTCCATACGGGCAAAGACATTATCCTCCACTTCCGGAGGAAAATCCACCCTCTTCATCCGGATATCCTGGACCTTTACCCCAATCTCCTCAATGCGCTCGCCTGCCCGCTGGGTAACCTGGTCCATGAGCTCTTCCCTCTTTTCCGCGATCACGCTCAGGATGGGCTGACTACTGACCACGTCCCTTAGCTCCGCAACCACGATGTTCTGAATCCTGTCCAGGGCCTCGTTCTTGTCCCGGACCGTCATGTAGAAAAGGAGGGGGTCCTCCACGCGCCAACGGGTAAAGTGATCTATCAAAAGCCTTTCCATATCTACGGTGAGAAACTCGTCCGCATCCACGTCACTGGTCTGGAGTCGGTTATCTATATGTATTGCGGATTGAATCAAGGGAATCTTGAAGTATAAACCGGGTTCCTCAATTGTCCTTTTATGTTCTCCAAACTCCAGCACCAGTGCGGATTCCCTTTCATCCACGGTAAAAGCCGCTTGGGAAAGAATGAGGAGTCCCACGATTATTGCTACTGGAAGGAGTGCTGCCTTGTTCATTTATTCCTCCAAAATCTATTAGCCTGCCAGCCCCTATTACTGGCTTTCCTGGATGGTTTCCAAAGATATGCCGCTCCCACGGGGCATCATGAGCATAGTATCCGCGGCTTTCTCGTCCAGAATCACCTTTTCCACTTCTGGGAGCACCTGACCTATAGTCTCCAGGTACAGCCTTTGCCGAGTAACACCCTTGGCCTGTTGATACTCTGCCAAAAGTTGCCCAAACCTTTTCACCTCACCCTGGGCCTGCAGCACTCTCTGAGCCCTCTGGCCCCTGGCCCTGGGAATCAGGTCCTCGCGGTACTCTTCAGCCTTGTGGATAAGCCTCTCCTTGTCCTCCAGGGCCCGGACCACATCGTGGAATGCCTCGCGAACTTCCTGGGGGGCGTCCCCTCTCTCGGTCCTTACGTTCACCACGCGCAGCCCGGTCCGGTAATCGTTCATAAGCTCCTGGAGCATGGAACCAGTTTGGCTTCCTATCCGGTCCAAGCCTTCGGCCACGATGGCTTCCTCAATATCGAAAGTCCCCACAGTGCTGCGCAGGGCACTCTCGGCAGTGGTCTTGATAATATCGTGTGGGTCCCTGACCTGAAACAAGAAAGCGCTTGGATCCTGGACCTGGTAATGGATGATCAGCTCGAAATGGGCAATGTTCTTGTCCCTGGTGAGCATCAGGGCCTCGTCCCGGTCCACGTGCTTGGTGCCTTGAACCCGGGAGAAACCGATCTCAAAGCTGCGCACCCTTTGGGTATCCACCTTGGTAGCTTTTTCAATGGGTGCAGGCCAGTGCCAATTCAGTCCGGCCCCCATCTCGGTCTGCTCCACTTTGGCTCCAAAACGCTGCACAACCCCTACTTCTCCGGGTTGAACCGTATAAAGTCCGCTCAAAAGCCAGACTATGACAATAACTGCCAGCAAGAGCCCCAGAATCTTGCCGCTTCCCCATTTATCGAAAAACTCCTTGAACTTGGTCAGATCCGGTTTCTTGGGACCGCCGCCCCCGGGATCCCAACCGAATTGTCTCTGCTTTTGTCTTTGTTGCAGCTTTTCCCAATCCCAGCTCATAATATCTCTTCTTTTTTACCGGCAGCGCCGAGTTTGTGGTTTTTGGACCTCAAATTGGTTCCTTTCAACATTTATCCTTGGTAAAAACCAAAAAATTCTTGTAGCATTTTTTAATCCAATTCAGCAATACCCCAGTAAAGGTTTTTTTGTTTTGGAAACCATATTGACTAAATTCATGCCAAAAGGCACGAAATGTTTTGCGCACTGGACATATGAAGCGTGCGAAACCCGGTACACAAACTACTTGCAATACAGGAGACCACTTATGAGCCAACAGGAACCAGAAAAAATCATTTACTCCATGATGCGGGTGAGCAAGCACTACAAAGGACAACCCGTGATCAAGGACATTTCCCTTTCCTATTACTACGGGGCCAAGATCGGGGTCATAGGGCTGAACGGCTCCGGCAAGAGCACCCTGCTCCGGATCATGGCCGGAGTAGACCAGGATTACGAGGGTGAGACCTATCTTGCCCCGGGATATACCGTGGGTTATCTGGAGCAGGAGCCCCAGCTGGATGATTCCAAGACTGTGCGGGATATTGTGGCAGAGGGTGCCAAGGAGACCTTTGAGCTCTTGAATGAATTCGAGCGAATCAACGAAAAGCTGGCCGAACCCATGGATGATGACGCCATGCAAAACCTCCTGGACCGCCAGTCCGAGGTCCAGACCAAGCTGGACGCCCTGAATGCCTGGGAAGTAGACAGTCAGCTGGACATGGCCATGGAGGCCCTGCTCTGCCCCTCCGGTGACACTCCTGTCTCGGTTCTCTCCGGGGGTGAGCGCCGCAGGGTGGCCCTGTGCCGCCTGCTTATCCAGCAGCCGGACATACTCCTTCTGGACGAACCTACCAACCACCTGGACGCTGAGACTTTGGTCTGGCTGGAGCAGCACCTGCACGCCTACCACGGCACCGTGATAGCAGTAACCCACGACCGCTACTTCCTGAACAACGTGGCGGGCTGGATCTTGGAACTGGACCGGGGACACGGTGTGCCCTGGAAAGGTAATTACACCTCTTGGCTGGAGCAGAAAAAAACCCGCCTGGAAACGGAAAAACGCACCGAGAAGCAGTGGCGTAAAACCCTGGAGAGGGAGCTGGAATGGATCGGGATGACCCCGGAGCAGCGGTCCTCAAAAAACAAATCCCGGATCAACAACTACGACCAATTGCTTAGCAAGGAATCCGGCAGCGCCACCGAGGATCTGGAGATCCCCATCCCTCCCGGACCCCGGCTGGGAGACGTGGTGGTGGAAGCGGATTCAGTATCCAAGAGTTTTGGTGAAAACCTTCTCATGCAGGATCTTTCCTTCCTGGTGCCTCCCGGGGCAATAGTGGGAATCATAGGACCCAACGGCACGGGCAAGACCACCATGTTCCGCATGATAACGGGCAGGGAAGAGCCCGATGCCGGTACCCTGCGCGTGGGTCCCACGGTCCAGCTGGCCTACGTGGAACAGAGCCGGGAGCGCCTGGACCCGGCACAGACCGTGTGGGAAGCGGTCAGCGAAGGCAGGGATCATATCCAGCTGGGGCACAGGGAGATAAGCTCCCGGGCTTACGTGGCCAGGTTCAACATAACCGGCTCCGAACAGCAGAAAAAATTGGGCGAGCTTTCAGGCGGAATGCGCAACCGAGTGCATTTGGCCATAATGCTCAAGGAGGGAGCCAATTTGCTCCTTTTGGACGAGCCCACCAACGACCTGGACGTAAACACCATGCGCGCCCTGGAGGATGCCCTGCAGAGTTTCGCTGGCAGCGCCATGATCATAAGCCACGACCGCTGGTTCCTGGACCGGGTGGCCACGCACATCCTGGCCTTCGAGGGCCAGGGCGAGGTCATGTGGTTTTCGGGCAACTTCTCGGAATACGAGGAGGACAAGCGCAGGCGCCTGGGCGAAGTTGCGGATCGGCCCTCCCGGAGCAAGCACCGCAAGCTCAAGAGATAACGCTTTTCACGGAAACAAGAAGAATGCTGTGAGCAACAACTTAAGTGCAAATCAAGAGCTTATACTGGAAGTGGAGCGGCTCATATGGCGGGGCCGGGGACTGGCCCGGTTGGATAACGGCCAGGTGGTGCTTCTGGAACCCGGGGTATTTCCGGGAGAGCGGATAAAGGCCAAGGTAACCAAGGCAGCAAAGGATTACATCCGGGCTCAGTGCACCGAGATCCTGGAGCCCTCCAACACCAGGCGCGGGCACCCCTGCTCCCTTAGCCACCAGTGCGGCGGGTGCCGCTTCGGCGTATTGCCCTACCTGGAACAACTAAATCACAAGCACCGAATCCTTATCTCGGAAATGCGCCGATCCCTGGGCAAGAAATGGGCCGGGCACGCACCCTGGGAAGCAGCCATCCACCCCAGCCCTGCCCGTTGGCGCTACCGCTGGCGCGGCCAGGTGCAGGTCCGGGAGGGAGCTGCCCACTTTCAGGCCCTGGGCAGCCGCGACCTGGTACCTTTCCGGGATTGCCTCCTGTTTTCCAGGCCATTGTCCAGGGGGATCCAAAAACTTTTGCCCAGCCTGGAGCCGGGGCGTTGGACAGTGGCTGCCAGCCCTATGGACGGTACTGCCCGGACCCGGGGAAGCCAGGATTGGATCCCTCTGCCCCTAAAAGACTACGGGGTTACTCTAAAAATCCCTCCGGCTTCCTTCTTCCAGGCCAACTGGGATCTTAACCGGGAACTGGTGGGTTTCGTACAGACCAGGGTGGCGGATCTGAAGCGAGTGGCGGATATCTATGCCGGAGGAGGCAACTTTGCCCTGCCCTGCGCTGCTGCCGGGAACCAGGTACTGGCCCTGGAAGGGGACCCAGAAGCGGTAAAAGGTGCCAGAATGGCCGCCCGGGACGCGAACCTGGAAAACATTCGCATCCAGGAGATGCAACTGGGCCGGGAAAACCCGGCCCGGACCCTTGAAGACTTCGCCCCGCAGGGCCTGATCCTGGATCCTCCCAGGGCAGGGGGAGGGAAAAGGCTGCATGGCCTGGGCTCCTTGCCTGACCTCAAGCGCCTGGTCTGGATCTCCTGCGACGTGGTAAACACCTGCCGGGATCTCATCCCCTTTCTGGAAGGGGGCTGGCGCATCCGGGAAACAGCCCTGTTCGACATGTTCCCCCAGACCTGGCACATGGAAGCAGTCCTGATTCTGGAGCGCTAAACAATGGGCACGTTGCGGTTTCCGTCCTGGAACCTCAATTCCCAGTTCCTGCCCCAGGGAGGCAGCTCCCAGCGCTGGGGCGGGCTCTTGCGGAGCCCGGAATCGCGCACCAGGGTGATGCGCTTGGCAGCAGGTTCGTACTGCACACTGAGCTTCAAGTTGGCCAGATTGATCCGGCGCGGATACATGCGGTCAAACTCCTCCCGCTCCCAATCAGGGATCCCGGGGAACTCCAGATCTCCAGGCTCCAGGACCTCCAGGTCTTCGCTCTCCTCCAGGCCCAGTTCCACCAGGCGCTTTGTTAGCCAGTCCACAGGATCCTGTTCCTCTCCCTGACCCAGTCCCAGCCTGCAATACAGATTCCAGGCCTGGATCTCCTCCTGGAGGCGCTCTCCCAGACCGGACCAGAGCTCCCCCCGGAATACGAGCTCTGCCACGGCTGCGCACAATTCGCGTCCTTGGGGCTTTTCTGCTTGAGAATCAATTACCCGGCCAGCATAAATCCGCTCCGCGTTTACCACAATCCGCCCCTTCTCCCACCTGGGCTCCCGCTTGGTCACTTCTCCCAGTCCGGCACCGGCTACTTCTTGGAAACTCACCGGGGCCAGACAGGTGGCAATGGTTACGGTCCGGGTGGTTCCCTTGCTGCCGGGGATGCTGTGTCTGTCCAGGACCAGGGCAGCCAGATGTTTGTCCTGCATCCTGCTGCCGCTTCCCATCTCCACCTCCTCGCTGCCGTTGCCCAGGCACCAGCTGCGCTTGACTCGCCGGACAAAGGCAAGATCCGGGTCAGCGCGCAAAACATCCATGACCCATGTATCCCGCTCCGGAACACGTCCCGGAGCAGATCCCAGCTCCAGGACCTCCCGGATCTGCCCGGCGATGCGCCTGGCCTCGGACAAGGCAGAGGAGTTCACCTTTACTGACCCGGGAGGATTGAACCTGAGCAGTCGGATCAGGGTACAGGCGTCGCAGGCCTCGGGCGCGAATTCGGCAAGATCCATTCGCCCTTTCTCGGTTTGTCCGGAAGGAAGAATGGTTCCCTGGGCGCTAAGGGCAGCTGAGAGATCCACCAGGTCCGCCCGGGAATCTTGTGTGGACGCGGAAGCTATGAGATGGGCCAGCTGCGCATCCAAAGGTAGAACAAACAGTTTTTTGCCGTGCTCAGTGATGCGGTTTTCCCTGTCCAGGGCCCCCAGGTTCCGCAGCCTAGCAACAGCCTTGTCCAAGGAATGCCCGGGAATAGGGTCCGGGGGCTGCAGATCCTGGATCCTTCTGCCGCAGGCAGCTGCTGCCAAGACAAACTCCGAGGGGTCCTCGCGGACCACCTCCGGCGGGGTATATGGCTCCAGGCGGGCAGCCTTGCCCCACAACCGAACACACAACCCTGGACCCAGCCTGCCCGCCCGTCCGGACCTTTGGTCAGCTGCAGCCTGGGATATAGCGGACAGGGCCAGAACCGTTCTTCCGTTGCGGTAGTGCGTGCGGCGCTCCAGGCCGCTATCCACCACAACCCGTACTCCTGGGAGAGTAAGGGAGGTCTCTGCCACGTTGGTGGCCAGGATAACCCGCGGCCCGTTCCCGGGCTGCAGTGCCCTGTCCTGCACTGCAGGATCCACCGAGGCGTGCAGCGGGATAATTTCCGCGGCTATCCGGCGTTTCTTAAGCCTGGTCTCCACGTCCATGATCTCCCCTTTCCCAGGAAGAAAAACCAGCACATCCCCGTCCCCGGCCCGGTCCAGAACCTGCAAGACAGCATCAGCCACCCTCTTATCCAGATCCTTGGTCCGAGGCAAAGTATCCTTTTCCCTGTACCGAATCTGGACCTCGTACATCTTGCCCTGAGCCTGGAGCCTGCATCCCCTTAGGTAACTGGCCAGTTTCTCTCCTTCCACCGTGGCCGAGGCCAGGACCAGCTGTTTCTTGTCCTCCCGGATAAGGGCGGCCAGGAGATCGCTGTCCCAGTTACGCTCGTGGAACTCGTCCAGGATTACCGTGTCAAATCCGGACAAGGCGTCCCCAGCATACCAGCGTAGGGCGATGCCCGGAGTGGCGAATACTATCCGGCTGTCAGCGCAGGCCCGGGTCTCGAACCGGATGGCGTAGCCCACGTCCCGGCCCGTGTCCTGGCCCAAACTTCGGGCAGTATAATCTGCCAGGGAGCGGCAGGCCAGGCGGCGGGGCTCCACCACCAGCACCCGGCCCTGCTCCGCGCACCACAGGGGCAGCCTAGTGGACTTTCCGCTGCCAGGCGGCGCCTCCACCACCACCGGAGACTGTTCCAAGCACTTTTGAAACCGGGGCTTTATTTCCTCTACTGGCAATTCTTGCATAGAAACTCATAAAAGCAATGAGCAATGAGTCTCATCTCTTGTTATTCATCACTCTTTGCTCATTGCTCATTACTCGTTGCTTTATTCCAGCTCCAGGACAATAATAGTCAGGTTGTCCGTTCCCATCCTAGTGATCAAAACCTCCTGGCTAAGGAGGCTAGCAGCTTCCTGGGGACTGCTTGCCCCGCGCACTAGATTTGCCGCGGTTTGATTGTCCATGAAATCGAACAGCCCGTCGCAGGCAGCTATCAGCCACTGATCCCCGGGTCCTATCCTCTCCGTGCTCACATCCGGAACCGGAGTCACACCGGCGAGCTCGAACCAGGCGTCCCCCAAGGAGCGCGTGGGCATCAGCCCGGCCCCTCCAAAAACCACGTAGGATCCGTTTATCTCCCCGCCCTGGGCCAGGATGCGCGCCCTCTCCTCCGGATCTTCCACTCGGTGATCCCGGGTCAGCTGGCGCACCCAATCCCTGCTCACCACTAAGGCCCTGGTATCCCCGGCATTGGCCACGGTAATCATGTCATCCCTTAGGTAGCAGGTTACCGCGGTAGTCCCGGAAACCTCTTCATCCAATTCCCGGGAGATTTCTTGGTAGGCACGTTCCAGGGCCTGCTCAGGACCCAGGCCCTCCTTAAGGGCGGCATTAAAGCGCCCAGGGAGGAACTCGGCAGCATACTCCGATGCCCGGCTGCCGCTGTGTCCGTCAAAGACCCCCAGGAACACGTCCCCGGCCTGATTCAGATCCCGCCGAATCACGTGCGCGTCCTCCATGAAAGGGCGCATGCCCTGTTCCGAGCTTACCCCGATACGCATAGGACAAACCTCTATAATATTTTAATTGCTACTATTCACCATATTTTACTTTAAATCCACTTAATCTTCTGCACCACCTTGTCCAGGATATCTATCCA
>CAZNYT010000021.1:20697-30671 GCA_964577315.1 uncultured Desulfovibrionales bacterium
TCCCGGATCCGGAACCCTTGGAGCCATCCACAGTGATTGTTTCCGTGCTCATTGCTCGCTGCGCGCTCCTGGATAGCTTTTTCCCGTACCTGGATACAGGTGCAGGATGAGATTGGCCCCGGCTACTAGGACCAGGCCTACCCCGGAGGCAAGGGTCAAGCGCTCCCCGGCTATCAGCATCAAGAAACATACCGAAAACACCGGGGTCAAGTAGGCCAAGGAAGTCGTGGCCTGGGAACGATTCCATCTAACACCCCAAACCCAAGCCATCTCTGAGATCACCACCACCCCTATCCCGATGAACACCACCCCGGCTAAGGATTCAGTGCTAAGGGTCAACCGCAGAGGGGAAACAGGAATACTGGCCAGCAGCACGGCCAGGCCGCTCAAGAGAAGCAGGACAAAGGGGAACATGAACCCTATATGCTCCGGGTAACCGCGGCCGGTCAACCGGTCCCCGGCCAGAACCAGGGCGGGCAGGTACAGCCCCCCGCACAGCCCGGAAACCACTCCCAGGCCGTACCCGTACAGGGTCTGTGCACCTCCGCTATCCCCTTGGGATCCCCCTACCACCAGGCCGGCCCCGGCAAAGGCCACCAGCATGAGTATCCAGGGCCTGACCCCGGCAAAACCCCAAGATCTGCCCACGAAGAACTTCACGAACAGGGCCGCGAATATAGGCCACAAGTAATGAATGATGTACACGTCCACAGAAGGGGCCCGGGCCATCCCCCCGTATAGAGCCAGATAGTACAGCATGAGCACCGGTCCGGAACCCAGTAGAAACAAGCACAGCCTCCAGCCCAACTCCTTGAGACAGCGCAGGAAGGAGTACCTGCTGCACCCGGTCCAGGCCATCAAAAAGGCCATCCCCAAAAGATAGGACTCCAGAGTAAGCTGCAGGGCAGAGATCTTTTGCACCGTGAGATCCCCGGCGGTAGCGTGCAGGCTCCATATCAGAACTGCCAAAAGAGTAGCCATGGTACCGGACATCAGAAACAACTCCCGAACATTTTGGATCTAAGAATCATACCTCGCTGTGCACCACTGTTAAATCAGGGAAGTACTGAACCCGGGCGATTCCGGACTCTCCCTGGAAAAACCCGGACACCAGAGGGTAGACCTGCTCCCGAACCGGGGTCCCGTCCTTTTCGCAGTGCCTGCCCAAATCCTGGTAGACAATCTGGGCGTAGCCATCCTGCAAGCCACGGGCAGAGATGCCCGGGACCATGGGGGCACGGTCCACGATCCTACCCTGGGCATCGAAATACAGGGTGGATTCCCACTCTTCACCATTTTCTACTGGTATATACCTCAAGGTCATGGCTACCGGGGTATCGGTAATCCCGGTATACTTCACGGAATATTTTAATAGAGCCTTATCCCGGACACGCACTTGATTAGAGAAAACCACGGATTGGGACATAACTTCTCCTTATAACTACTTACCCCAAAAATGAAACAACTATTGCCGCTACAGCATTTTGCTTTTCGCCAAAATCCTGATATTACTACAACGAACCTTATTGTCCAGAGATCCGAGAATTCTGCAAACAGGCCGTAAAAACTCGCTCCGAGGCAGCGTATATCAAAATCTATATTTCTGGATTCCCTGATTTCAGGAAGTGCTTGAATAGGGACCGTGAGCTTTTTATAGGCCTACGATTTTGATGAACGCTGCCTACGTCGCTCACACAGTTTACGCCCAGTTTGCAGAACCCTCGGACCCAGGGAAGAGTTGCTGCCATAATAGTAAGGCTGTTTATAGAGCCAAGTTTCGTTGTAGTAATAGACTCCTTCAAAAAAATCAGCTTCTCTGGTAAGTTGCATCTTATAAAGATTAAGGGCAACAAGAAACCATGGAAGTGCGCACCCTAAACCAACGAGGTTTCCTATGACCCATAAGGCACTTACACCGGAGGAACTCTACCAAGGCTGTAGTGTGGAAAAGCTCTCCTTTGAAACCACCAGCGAGCTGGATGCCCTGCACGATCTGAGCCAGGGAGTGGACCAGCCCCGGGCGGTTCAGGCCCTGAAGTTCGGAGTGGGCATCCGCCAGCACGGGTATAACATATTTGCACTGGGCCCCAGCGGCATGGGCAAGCACGCCTTTGCCAGGCAGTACCTTTCCCGGAAGCTGGAAGACTCACCATCACCCTCGGACTGGTGCTACGTGAACAACTTTGAAAACCCTGGACGCCCCCGTCTTTTAAACCTCCCCCAAGGCTGGGGCAACTCCCTGGCCCAGGACATGGAGAATTTGATCCAGGAGGTTCCCAATGCCCTGAAAGGTGCCTTTGAGAGCGAGGAGTACCAGAACCGAGTCCAGGCTATCCAGCAGGAATTCAAGGATTACCAGCAAAGCGTGTTCGAGGAGTTGCAACAAAGGGCCAGGCAAAAGAACTTGGCCCTGCTCAAGACCCCGAGCGGACTTAGCTTCGCCCCCATGCGCAACGGAGAGGTCATGTCCCCGGAGGAATTCCAGAAGTTGGAAGAAAACCAGCGCAAGCAGTTTGAAAAACACATGGAGGAGATGCAAGAGGAATCCCAGCGCATGTTCCAGAAATTCCCTGCCTGGCAAAGGGATATGCGGCAGAGGATCGCGGATCTGAACCACGAGGTGGCCCAGTATGCCCTGGGCCCCATGATCAGCGAGATCCGGGAAAAATACCAGGACAATCCGGATATAGGCAGCTTTTTGGACGCGGTGCAAGAGGACATAATAAGCAATGTACAAACCATCCTGGAAGGGGACAAACAACAGGAAGGACCCCAAAAACAGCAGCACCCCGCAGCCACGGGCGAGCCCGGCAGCCGGGAACAGCTCATGCGCAGGTACCGGGTAAATGTCCTGGTGGATAACAGCCAGACCCAAGGCGCCCCGGTGATCTACGAGGACAACCCCACCTACGGCAACCTGGTGGGACGGGTGGAGCATCAGCCCTTGATGGGAGCCCTGATCACGGATTTCAACCTCATCAAGCAGGGGGCCCTGCACCGCGCCAACGGAGGAGCCCTTATCCTGGACGCCCACAAGGTACTTACCAACCCCGGGGCCTGGGACGGCCTGAAGCGGGCCTTGATCTCGCAACAGATAAAGATCGAATCCTTGGCCGAGATGTTCAGCCTGATAAGCACCATCTCCCTGGAGCCAGAGCCGGTTCCCCTGGACACAAAGGTGATCCTGGTGGGCAGTCCTTTGCTGTATTACCTGCTCAAGGAATTCGACCCGGAATTCTCCAAACTGTTCAAGGTGGCCGCGGATTTTGATACGCGCATGGATTGGGACAAAAAGCACCAGGAGCTTTTTGCCCGGTTCATGGCAGCGGTGGCCCAGCAGGAACAGCTAAAACCCTTTCATAAATCCGGGGTGAGCAGGCTGCTGGAACACAGCGCCCGAAAGGTGCAGGACCAGAAGAAACTATCCACCCATATACAGGGACTTACTGACCTCATGCGGGAAGCTGACTACTGGGCCGGGGAAAACGGCCGGGAAACGGTCACGGACGCGGATGTGCAGCAGGCCATTGATGCCTCGGTCTTCCGCAGCGACCGCATGCGAGAGCATATCCAGGAAGCCATCCAGCGCGATATCATGCTTATTGATACCGAGGGATGGCAGGCAGGACAGATCAACGGGCTCTCAGTCCTGGGCCTGGGGGACTTCATGTTCGGCCGTCCGCACAGGATAACCGCCCGCATCCGGCTGGGCAAGGGCGAGGTCATAGACATAGAACGTGAGGCCAAGCTAAGCGGGCCCATCCATTCCAAGGGCGTACTCATCCTGTCCGGTTTCCTGGGCTCCAGATACGCACCGGATCGTCCTTTGTCCCTCTCCGCCAGCCTAGTATTCGAGCAGTCCTATTCCGGCATCGAGGGGGACAGCGCCTCCTCTGCCGAGCTCTTCTGCCTGCTTTCGGCCATATCCGGGATTCCCATCAACCAGTCCCTGGCTGTAACCGGGTCCATTAACCAGCACGGCAGAGTCCAGGCCATCGGCGGTGTCAACGAAAAGATCGAGGGCTTTTTCGATATCTGCCGGGAAAGGGGCCTGACTTCTCAGCAAGGGGTCCTCATCCCGGCCTCCAATGTAGCCCACCTCATGCTGCGCCGGGACGTGATCCAGGCCGTGGAGAGGGGTGATTTTCACATCTATCCCGTGAGCACCGTGGATCAGGGCATGGAGATCCTTACGGGACGCCTCGCCGGGGAACCGGACGGGGACGGGGAATATCCCGAGAACAGCATTAACGGCTTGGTCCAGAAACGCCTCAGGGAATTCTCGGAAAAGCGGATGCAGTTCGCTACAGGCCAGAACCAAGGAGGTGAGTCTTGAAACAGGACAAACCTTTCACCGAATTCAAGCGGATCCTGGTGCCCCTGGATGCCTCGGAGCACAGCTTGTCCGCTCTGAGAGCCGCGGTGGAGCTGGCCGCTGCCCAGGGCGCGGAGCTGGAAGGCCTGTTCGTGGAAGATGCCAACCTGTTCAGGTTGTGCGAGCTTCCCCTGGCCCGGGAAGTATCCTTTTGGGGAACCTCGGGCCGGAGCATGGAACGCTCGGAAACCGAAAGGCAGCTGCGCATCGTTGCCAACCGGCTGCAGCGGGCCTTGGAGGACATGGCCCGGGGATACAACATCCCCTGTAAATTCCGCGTGACCCGGGGCGGGGTTCCCAAGGAGATCCTGGATGCCTCCAAGGAAGCGGACCTGACCATATTGGGCCGCACCGGATGGTCACACCCCAGCTGCCAGCATATGGGGTCCACTGCCCGGACCATTCTCAGGCAGGGCCGCGGACTTACCCTGATTGTGGATGAAAGAACCCGTTTCCAGCCCCCGCTGCAGGTTCTGTTCACCGGGTCCCAGCTCTCGGAAACCACTCTCTCCCTGGCCCTGGAGCTCAGCCAAAAAAGGAAATTCTCCCTGGTAATACTCATGGCAACGCAAGATCCGGAGGCCCGGGAGGACATGCAGCAAAGGGTACAGGAAATCGTTGCCCGGCATGAGGCCCAGGCAGGCTTGCACGTGCTCCAGGGTCTGGATCCCGGCAGGATAAAGAAGGCGGTCACCACCCACGGGACAGGCCCGCTCTTTCTTCCTTGCGAGGATCCCTACCTGCACGGAGAGAACCTGCAGGACCTGGTAAACACCTTGGACAACCCGGTCTTTCTGGTCCGGGAAGAATAAAGCTTAAATATGAAAGTGCTTCTCATTTATCCCCCCTGCCTAGAGCCCAGGGACCACGAGCTGTACAGTGAGGACGTGGGCATCACCCCGATTGGGCTCTACTACCTTGGGGCCCTGCTTCTGGAAAATGGACACCAAGTCGAAATCCTGAACTGGTACGACCTGAACCAGGATCCCGGGGCCATCAAGGATATTCTTGCACAAAAGGGTCCGGATGTAATCGGGTTTTCCATAGTCAACGCCAACCGCTTCGGGGGCATTGACATCGCTCGCATGGCAAAGGAGGTCTCGTCCGGGATAAGTATCGTCTTCGGCGGAATAGGGGCTACCTTTCTGTGGGAGCACCTGCTTACCAACTTTCCCGAGATAGACTATATAGTGCTCGGGGAAGGGGAATACACCTTTCTGGACCTGGTCCGGTTCCTGGAGTCTGAAAGCGCCGGAGATCCGGGAGATATACCCGGCATTGCCCACAGGCAAAACCACCAGATATTAAGCACACCGCCCCGAGGGCACGTCCAGGACCTGGACCAATTGCCCTCCCCTGCCAAGTACTTCAATTTCCAGCACTTGATCTCATCCCGGGGGTGCCCGTTCAACTGCACCTTTTGCGGCTCCCCGGGTTTCTGGGGGCGCAAGGTGCGCTTCCATTCCCCGGAATACTTCGTGGACCAGATGGAAGAGCTCCGCAGCAAGGGGACAAGCTTTTTCTACGTCTCGGATGATACCTTTACCCTGGACCGGGACCGGGTCATCCGGATATGCCGGGAGATCCTCAGGCGCGGCCTGAAAGTATCCTGGTACGCCATCTCCAGCGTGAAATCCGTGGACGCGGAAGTTCTTTACTGGATGCGGCTGGCGGGTTGCATCCAGATCAGCTACGGGGTGGAAAGCGGCTCCCAGGAGATCCGGAACGCTCTGAACAAAAAGATAAGCAACCAGGAGATCAAGATAGCCTTTGACCTCACTGTCAGCTACGGCATCCTGGCCCGGGCCTACTTCATATACGGCTCGCCCGGGGAAAGCCGGGCAACCATCCAGGCCTCCCTGGATCTAATGGACGAGATAAGGCCTCTGAGCATGGTTTCGTACATCCTGGAGATATTTCCGGGCACTGCGCTGTACGAGGAGTTCAAGCAAAGGACAGGCACTGGTGACGACATCTGGCTGCAGAGAATAGAGGATATCAAGTACTTTGAAATAGATCCCGAATTGACCCCGGAAATGGTACTGGAGTTCGGGCAGCTGCTAAGGACAGAATATTACCGTCGCCTGCCCGGGTACGCGGACGCCATCCGGCTGGTGGATTTGGAAGAGCTTTACCCCAGCCACGCGGAATTTTTGTCCCGGCTGGGCATGACCTTCAGCCACGGGGATTATGCCTCTCTGGAAGCCATCCCGGACAAGGAGGGCGTGGCTGAGAGGCTGTACCACAAGTCCTTGTCCTACGGTGCCAACCCCCGGGCCTACTTGGGCCTGGGCATCATCCTGCAGAAGCAGGGGAAGTACCGGGAATCCGCTGAGGTGCTAGCCCAGGGCACTGAAGACTTTCCCGGTCACGAAACCCTGGCTGCCTGTCTGTGCTTTAGCTACATCAACCTGGGCAGGTACGAACCGGTCCTGGAATACGCCCGCAGATTCCCGG
The DNA here is from genome assembly GCA_964577315.1 of uncultured Desulfovibrionales bacterium. GTDB lineage: Bacteria > Desulfobacterota > Desulfovibrionia > Desulfovibrionales > Desulfonatronovibrionaceae > Desulfonatronospira. Next base: position 27,530 of record CAZNYT010000021.1, read on the forward strand.
ACTCCCAACGCATCCAGCAGTATGCCCGGGCCTGCCAGAATATCAGGTGACAGATTTAGGAACTCATCGGAAGAGCTCCTTATATTTCTTGGTCTTTTCCGGGGACCAGCGGGCGCAGTAAGCGGGCTTGCCCTGCATCACCAGCTGCATGCAGGTGTCCCCGCAATCCGGATCGCACTGGATTATCTCCTCTTCCCGGCCCTCCTGGACCTTTCTGGGCCATTCCGGGTCCACGCGCAGCCCCCGGGCAAGTCCCACCAGATCCGCCTGACCCGAGGCCAGGATATTCTCCGCCACCTGGCCGGTAGATATCCGGCCCGCAGTGACTACCGGGACCTGGACATACTTTTTGATCTCCTGGGACAAATCAGCCATATATCCAGGATTTCTGGACTTCTGGATAATTTCCTCCAGGCCGAAGGACTCGTAGGTCCCGCCCATTACCGAGATATATGCCATGCCCGCATCCGAGAGAGCCTTGGCAAAAATTTGTGATTCCTGAGGTTTAAGTCCCTGGGGGAGCCATTCATCCGCCATCAGGCGGTATCCCACCGGGAAGTCCCGGACAGCGGACTGAACCGCTTCCACCACCTCCAGGGGAAAACGCATGCGGTTCTCCAGGGAACCCCCGTAGTCATCGGTTCTCTGGTTGGTATGCGGAGACAGGAACTGGGCCAAAAGATATCCAGTGCCTCCGTGCAGCTCCACCATATCGAACCCGGCATGTTTGGCTCTTTGGGCGGCCTGGACGAACTTGTCCCGGATATCTTCCATCTCCTCCCGGGTGAGCTCCCTGGGAAACCTCCCGAAAGTATCCACCTGTGACGGGGCCACAGGATCCTCGGTAGCAGCGAAGCGCCCGGCATGATTGATCTGGATGCCGGCCAGGGCGCCCTGGTCCTGGATGGCCCGGGCCAGTTCCGTGAGCCCATTTAAATTTTCGTCCGTATCCACCCGTATGGTTCTGTTGGATACGCTCCCTGCGGGGTGATCCACAGTGGAGCTTTCCACTGTAATCATGGACACCCCGCCGCTGGCCACCTCCTTGTAGTGCTCCAGGAGCAAGGGGCTCACCGTTCCTCCCTCCCCTGCAAATCCCAGGTAGAGGGGAGGCATGACTATCCGGTTCTTTAGCCTTTTTCCGCCCACGTCCAAGGGAGAAAACAAGTGGGAATACATTTTGCGCACCTCCTAGTTAATGCTTTGTACACAGCCATACTTCCTGTATCAACTCTTCCAGTTCCTGATAACATAAACAGCGATTATCGCAAAAATCGCAAAATAAATAATGTAGGTCCCCCAATCCGTGTAAAGAACCCTTTTTTTGAGACCTTCCACCAGATCCTGTCCAGTTCCGGAATCGAATCTGATTCCGGCCTTTCTCAGGAATCCGCCCAGCTTGCTCAAATCACTGCCGCAATACCTGCACTTGATGGCCTCAGCCCGGATGAGCTCGGCGCAGTACGGGCATTTCCTTTTCTCCCTCTTGGCATGCAGATCGCCTTTGACAGTCTTGGCGGGATTTCCGGGAACAATCAGGGCAGCCAGCAACCCGAATGGACCCAACAAAATGCCCAGGCCCAACCAACTGCACCCGCTGTGTCCCTTGCGGGCTGCGATAATAGCGCTGAGTCCGCCCACCAGAAGCCAGGTAACCAGAAAATCCATTCCTACCTCTTAAAAGCACTTCCCCAAACGATTGCACGGCGCAGAGGATAATAGTCCGTCCTGTCGCACATCGAGGTCCTATTACAGCTGCCTACCGCTTTACCCTGGCCTTGTACCTAACCGTAGCCTGGGACATGGGCTCCACCTCCACCCGGAACTGGATCCCACGGGCATTCAGCCTCTCATAATCACGATCCGAGGACAATATTTCCCAGTCCCCGGACATCTTGTCCTTAAGCCATATCTCCCGGGATTCCTCCCTACACTGCGTTTAAAGACGGATACGTGCAATATCGCGAAAGGGATCTCAAAAAGGATCAGTAGAAAGCCTATGCGCAAGCATGAAACTGATAAACTGTGTACTTGCTCAACATTTAACAGTTATGATGCATCCCATCCCACAGAAACATTTCTAAAAAAGAGCAACTATTCACCACGTTTTACCCAAACTACTCACCGGATCTTTTTGCGTGCATTTGCCGGGAAGCTCACCGATTTTCTTGGCGAGGCTTATGGGGGAAGCCGGACCGCGAACGAAGAACGCGGAATAAAATTAAAGCAAAAGCCTCTATTTTGCATCTATCCCAAGAAGATGCGCCTGCAAAAAGTCGGATCATGAATTATTCAGCAATGAATCAAACTCATAACTCTTTGCTTTTACTGACTACTGACCCCTGTCTCCTGACTCCTGTGACTGCAAAAATGACTTTTTGCAGTCACATCCAAGAAGGTGCACAGAATTAAGAGTCCGGTGGGGGCAGGAATGCCCCCGTAAGCCGAGCCTAGAAAAGCGCGATCCGGGTACGCGGAACGCTAAAAGATTTGGTGAATAGTTACTAAAAAGATTGCAAAAGCTTACTTGTAGCATAATCGCCCTTATCCCACAATGATGGGTCTAATGACCCCATTTCGGGCCTAATGGTAGGATTATTATAGTCAAGGAGATCCCTTCAGAATAGTCTTCTTTCTGGGGGGAGTATGAATTGTCAGATACCGCGAGGGAGCATTTGGCCTTCAAATGGCCGTGCCCGCTCTGGGTGGTGAATCCATTGGGGGGTCATGAGGTGGGGCTATCGGCGATATTAAGTGGGGCTCATCAAGGCGGTCCATAACATGTCTGGCCGCAGACAGGTCCAACGCTGGCTTCGCAGGTGCCAACCTGTTGCGTAACTGCCTCAAAGACCCCTTTGAGAGCTGTCAGCAATGGTGCAATGCCGGCACGGTCGTCACTGTATTCATCCACGTAAGACTGTTCAGGACCCCGGTATTTCGGAAGCAGCAATGACCTCGAACTTTAACCCGGTCCTGAGGACCGGGTTTCTATATTCTTACTCCAGCATCTGCCCTTTAGACCACATCCTCTTTGATCTTTGACTCCTGACCCACAGCAGACTTTTTGGCTAGGTTCTTTTTCCTGGACGCAAGCTCGTATATGCCCTGCATGGACTGGGAGCTCTCCGGAATGCTGGATACA
>CAZNYT010000022.1:0-28071 GCA_964577315.1 uncultured Desulfovibrionales bacterium
ATAGTAAGGCTGTTTATAGAGCCATGGTTACAGAGCCAAGTTTCGTTGTAGTTATTACCAGCATGTGAAGATTGAATAAAGGAGGTTGGCATGCGTGCTTTGATCTTAGTAGATATCCAGAACGATTTTTGTTCCGGCGGGGCTTTGGAGGTGCCCGGTGGGGACGAGACCATTCCAGTGGTCAACGATTTGCAGAAGAAATTCGATTTGGTAGTAGCCACCCAGGATTGGCATCCAGATGGCCATATCAGCTTTGCCTCCACCCACGGCAAACAAGTGGGGGAGAGCTTGCTCCTGGACGGTATGGAACAGATCCTGTGGCCCAAACACTGCGTGCAGAACACCTGGGGAGCGGAAATGGCCCCAGGACTGGATACATTAAATATTTCCAGAATCTTTACCAAGGGTACGGATCCCCGTATTGACAGCTATTCCGGATTCTTCGATAATGAAAGATTACGCGATACAGGGCTGAAGGATTTTCTCGCGGCCAGGGGTGTGGATACAGTGTATATCGCAGGTCTGGCCACCAATGTCTGCGTGAAATTCACTGCCCTGGATGCGGTCCGTCTCGGTTTTCGGACCTATGTGGTGGAAGACGCCTGCCGGGGAGTGGAGATTGAACCCGGCGCGGTGCAAAAGGCGTGGGAAAAGATGCGCGAATTCGGGGTGCAGGTGGTTAAAAGCGGGGATATATCTTGACAAAGGTTGTGACATGAATCCAGAGCAACAAAAACTGGTGGATGGCATCCTGTTTACGGATCAGTACCAGCTTACCATGGCCCAGTTCTATTACCGGATGGGCCTGCATGAGAAACGGGTTCAATTCGAGTATTTCTACCGCAAAAACCCGGATTACGGGTCCCACCAGGCGGGATACTGTGTTTTCGCCGGGTTGGAATGGCTGCTTAACTGGATGCGGGCAGCAAGGTTCACTGAATCCGAGCTGGAGGTTCTTAAATCCCAAAGAAGCAGTTCCGGAAAGCCCTTTTACGATCCTGGATTCTTGGATTGGCTGAAAAGCAGGGGGTCTTTCGACCTCCTGAGCATCCGAGCCATACCCGAGGGCCGGGTGGTCCATCCCCAGGTACCCATCGCCGTAGTGGAAGGTCCTTTGATTATGGCCCAGCTCCTGGAGTCTTCCCTGCTCAATCATCTCAATTACCAGACCTTGGTTGCTACCCGGGCCTCCAGGATGAGCCAGGCTGGGCAGGGCAGGGTGCTTTTGGAGTTCGGCATGCGCCGGGGCCAGGACAAGGGGGCTAATGCCGGGACCAGGGCGGCCTTGATCGGGGGAGCGGACTATACTTCCAACGTGGGAGTCTCCCATGTCCTGGGATATCCCCCCAAGGGTACTCATGCACATAGCATGATCCAGGCCTGCATGGCCTTGGGGCATTCCGAGCTGGAAGCCTTTCAGGCCTTTGCCGACGTTTATCCCGACGACTGTATCCTGCTGGTGGATACCGTGAATACCTTGGAAAGCGGTTTGCCCAACGCCATCAAGGTGTTCCAGGACCTTAGACAGCGGGGCCACGAGCCTCTGGGAGTGCGCATTGATTCCGGGGATTTGGCCCATTTGACCCTCATGGCCCATATTATGCTTTCTGAAGCCGGATTCCCGGAGGCGCGGGTGTTTTTGTCCAATCAGCTGGATGAAATGGTTATCTCCCAGATCATCAACCAGATCCGGGACGAAGCCTGGCTTTATTCCGTGGATGCTGGGGCAGTGATCCAGCGCTTGTGCTTTGGAACAGGGACCAGGCTCATCACTTCCAGCGGGCATTCCGCCCTGGACGGGGTGTATAAGCTGACCGCGGTACAAAACGGTAACGAGTGGCACCCGGCCATCAAGATTTCCGAAACTTCTGCCAAGACTGTTAATCCGGGTTTTAAAAAGGTGTGGCGGATTTACGATAACCGGGGCAAATCCAACGCGGACCTGATTTGTCTGCAGGAGGAAGCCCCGGATGAGCAGGAGGAGCTTTTTTTGCATCATCCTGTTCAACCCCAGACCTATCGCCGTTTGAGAAGCAGGGATATATCCAGGATGGAGCCCTTGCTCCAAGATGTATTTTATCAGGGGCGGGTTATGGAAACCTTGCCCTCTATCCAGGAGTTGCGCCGGAAGAGGGATCAGGATCTGGACCTGCTGGATCCTGGGGTTAAACGACTTATCAACCCCCATATATATCACGTATCCCTTAGCCAGCGCTTGTGGGAGCTTAAGCAGGACATGGTGCAGGAAGCCATCAAAAACAAATAATAACAAACAGACAATGGAGATCGGATCGTGCGCAAGAGAGTCTATTTTATTCAGGGAGACGGTATCGGACCCGAGGTATGGAATGCGGCCCGCCCGGTGTTGGACAAGGCCTTGGAAAAGGCCTACCAGGGGGAGCATGAAGTGGAATGGGTGGAGCTATTGGCCGGTGAAAAGGCTTACCAGGAAACCGGTGAGTATCTACCCCAGGAAACTTTGAATGCCTTGAGCCAGGCAGAGCTGGCCATCAAGGGGCCTTTGGCCACGCCAGTGGGCGAGGGTTACCGGAGCCTTAACGTAACCCTCAGGCAGGTTCTGGACCTGTATGCGTGCATCCGGCCGGTGCGATATTTTCAAGGGGTTCAGTCCCCTCTGAAAAGGCCGGAGCTTGTGGATATGGTGGTTTTCAGGGAAAATACTGAGGATGTGTACGCAGGCATCGAGTGGCCCGCTGAATCCCATGAGGCCAAGAGGGTTGTGGAGTTTCTGCGCCAGGAGATGCAGGCCCCTATTGTTCCGGAAGCGGCTGTGGGGATCAAGCCCATTACCGAGAAGTGCAGCAAGAGACTGGTCCGCAAGGCTATTGAGTATGCCCTGGCCAAAAATAAACCCAGCGTAACCCTGGTGCACAAGGGAAATATCATGAAGTATACCGAGGGGGCTTTCCGGAACTGGGGCTATGAATTGGCCCGGGAGGAGTTTGCTGGGAGAACCATAAGCGAGGAGGACTATGGCACTGGCAAGGAAGGGCTGGTCATAAAGGACCGGATAGCGGATGCCATGTTTCAGCAGGTGCTTCTAAAGCCTGAGCTGTACAGTGTTATAGCCACCACCAACTTGAACGGGGATTATCTCTCGGATGCCCTGGCCGCCCAGGTAGGGGGGTTGGGATTGGCTCCCGGTGTGAACATGAGTGACAAGCTAGCCTTTTTTGAGGCCACCCACGGGACGGTGCCCTCCTTGGCCGGACAGGACGTGGTCAACCCGGGCAGCTTGATTCTTAGCGGGGCCATGCTCCTGGAGCATGCTGGCTGGGATAAGGCTTCTCAGCTGATTCATGACGCTATGGACAGGGTTATATCCAGCAAGAGGGTGCCCAGGGACCTGGCCAGGCACATACAGGGGGCCACCCAGGTAGGATGCCGAGAGTTCGGGGAACTTGTGGGAGAAAATCTCTAGTTAGGTTGCCGCAACCCGGATTATTATTCATCAAAGAGTCTGGGAAGCTTTCAATCCTAAAGGTAACTATCCACCAAACCTTTATGCATGCCTTCTGGCGAAAGCATGCAAAAGGATGCGGTGAATAGTTGCCTGGTATTATTATTTGGAAGCGTACCTCTTGGGGTTGATGTTGTATTTTTTGACCTTGTAGTTGATTATCCTGTAGCTAACCTTTAGATCCCTGGAGGCCTGGAGCATATTGCCCTTGCTCTTTTTCAGAGCGTCTATGATCAGTTCCTGCTCAAACTTGGCCACGGTGTCCACGAAAGGCAGCTCGTGGTCCGTGGCCGTGCTTTCAGCGGTCTGGACGGTGGGAGGAAGGTGGTAGGTCCGAATCACCTCCTCGTTGCACATGAGCACGGATCTTTCTATACAGTTTCTCAGCTCACGCACGTTGCCGGGCCAGTGGTACTGGGTGAGAAGGTCTATGGCCGGGGTAGAGATGCGCTTTATGTTCTTGTCGTATTCCCGGGAAAAGAATTCCAGGAAATTCTCTGCCAGGGCCAGGATGTCTTCGCGGCGCTCGCGCAGGGGAGGAATGAAAATGGGGAATACATTGATCCGGTAGTAGAGGTCCTCCCGGAATCTACCCTCTTCAATTAGTTTTTCCAGGGGCTGATGCGTGGCGCAAATGATGCGCACATCCACCTGGGTGCTTTTTTCCCCTCCCAGGCGCTGGATTTCACCCTCCTGGATCGCCCTTAGCAGCTTGGCTTGGGCTTCGGCACTCAGCTCGCCTATCTCGTCCAAAAACAGGGTGCCCTGGTGGGCGAGTTCGAATCTACCCTTCTTTTGACCTACTGCCCCTGTGAATGCCCCTCGTTCATACCCGAAAAGCTCGCTCTCCAGGAGCTCGGAAGGAAGAGAAGCGCAGTTGAGCTTAATAATGGGCTGGTCCTTTCTGGGGCTTAAGTTGTGGATGGTGTCCGCTAGCAGCTCCTTGCCGGTTCCGGATTCTCCCCGGACTAGGACCGTGGCCTTGCTGGGGGCTACCTGCATGATCTGGTTCATGATCATGCTCATGACCTTGGAGGAGGAAATGATCTTATGCTGATCCATGCTCAGCCGGGCCAGGTTGGTATCTGCCGGGATGTAGGGAAGTTCTTTTTGCTTGCTCACCTCCTCTTGTAAAAAGGAGGTCTTCCTGGCAATGAATATGCCCAGCACCTGGAGAAAATGGCAGTGGGTTTCCAGGTCCGGAAGATCCATGAAATGCATTTCTGCGTTCAATACCCCTAGAATCTCCGGGGTGTTTTCCTGGGTCTGGCGTTTTACCGGCACCGAGATGAAGGACAAACTGGCCAGTTCTTCCGGGGAGCGATCAAAGGCCAGGTTCAGGAAGTTGGGATCATCCTGCATCAAGGGCACGATCATGGGGGCCTCTTCCTTGACCACCTGGCCTATTATGCCCTGACCGGGAGTGTAGGTATACTGTGGGTTCTTGGAATGTCCCACGTACAGGCTAAACTCGATGCTCTGGGTCTTGGGATCAAAAATGGCCAGGGAGATGCGCTTATAACCCATTTCCTCCATGGTGGACTGGAGCAGTTTTTCCAGGCCCTCGCGCAGCTGACCGTGCCAACCGTGCTCCAAAAGCAGTTTTTCCAAGGTTAACAGGTAGTTCTTTTCAGTCATAACAGCTGACAATTAACCGCTTATAAAATCCGCGCCCAGTCGGGCGGCTTGGAGGTTTACATCCACCAGCTTGGGGCTTAGCTTGTTTTGGATGTTTTCCAGGAATGCCTCCAGGGTAACAGGAGAAAATTCCCCAGCGAAAAAGCCCCCTAAGAGCACCGTGTTCGCGGTTTGGACCACATTGGTTTTACGGGCCAGGTCCACGCAAGGGAGCAGGTGCAACCGGTCCGTACAGGCTTCTATCTTGGCCCGGCAATCCTGTAGGGAAGGATATGTTTCCTTGCCCGTGGTTGTGGATACCGGGGGGACCGGGGAATCGCTGCTCAGAACCACCCCTCCCGGCTTGAGAAAGGGCAGGGCGCGCACTGTTTCCAGGGGCTCGAAGCCCAGGAGAATATCCGCTTCCCCGGCGGATATCTTGGGGCTGTGGTAGCCTCCCATCAAGACGAAGGAATGTACCACTCCGCCCCTTTGGGCCATGCCGTGAATTTCACCGGCAGTAACTTCCAATCCTTGATCCAGGGCGGTTTCAGCCACGAGCCTAGTGGCGGTCAGGGTTCCCTGGCCTCCCACCCCGGCGAAAAAGATGCGTAGAGACGGCATATATTAACTCCTGCTCCCGGTTTTGATGCTTTCGCTAAGTTGGACACAAACCATGCACCCGGAGCAATGAACCGGGTCTATCTTGAATTCTCCCTCTTCCAGGTAAAAGGCTGGACAGGCCAATGTGTTCAGGCACTCCAGGCTGGATTCGTCAGTAGTGGCCACGTAAGCCTTTTTGTTCCTTTTCTGGCCCAGTACCCGGCGGGCATACAAGGGGCAGGGCTCCTCGGCAATAAGCACCCGGACACCGGAGGTTGCCTTGAACTGTGCAATGCTTTGGTCCAAGGCCTTCTGATTCAGGGCCTTTATCTTGGTGACTTGCTCCACGCCCGCGGCCCGAACCAAGGGCTCAATTTCTATCCTGCCCGGCCTGTGTCCGAATACGGATTGATCCACTCCAGGATGAGGCTGATGTCCGGTCATGGCAGTGGTCCTATTGTCCAGGATTACTAGGAGCAGGTCGTGGTTATTATAAACCGCATTGATCAAGCCGGTTATTCCGGAGTGAAAAAAGGTGGAGTCCCCGATAAAGGCCACCACAGGGTTTTCCACGGCCCGGGACATTCCGCACCCCCCGGATACGGAAGAGCCCATGCAAAAGAGAAAGTCCGCGGTTTTCAGGGGAGGCAGGATGCCCAAGGTATAGCAGCCGATATCAGTGGAATACACGGCCTCGTCCCCGAAGTGTTTGCGTATCTGAACGTATACCGAACGGTGCGGGCATCCGGCGCAGAGATTGGGGGGACGATTTGGCAAGCTGTTCTCGGCTCCGGAGCACAGCTCCTCCCGGGGCGGTTCCAGATCCAAGAGGCGATGCAATGCTCGGCTCACCCCAGGGGTGGTGTACTCGTCATACAGGTGCAGGTCCTGGTCCTTGCCCAAAACTTGGGTGTTTAAACCCCGTTTCTGGCATACTTGCCGGATTTCGTTTTCCAGAACAGGTTCCAGCTCTTCCAAAATCAGGACTCGGTCCAGGTCTTGGAGAAAATCCGCAGTTAGGTCTTCTGGAAAGGGGTAACTAAGGCCTATCTCCATGGTTTTAACCTGGATATCCGGGTAAAGTTTCAAGGCGTCCCTGAGATAGGAGCGGGATACACCGGAAGCTATTACTCCCAACTTGCCCTCCCCCTGGACGGAATTCCAGGGGGAATGGTTTACTTCCTCCCGGATGTCTTCCAGGGTGGAAATAAGGACCTTGTGCCTGGCCCTGCCCACGGCAGGGATCAGGACATAGCGCTGGGGATTCTTGTTGAAAGAGCCCTTTGTACGGGACGCAGGTAGAGTGTCAAAAGTTACCGGGGCCCGCATGTGGTTGATCCTGGTGGTGGTGCGCAGCATCACTGGCTGTTGCCACTTGGCCGAGAGTTGAAAGGCCTCCCGGGTCATATCCTTGCATTCCTGGGCCGTGGCTGGCTCAAAGCAGGGCAGGCCGGCCAGCCGGGCGTAGTACCGGTTGTCCTGTTCGTTTTGACTGGAATGACAGCCTGGATCATCAGCAGACAGAATCACCAGCCCCCCGGGTGTTCCTATGTAGGCCAACGACATCAAGGGATCTGCAGCCACGTTGACCCCTACGTGCTTCATGGTGGCCAGGGTGGGGATTCCGCCCAGGGATGCTCCTCCGGCTACTTCCAGGGCTACTTTCTCGTTTATGGAATACTCGAAATGGAAATCGCCATCCCGTGAGAGGCGAAAAAAAGTATCCGGAACCTCGGAGGACGGGGTTCCAGGATAGCATGAAACAAAACCCACCCCGGCTTCCAGGGCGCCGCGGACAATGGCCTCGTTGCCCAGGAGCAGGGCGGTAATGCCGGATTCGGGGCTTAGCAGATTCATAAGTTTTCCTTATTGTTCTAACTTGTTTTGCAAGGTTTGAATTTTGTAGTCGAAAAAGCCAACATCCATGCCCTGGGCATGGTCCCTTAGCTCCTTGTAAGCCTCCAGGGCTTGGCGATAGTTACCGGTTTGTTCAGCCACAAAGGCCACTTGGACTCGGTGCTGGTTCCTGAATTCCTCAGGAATATCTTCCCGGGCATCTTCCAGTATTTGCAGGGAGTGCTGGTACTCTCCCTGAAGCTCTAGAGCCTTGGCCCGGCCCAATACGGCTATGGGCTGAATGTTTTCTTGCTCTTTTTCCAGGCGCTGGAAACTCTGGGCAGCCTCCTGGTAGCGTTCCGTCTGCATGTAGAGATGTGCTAGTTCCAGCAGGATCCCGTCGTGGATAGCAGAGGGAGCGGTTTCAAGGAAATCCTCCAGGGCCTGGATTCTGTCTTCCTGGTCCTGGATGGCCAGGATTTCGTTAAGTCTCTCCGAGGCTTGCTCCTGCTGTCGTTCCTGGTAAAAGGTATATCCGGAATACCCGATGCTCACGATCAAGACCACTGCCACCACTGAAATGATAATATTCTGGTATTCTTGGATGGTGCGCAGGATGGGATGGGCGGTCTCGTCCGCCTCGCTCATGAGCCTGTCCAGGAAACCCTTCCTTTTTTCAGGATCAGTCATATTTCCTCCCATGGGATTGTTGTCTGGAACCGGTCGGTGTTGCGAGCTGCGCATGAGAACAGGGTGTTAACGGTGCTGTTCTAGCGCATTTCAAACCGCATAAATCAGGTTCGGGTGTTCAGTGATTGTGCGTTTTGTTTTTTAAGGGCTGCTTCCCGCCTCAACCAATCGTGCCATTCTTCCAGGCCCTCGCCGGTCTTGGCGGAAACGGGATAGATGTAGATGTCCTTGTTTACGGCCCGGGCAAAGTCAGAGGCCCTTTCCGTATCAAAGTCCACGTAGGGCAAAAGATCGGTCTTGTTCAGAAGCAGGACCCTGGATTCAGCGAACATCAGGGGATATTTCTCGGGTTTGTCGTCCCCCTCCACCACGCTCAGGATGGTAACCTTGTAATCCTCGCCCACGGAGAACTCCGCAGGGCAGACCAGGTTGCCCACGTTTTCCACGAAAAGTATATCCACGCTGGCCATGTCCATCTGGGACATGGCCTCCTGGATCATGGAACCGTCCAAGTGGCATGCCCCCTCGGTGTTTATCTGAAGGACCTGGGCCCCGGTGGCGGCAATCCTTTGGGCGTCGTTGCTGGTCTGGATGTCTCCTTCTATTACGGCCATATTCAATTCGCCTTTCAGCTGGGCCAGGGTTTTTTCCAGCAAGGCGGTCTTGCCCGCTCCGGGTGAGCTCATGAGATTGATCACGAGTATGCCTTGCTTTCGGAACTCATCCCGTAATTGATCCGAGATGCGGTGGTTGGCTTCCAAGATGTTGCGCAGTACCTTGATTTGCATGATAGCACTCCATAAACAGCGAAAATTAATATTGGCTCTGTAAACAGGACCTCTTATAGTAATAAATCCTTCTTCAGGCCCGGGGATTCTTCAAACAGGCCGTAAAAACTCACTCCAAGGCAGCGTAGATCAAAATCTAGTGTATCTGGACAGCCCGATTCAGGATCAGGATGGAGCTACATAGAAACTGTGAGCCTGTTTTAGGCCTACGATTTTGATGAACGCTGCCTACGTCGCTCATACAGTTTACGCCCAGTTTGAAGAACCCTCGGACCTTTTCTACAATAAGTTTCGTTGTAGTTATTCCAGTGTTAAGAGATTATTCCGCTTCCAGTTCCTCTATGTAGAGTTCCTTGCCCGAGATGATTTCGTGGCCGAATTCGGTCCCGCAGTGCGGACAGGCCGCGATAAACAGGTCATCTTCAGGTGTGAATTCCCGGGCGCAAGAGCGGCAGCGGGCCTGAAGTGGGACTTCCCTGGTTTCCAGAACAGCTCCCTGCATGGGAGTATCCCGGGTTAGGGCCTGGAATGCAGTGTCCAAGGCCTCGGGCACTATGGCAGCAATACGGCCGTAACAGATCTTTACCTTGTATAACCTGCTCACATGGTTTTTGGCCATCTCCTGTTCGATGATCCGGACTAGGCTCTGGGCAATGGACATTTCATGCATTTTCAGGGTTGTCGTCGGTTATAGATTCAAGTTGTAGCTGCTTATAAATTCCTGGATTCTTTTCCTGGATTCCTGCATCCTGGTCTGCAGGGATTTTCTGTACTCTTCCAGGTCCAGGCTGGTCCTGGCCTGTCCGGTTTCCATGGCTGCCCGGGCCACTGCCGGGGCTTCCCATTCCACTATCCTGGGGTCCAAGGCCTTGGGAATGACGTAGTCCGGTCCAAAACTGAGCTCCTTCAAGCCGTAGGCGCTTAGTATCTCTTCGGGCACGGGCTCCTTGGCCAGCGCGGCCAGGGACTTGGCAGCTGCCAGCTTCATGTCCTCGTTTATCCCCTTGGACCTGGTGTCCAGGGCCCCCCGGAAAATAAATGGGAAACCGGCCACGTTGTTTACCTGGTTGGGAAAGTCGGATCTTCCCGTTCCCAGGATGCAGTCCGGGTCCGCCTCCTTGGCCCGGGAGTAGGTTATCTCGGGATCCGGGTTGGCCATGGCGAATATTATGGCTGGCTTGGCCATGGAGCGGACCATGTCCGGGGTCAATATGTCCTTTACCGAAAGCCCTAGAAAAAGATCCGCGTTTTTGATGGTTTCCTGCATGGGGCCCAAATCCTTTTTCTGGGCGAATTCCAGCTTGTACTGGTTTAGATCCTGGCGGTTTGCGTGAATAAGTCCCCGGGAATCGTACATGAAAATGTTTTCCCGGGGCAGTCCCAGGCTGACGTAAAACCGGGCACAGGCTATGGCCGAGGCCCCAGCCCCGGAGACTACCATTTTCAGATTTTCTATTTTCTTGCCTGCGATTTCCAGGGCGTTGAGGAGTCCGGCTCCAGAGATGATGGCAGTGCCGTGCTGATCATCGTGAAATACCGGGATGTTCATCTCCCGGATCAGGGCCTGTTCTATCTGGAAGCATTCCGGGGCCTTGATGTCCTCCAGGTTGATACCGCCAAAAGTGGGTTCCACCATTTTTACCCACTGGATAAATTTTTCGGGATCAGTTTGGTTGATGTTTAAGTCGTATACGTCTATATCGGCAAAGGCCTTGAATAACACCCCTTTGCCCTCCATTACCGGTTTGGCTGCCATGGGTCCGGTGTTGCCCAGGCCTAGAACCGCGGTGCCGTTGGAGATCACAGCCACCAGGTTGCTTTTGTTGGTATAGTTGAATACCTGCTCCGGGTCCCGGGATATTTCCCGGCAAGTGTTGGCAACTCCCGGGCTGTAGGCCAGGGAAAGGTGCTTCTGGGTGGTGCAGGGCTTGGTGGGAACAACTTCCAGTTTGCCCTTCCTACCCATGCTGTGGTAATCAAGGGCTTCTTGTGCGGTGAAAAGGGCCATTTCTTCCTTCTTTATGAAAATGTGTACCAGGGTTTGTTGTAGCCATTGAAACAATTTAGTATATGCTAGTTGTTTTTTGTTATCAAGGATTTTGAAGCAGAATGTGCAGATTTAATGATTTTGACCAGCTGCAGGGTTACCTGGATCATCTGGGACTTTTCCGCATGGAGCTGGGGCTGGATCGAATGCAGGCGGCCATGTCCAGGTTGGGGATAAGGCCCGGAGCAATGCCCTGGGTGCAGTTCGTGGGAACCAATGGCAAAGGGTCCACTGCCTCCTTTCTGGAAAGCCTGGCCAGGCACCACGGGATGAGCACCGGCCTGTACACCTCACCGCACTTGGTCAGCGTAAAGGAAAGAATCCGAGTAAGCGGGAATACCTTGCCGGATGCTCCCTGGCTGGAATCCGCGCAAGAGATTTACGACAAGTGCGTGGATCTGGGACTGACATATTTCGAGTTTTTGACCCTGATAGCGGTGCTCGTCTTTCAAAAGAACCGGGTGGATCTAGCTATCATGGAGGCAGGGCTGGGAGGTAGGTATGACGCAACCACTGCCCTGGGGGCGGCCAGGCAGGTTTTTACCAATATCGACCTGGATCATACCCATGTATTGGGGGACACCATCTCCGAAATCGCCGCGGACAAGGCCCGAGCAATTCACCCCGGTTCCAGGGTGATCCTGGGGGAGCAGAATTATCCCGAAGCATCCGGGATTGTGCAGGAGATTGCTGCTGAGGCCGGGGCAAGATTGTACCGGGTACGAGATTATCTTGAGCGGGACCGGGGCCGGGCTTGGCTCCGGAAATGGCCGGAAATCGGGTTCAGTCAGCAGGATTTGGGTTTGTATGGGGACTGCCAGCTTCGAAACGCGGGAACCGCTCTTGTAGCCTGGCATGTGTTCAGCAGGGAGATGGGGGTGATCCCGGAGGGGGAGAAGTGCTTGCGTTCCCTGCAATCCACTTTCCTGGCCGGCAGGATGCAGGTTGTCAGCCGGGATCCGCTGATTCTTTTGGACGGGGCCCATAACCCCTCGGGCCTTCTCCAGTTGCGCAATTTCTTGCATAAGGAAGGGATTCATCCCAAAAATATTATTTTTACCTGTCTCCAGGACAAGGAGATCCGACCCATGGCAGAGATGATAATGAAGTTCCCCCAGGCAAATATCCTGGTCCCGGATATGGGATTCAGTCCCAGGGGAATAAACAGGCAGGATCTATTGGATTTGTTGGGAGAAGAGGCCCGGGAATTAGACGATGTCCAGGGTTTTCTCGGCCGGGCTGAAACCGGGGACGGTCCTATTCTGGTGTGCGGTTCTCTGTACTTGCTGGGATATGTTTTCGAGTTGTTCCCGGAGTGGCTGGAAACAAAGCAGAGGTTATAGGCAAAAAAACAGATGCAGGAGGTGGAGTGTCTACTTTATTTCGCAATATTCCCTCGGTGGACAGGATATTGGACCGGGTGGACAAGGAGCCGGATTTTGCCCCTCTACCCCGGACCATGCTCAAGGATCTGGTGAATGCCTTCCTGGATTTGTGCCGGGAAGAGATCCGGTCTGGGGCCATTACCCGGGAGGAGGATCTGGAACTGGACAACCTGTGGCCGCGTATCAAGGCCTATCTCAAGGTCCGGATACGCCCGCACTTTAGGCGGGTGATCAACGCTACTGGAGTGGTTATTCATACCAACCTGGGTCGCTCCGTTTTGCCGGAAGAGGCGGCCCAAGCAGTGAACTCCGCGTGTTTGCACTACTCCAACCTGGAATTTTCCCTGGAGACAGGGCAGAGAGGGAGCAGGTACTCGCACGTGGAGGATCTGCTCTGCCGCATTTCCGGGGCAGAAGCCGGGCTGGTGGTGAACAACAACGCCTCGGCGGTCCTTATCGTCCTGGATACCCTGGCCAAGAACAAGGAGGTCGTGGTGTCCCGGGGGCAGCTGGTGGAAATTGGCGGCTCCTTTCGTATACCCGAGGTCATGGCCAAGTCCGGGGCCTGCCTCAAGGAGGTGGGCGCCACCAACCGCACCCATTTGAGGGATTACCAGCAGGCCATAAATGAGCACACCGGGGCCCTGCTCAAGGTTCATACCTCCAATTACCGGATAATCGGGTTCCACAAGGAAGTCCCTCTGGAGGATCTGGTTCAGTTGGGCAGGGAACATGACCTGCCTGTGATCGAGGATATGGGAAGCGGGAACTTCTTCGATTTCCAGGCCCACGGATACAACTTCATGGATGAGCCCACCGTGCAGGAGGTGATCCGGGACGGGGCCTCGGTGGTTTCCTTCAGCGGGGACAAATTGCTGGGAGGGCCTCAGTGCGGGATTATCTTGGGTGAGAAGAAATATATCGATGTCATCAAGAAAAATCCCATGAACCGGGCGATACGCATAGACAAGATGACCCTGGCAGCCTTGGAGGCCACGCTCAAGTTTTACCTGGATCCGGATCTGGCCCGGGAAAAGATCCCCACCCTACGCATGATCACTATGGGTGCGGATGAGCTAAAGACCAGGGCCCAGAAGCTCCGGAGGCGGATCAAGCGCCGGGTGACTGCAGAGAACGAGCTTTCCTTGTTTCCGGCCCAGTCCCGGGTAGGGGGAGGGGCCTTTCCGGAGCAGGATCTGCCCACATATCTTGTGGGGATAGGGATTTCCGGGTTGAGTTGTGATCAGCTCAAGGAGCGGCTCCTGAACACGGATCCCCCGCTGGTGGGCAGGGTGGAAAATGACCTGTTCTGCCTGGATCCCAGGACCATTGAGGAGCAGGAATACAGCCTGGTAGTGTCCGCCCTGAACCAGGCAGTAGGCAGTGGTCAGTAGACAGTAGGCAGTAGGCAGTAGACAGTAGGCAGTAGACAGTAGACAGTAGGCAGTAGACAGTAGACAGTAGGCAGTAGACAGTAGACAGTGGTCAGTAGTCCTTAGTTAAAAACCGTTTAGATGCGACTGCAAAAAGTTTTTTTGCAGTCGGAGAAGTCCCAGCACTATTTCAGTGCCGGGCAAGCAGGAGGCCCCAATGAAACCCCCCAGTTAAACGGAAGAATGTTTAAAGGGGCAAACAGTAAAAACATAGGGTTAAGATAATTAAAAATCTATACTGAATACTGGTTCCTGGAGGTGAAAATGGAATATAAGCCTAAGAGCTGCTGGCAGGTTTACAAGAGCAAGAAGCACCGATCCGCAATGGATAGGATGGCCAAAGAATACTTGCGTTTCCTCAGTGGCTGCAAGACAGAGCGGGAGACCGTGGACTGGGTGAAAGCCCGGGCCGAGGAAAAGGGTTTCTCCGAGAACTGCGTGCAAGACAGGATCCTTAGGTTGCACAAGGGAAAAAGCATATTCCTGGTCAGAAAGGGGAAGAGGCCCCTGTCCCATGGCATTCGGATCTTGGGGGCTCACGGCGATACCCCTAGGCTGGATTTGAAACAGAAACCTTTGTACGAAGAGTGCAAGGTGAGTTTGGCCAAAACCCATTATTACGGCGGGATACGCAAGCACCAATGGTTGGCCAGGCCCTTGGCCCTGCACGGTATAGTGGTTAAGACCGACGGGAGCCGGATAAATGTCTGCATCGGGGAGCAGGAAAACGATCCGGTTTTTACGGTTCTGGATCTTTTGCCCCACCTGGCTTCTCAGCAGGTGGAGAAGAAGCTCTCCCAGGCCTTTGAAGCGGAAAAACTTAACGTGGTTTTGGGGCATGTCCCATCCGCACAAGGCAAGGAGGGTGATAAACAGGACCAGGACAAGGATGTTATCAAGAAAGGGGTCCTGGGCATATTGAACCAGAAGTTCGGGATCGTGGAGGAGGATCTCTACAGCGCAGAGCTGCAGGCGGTTCCCGCAGGCTCGGCCCGGTTCGTGGGCCTGGACCAGGGGCTTCTGGGAGGTTACGGCCATGATGACCGGGCTTGTGTTTTTGCCGGGCTCCGGGCTTTCCTGGAGCAGGAAAATCCGGAATACACCCAGGCGATGATCGTCTGGGACAAGGAGGAAATAGGCTCCGAAGGTTCCAGTAGCGCCAGATCGTTGTTCTTGCAGTATTGCCTGGAAGAGATCCTGGACGCCTGGGAGCCCGGGGCCAGGCTAAGCACTCTGTTTGCAAATACCCGGGCGATTTCCGCGGACGTGCACGCTGCCATGGATCCGGACTACCAGGACGTACACGAGAAACTGAACGCCTCGCTGCTCGGCTTTGGGCCAGTGTTCAGCAAGTTTACCGGACACAGGGGCAAGGTGGGTGCCAATGACGCCCATCCCGAGTATATTGGCTGGCTGCGCCGGATTCTGAATCAAGCCGGCATCCCTTGGCAAATGGCAGAAACCGGCAAGGTGGATATGGGCGGGGGAGGTACAGTGGCCAAGTTCTTGGCTGTCTACGGGATGGACGTAATCGATTTCGGGCCCGGGGTGCTGGGGATGCACAGCCCCTTCGAGGTGGTGAGCAAGGCTGATCTCTACGCCACGTACCTGGCTTATTCCAGGTTTTTCCAGGCGGATAGTTGAAACTACAACGAAACTTATTATCCAGAGGTCCGAGAATTCTGCAAACAGGCCGTCGCTCACACAGTTTACGCCCAGTTTGCAGAACCTTCGGACCTCGCATACGAGTTGCTGCCATAATAGTAAGGCTGTTTATAGAGCCAAGTTTCGTTGTATTAATTTTGCATATTGATAACATGGAGGTTACATGCCTGTTATAATGGGCACCGCCGGACACATCGACCATGGCAAGACCAACCTGATCCGGGCGCTTAGCGGTATTGATTGCGACCGGTTGGTGCAGGAAAAGAAGCGCGGCATTACTATAGAACTTGGTTTTGCCTTTATGGACCTGGACCAGGACATGCGCCTGGGAATCATTGACGTGCCCGGACATGAAAGGTTTGTCAAAAACATGGTTTCCGGGGCCTCGGGAATAGATTTCGTGCTTTTGGTGGTTGCTGCGGACGAGGGGGTTATGCCTCAGACCCGGGAGCACCTGGACGTGTGCACCCTGCTGGGTGTGGAGACCGGCCTTGTGGCCTTGACCAAGGTGGACATGGTGGACGAGGAGTGGCTGGAACTCGTCCAGGAGGACGTTCAGGATTACCTGAAAAATACATTTTTAAGGGATGCTCCCACAGTGCCTGTTTCCGCGCATACTGGCCAGGGTCTTGAGGAGCTGATGGGATATATCCGCAAAACCGCCCGGGAATTCAAGACCCAGCGTCGTTCGGATCTTTTCCGTATGCCCATGGACAGGGTTTTTACTCTGCGCGGGCATGGGACGGTGGTTACCGGGACCACGGTTTCCGGCAAAATCCAGGTGGGAGACGAGGTCATGGTTTATCCGGAAAAGCTCTCCACCAAGGTGCGCTCCCTGCAGGTACACGGGGAATCTACCCAGGAGAGCCGGGCCGGGATGCGAACCGCGATCAACCTGCACGGACTGGAGGTGGAAGATCTGGAGAGGGGTTTTGTCTTGGCCAGGCCCGGGACACTGTTTCCTTCCCGAGCCTGGGACCTGGAGCTTACTTACCTCGCGTCGGCGCCCCGGCCCCTTAAACACCGAACCCAAGTCCATTTCCACCACGGAGCCAAGGAAATCCTGGCCAGGATTTACCTCTTGGATCGGGATGTTCTGGAACCCGGAGAGAGGTGCGTGTGCCAGGTGCGCTTTGAAGAGCCCATGGCCGGGGTGTACGGGGATAGGTGCGTGGTGCGCTCCTACTCTCCCTTGAGAACTATTGCCGGGGGCAGGATCATTAACCCCCTGGCCGGCAAGATCAAGCGTTTCTCGCCCCAGGTGGAAATCCTGGAGAGGCTGGCTAAGGCCCGGGCCGAGGAATTGATAAAAGTGCAGCTGGAACTGGCCGGAACCAAGGGACTGTCCCTGGCCCAGCTCGTTATCCTCACGGACATGGAGACCAAGGAGCTCCAGAAAAAGCTCCAGGACATGGGGGGCAAGCAAGAGGTTTTCCTGGTGGACAAGGAGAATCGGGTATACGTGGGCAGCAACGTGGTCCGGGATCTGGAACAAACCATGCTGGATCATCTGCGGGAGTTGCACAAAAAGTATCCCATGCGCCAAGGGGTTTCCAGGGGAGAGTTGGCAGGAAAATGGGCCAAGGACATACCCGAGAAGCTGTTTTTCTTTGTTCTGGATCGTCTGGTCCGCGGGGGATACATAGTCTGGGAGCAGGAGAACTACCGGCTGCCGGAACACAAGGTCTCCCTGGCCTCGGACCAGGAGAAGCTCAAGCAAAGAATAGCTGATACCTACAAGAGAGCAGGGATACAGCCGCCCACTATGAAAAAGATCCTGGAAGACCTGGGCCTGGATATGAAGGAGGTCTCACCGGTACTGCGCCTTCTGCAGGAAGAAGGAGTATTGGTCAAGGTTAACGAGGATTTTTATTTCGATGCTCAGGCTGTTGAAGATCTGAAGCAAAAAATCAGGTCCTTTTTTCAAAAGAACAAAGAAATGGGACCTGTGGAATTCAAGGAACTCACAGGCTTGTCCCGCAAGTTTGCCATTCCCATTCTGGAGTTCATGGACAAGGAGAAAGTGACCATCAGGGTGGGGGATAAGCGGCAGCTACGCGGGAGGGCCTAGAATAAAATATGTCCGAAAACTACAGGGATATACTGAGCGAATTGGCCCTTTACGGGTTGAACGCTTGGAATTCGGAAAAAAAGAAGGAATGGGAGCTGGTTCTCATTGCCATGGAGGTGGATTATTACTGGGAAAAAGGTCGCCTCCTGGTGCCAACTTCCCAGATGTCCCGTGCAGTGGAGGAGGTCAGGCAATACGAGGAAGAGGAAAAAACACTGGAGAGCCATACCCCTTCCGCGGAAGCGGAGCAGAAGAATGCTCTGTCCTCCCTTTTTATCCTGTCCCTGCTTCTGCTTTTTTTTACCGTGGTCTACGAGGGGCTAGGACATCAGGATTTGCAGTATCTGCCCTGGTTTCAGGAGGGCAGCGCCAACGCCGCCAAGATCATCCAGGACGGCGAGTGGTGGCGCACCGTTACCTCCCTCACCCTGCACGGTGACCCGGCCCATGTCCTGGGCAACGTGATCATTGGGGCCCCTTTCATGATAGCTGTATGTTCCCGCCTGGGACTGGGGCTGGGATGGTTGACCGTAATCCTGGCCGGTGCCCTGGGTAACTACATAAATTCCTGGATTATGTCTCCGGCACATGACAGCATAGGTTTTTCTACTGCAGTGTTTGCTGCCGTGGGGATTATGTCCATACACACGGTTAAGGATTCCAGGCTTTCCCTGGGGAATGCCTTTGTCCTGGGTCTGGCCTTGTTGGCCATGCTGGGGGTGGGCGGGGAAAACACGGACGTGGGAGCTCACTTGTTCGGGTTGGCGTCCGGTTTCGGATTGGGCCTTCTGACACTTAGGGCGGTGGAATTAAGGGAAAGTTTGCAGAGAATAGATTTTCTTTTTGGAGCTACTGCCGCGCTTTTGGTGGTAGAGAGCTGGCTCATGGCCCTGTGGGGGGAAAGTCTTTTGGATGTGCTGGGAATTGTATAATGTCGGAAAAGGATTCTTTCCGAAGTATTTGGACCCTTGCCTGGCCCCAGCTCTTGATGATGTTCTTTCATTTTATCATCGGGTTCGTGGATGTTTGGGTAGCCGGGAGGATAAGTACCGAGTTCCAGGCCAGCATGGGCATGATCACCCAAGCCCTTTTTTTCTTCCTGGTAGTGGCCATAGCTCTGGCCAACGGCAGTGTGGCAGCTATTAGCCAGTCCTACGGGGCAGGGCTGATGCGGCGAGTGCAGAGATACATAGGCCTGGGCCTGGAAATAGGGCTGGTACTGGGTTTTATCTTTCTGGTAGTGGGCCTGGCTTTAAAGGATGTCCTGTTGGGGCTTCTGCAGATCCCGGAAGATGTATTGCCCCTAGCCGCGTACTTGCTCCAGGTGTTTTTGTATATCCTGCCCGGATACTACTTGCTCATTATCTGCAATGCATTTTTCCGGGCCCAGCGCAAGGTCATGATCCCGCTTTATTCCATGATGATCGCGACTATCGTAAATACCATCGGTGATTTCGGGCTGGGCCTGGGCTGGTGGGGATTCCCAGAGCTGGGTTACAAGGGGGTGGCTTGGACCACTTTCGTGGCCATATTCAGCGGTGTTTTTTTTAACCTGTGTGTCTTGTACCGCCAGGGTTTTTTGAAACGCAAAAGCTTTGCCCCCTGGCGCTGGATAAAAAGGGCTTGGCCGTATCTGTTCAAGGTGGCTTGGCCGGCAGGTCTGATGCAGGTAGTGTGGCATTCGGCCTACCTGGTACTTTTTGCTATAACCGCTGCTTTGCCCGTGGGCAGCGTGGTAGCCTTGGCCGGAATGAGCGCCGGGCTGCGGGTGGAATCCCTGCTTTTCCTGCCTGGGGTGGCCTTTAATTTTACCGCATCCATCCTGGTGGGCAACCGTCTGGGCCGGGGGGATGTCCAGGGCGCCAAGAGGACCGGATACAAGGTCATGCTTTTGGCCCTGGTATTTGTTAGCCTGCTGACCGTTGCCCTGTGGCAGGTAATAGAGCCTGTGGCCGGTTTTATTGCCCCGGATCCCGAGGTTACCCAGGAGACAATTAACTATTTGAGATACAATATGGCTGCTATCCCCTTCCTGGTGATTGCCATGGTCCTGGGCGGGGCTTTTACAGGTGCGGGCGCTACCCTGCTGCAGATGCTCGGAATGGGGGCTTCGGCGTGGCTAATCAGGCTGCCCTTGGCCTATTTCTTGGGACACTGGGTGATCCAGGAGGCCACCGGGGTATGGATGGCCATGTTTTTTTCCATGGTCATTCAGGCCGGGATTATGTTATATTTGTATCAATACCGGGATTGGCCAGGATATGCCATGAGAAAGTCTGGAGATGCTTCTGTTCCAGCATGACTATCTAAAATCATGAGATTTTGTTTTTAAGAATGGGCATGCCTAGCCAATTAACCATTGAAGATAACTTTGTAATACAACGAAACTTATTGTCCAGAGGTCCAGAGGTCCGAGAATTCTGCAAACAGGCCGTAAAAACTCGCTCCAAGGCAGCGTATATCAAAATCTATATTTCTGGGTTCCCTGATTTCAGGAAGTGCTTGAATAGGGACCGTGAGCTTTTTATAGGCCTACGATTTTGATGAACGCTGCCTACGTCGCTCACACAGTTTACGCCCAGTTTGCAGAACCCTCGGACCTCGAGTACTAGTTGCTGCCACAATAGTAAGGCTGTTTATAGAGCCATAGTTACAGAACCAAGTTTCGTTGTAGTTTTAACCATGAACCTTTAACTTTCAATAGACTGACTGCAAGGTTGTAACCCAAGGAAAAAGCCATGCTATTCAAACTTTTTGCCGCATTCGTAATTCTGCCCATTATCGAGATTTATGTCCTGATCAAGATCGGGGCGCAAATCGGGGCCCTGTGGACCATTTTGCTGGTGGTAGTCACAGCTTTTGTCGGTGCCTTTTTGGCCAAGATGCAAGGAGCCTATACCATGCACCGGCTGAGGATGAACATGATGCAGGGGGTACCTCCCACGGACGAGATCCTGGATGCCTTTCTGATCTTCGCAGCAGGAGTGGTCTTTTTGACCCCGGGCTTTGTAACGGACCTGGCCGGGCTCTTGGTCCTTATCCCCCAGACCAGGAAGATGATCAAGGCCTGGCTTATTCGGAAGCTGGATCAGTGGATGCGCCAGGGCAACGTGCACATAATACGGCGGTATTAACTGGCTCAGGCGAAAGTGCATCGGTTTAGCAGGTCCCGTGTTTTGGGGCTCAGGCTGTATTTATCCAGGCAGTCCTGGTGGATCCAGGCTGCTTGCAGGGCATCAGTCCCGGAGCGGATACTGCCGCTCAGGTACTTGGCCCAGAGGTCCACGATAATGTAGTGAAAAAGGATGCGGTTATCCTTGTCCCGCTGGATAAGGTCGAAGGTGAGCACCGGATCCCCGGCTCGGACCACGATCCCGGTTTCTTCTAGAACTTCCCGCTCGGCTGCTTCCTGCATGGTTTCGCCCAGCCTGATTTTCCCCCCGGGAATGGACCACTCGCCCCGGGCGGGCGGAGTCCCTCTTTGTACCAGCAGGATGCTTTGGCTGTGTATGACAACCGTTCCTACCGCCACCCGGGGCAGTTCCGGATAGGCGCCTTTGGATTCTGCGGGCGCGGACTTGATGTTGTTTTCCTTGCTCATGGGGCTTGTGTTCTATCCAGCTTGAAAATTAACCCTTTTACGCTTGGCAAGTGGGGTTCCTTCTTGACCTTTACCGCTCCCGGTGACAAGATTCAACCAGGATTTTGGGCAGTGGTTTCGATTTTGTAGCGAGAAAATTCTTTAGGCGAGGACTAAGAGTTGGGATATAAGAATACCTGGCAGTGCCTGGCAGATCTGGAGGCCAGGGGGGATTTGGTCCGGATCGACAGGGAAGTGGATCCTTATTTGGAAGTCGGGGCGATACAGCGCCGGGTTTTCAAGAATCAGGGTCCAGCGCTTTTGTTTACCAATGTCAAGAATACCGTCTTCCCCATGGTGGGCAATCTTTTCGGCACCAAGGAGCGGGCGGAATTCATTTTCCGGGATACCTTGGATACCCTGGATAAACTGTTCAAGTTGAAAATAGATCCTGTGCGCTTTTTCAAGGCCCCTTGGAAATATCTGGATGTTTTGCCGCTTTTGACCAAGGTTTTTCCCAAAAGAGTCTCCCGGGGGCCGATAAACCGGAGCAGTACAGTAGTGGACAAATTGCCCCAGTTGATTTCCTGGCCGGGTGACGGAGGAGGCTACGTTACCCTGCCCCAGGTATATTCCGAGAATCCGGATAAACCTGGATTTATGGCCTCCAACCTAGGCATGTATCGGGTGCAGCTATCAGGCAACAACTTTGCGATAAACCGGGAAGCTGGGCTGCATTACCAGATTCACAGGGGGATCGGGCCACATCATAAGCTGGCTCTGGAACGGGAAGAGCCCCTTAAAGTAAATGTTTACGTAGGCGGTCCCCCGGCTATGACCCTGGCCGCAGTCATGCCCTTGCCTGAGAATGTGCCAGAAGTCCTTTTTGCCTGTGCCCTGGGGAGGCAACGGATAAGGATGACTACTGCTGCCAATGGGCTGCCCATGCCCGCGGAAGCAGATTTCTGCATTTCCGGGTATATCGAGCCCGGCAAAAACTTGCCCGAAGGCCCTTTTGGGGATCATCTGGGTTATTACAGCCTGAAGCATGATTTTCCTGTGCTTAAGATTCAAGAGGTGCACCACCGCCCGGATGCGGTGTGGCCCTTTACCACGGTGGGCCGCCCTCCCCAGGAGGATACCGTTTTCGGGGACCTGATCCACGAGTTGACCTCTCAGCTGATACCCACTGTCTTCAGCGGGGTACAGGAGGTGCATGCAGTGGATGTAGCAGGTGTGCACCCCCTGCTCCTAGCTGTGGGCAGGGAAAGCTACGTGCCCTTCGCCAGGGAAAGGCAACCCCAGGAAATCCTGACTTCAGCCATGAATCTGCTGGGCCAAAGCCAGACCTCCTTGGCCAAATACCTTATTATCTCCGCCCGGGAGGATGATCCGGGGATTTCAGCCAAACACATTCCGGCTTTTCTGCAGCATGTCTTAAAAAGAGTGGATTTTGCCCGGGATCTGCACTTCATAACCCGGACCACCATGGATACCCTGGATTATTCCGGAATAAGCCTGAACCAGGGTTCCAAGCTGATCATGGCAGCCGCAGGCGAGGTAAAGAGGGATCTGGGAGTGAAGATGCCCCGTGATCTGCCCCTGGGGCCAGGATTTTCCGGACCAGTATTCATGGCCCCTGGGATAATGGTGCTGCAGGGACCGCAGAGCAGGCAACCCCGGGATCAGCAGGATCCAGAAATGGAAGATTTGGGCGAGAGGTTGAATCAGGTGCCCGGGATGGAAAAGTTTCCCCTGGTGGTTGTGGTGGATGATATGAATTTTACCTCTTCCCTTTGGGACAATTTCCTGTGGGTGGTGTTTACCCGTTCGGACCCGGCGACAGATATTTATGGCTTGGGTGCGTTTACCAGGTGCAAGCATTGGGGAGCGGAAAAGGGCATAGTCATAGATGCCCGGCTCAAGCCTTACCATCCACAGGTGCTCGAGGATGACCCGGAAGTGGAAAAAAAGGTAGATGCTTTGGGATCCAGGGGCGGTCCCTTGTACGGTATCATCTAGATCTTGAGGATCTTTTGTCCAATATTAAGGAGGTGTTTATGGCATCCAAGAAGATTCTAATGTTGGTAGGGGACTATGTAGAGGATTACGAGGTCATGGTTCCATTTCAGATGCTGATCATGGTGGGACATCAGGTGGATGCAGTCTGTCCCGGCAAAAAAGCCGGGGATCAGGTGCGCACCGCAGTGCACGATTTTGACGGAGCCCAGACCTACTCCGAAAAACCTGGGCATAACTTCAACCTGAACGCGGACTTTGACGGGTTGGTTCCCCAGGATTACCAGGGCCTGGTGATTCCCGGGGGCAGGGCCCCGGAATATATCCGGCTGAACGACCGGGTTCTGGAGTTGGTCAGGCATTTTGCCCAGGCAGGGAAGCCCATTGCTTCCATATGTCACGGCCAGCAGATCCTGGTTGCGGCTGGGGTGATGAGCGGCAGAACCAGCACCGCCTACCCGGCGCTTAAGCCGGACTTGGAAGCCTGTGGCTGCACCTGGAAGCACCCTAACGACACCCTTTCCAATGCAGTGGTGGACAAGAACCTGGTTAGTGCTCCGGCTTGGCCGGCTCATCCGGAATGGATGCGCAAGTTTTTGCACCTTTTGGGCAGCACCGTAGAGCCCTGATTCCGCTTCTATAAGTCTTTTCAAGGTTTTTTTTGTCTGCTTTTACCAACTGGGCAGTCAAAAGTTCTCCCACAACACGCTGGAATTATAGTATTTTTCTAAATTCCAGCTGTCCAGTTGCATTTAGGATATAACTACCTGAAATCACAGGTCTTTTTTCTTTGACTATTAACAATTAACTGATAACTTTTAACTCTCCAGTTTCCAAGCCTCCTGAAGATAGAATCAAGATGGCTTCTCTGGTGGTCCGCGGTAGAGATAGATTTACAAGGAGAAAACAGCGTGGAATGGATCCATAAAGTTCATGAACCGACCCAGGTGTTCAAGAAATTTGTCCTGTGCATTTTCTTGGCAGCTGCTGCACTTTTGACTTTTCCCGAGGGCTTTCTGGAAAGGTTGCATCTGGCTGTGCTCATGGATAGTCACGGTATATATATTGGGGTTATAGGCTTGGTCTCAGGGGCTTTGCTGCTTTCCGAAGCCCTATTTTACACCGGGAAAACTGTGATTGGCAAGATCAGGCTGAATAGGCTCAAAAAAGCTTCCCAGGAAAGAATCCGGAACCTGGATGAGTCTGAAAAGGCGGTTTTGCGGGAATTTTTTCTGCAGGGACAGAATACCATTAAGTTGCCCCGGGATCATCCTGTGGTGGCAGGGTTGATTGATTGCGGGATTTTGAGGGTCGTGGGGGATCAAGGAAGAATGTCTTTGTCCGGTATGCTTTACAACATCAAGATTTCGGAGTGGATTCGCCCGGAAATAAGCAGCGAGCTCTTGAACATGCCTTCTGGGCAGCCCACACCCGAAGAAAGTGAATTCCTGAGCCTGAATCGTCCCGGATTCATGTCCCATATGCTGCACAGTGGTTTCTTTTCCCCCAGTCCCTATATCCGGGACTCCACTTGGAAGGGAGCAAGCAGTGAAACCCCGGCCCGTCCCCAAAATCCTGAACAAGAACATATTGCCTAAATCAACTCCTGGTTTGTCAGGAAAAGGTTATCAAGCAAGACAAATGCGGTTTATATTTACACTCCATGCCTGCACCTGGATAAAGCGTGTGATTATAGTTGGGAAAGTTTTCGCCCTGGTGCTCTTTTTTAGCGGCAGTGCTTATTCCCAAGATGCCCACCTGGCCTACGATATTAGCATAAGTTTTGAAGTAGAAAACAATCTATTGATTGGCCAAGGGGAATTTGTTCTGCCTGCTGACCAGGAGGCGCGTTTGCTGGTAGCGGGACTAAGTGAGCTCCAGGTAAAGGTGGACGGCAAAAAGCTGGATAATTCCCGGGACAAGGAAGAGGTATTCTTGGTTCCTGCATCCGGTGCGGAGCAAATGGTGGATTTGACCTGGGAAAGAAAGGTTCAAGGCGAGCACAGGAATTTGATCGCTCCCAAGGGGATATCTCTGCTGGGGAATTGGTATCCCAGGCCTGCCAGGGACGCTATTTATTCCCTTCAGGCCAGGGTCCCCAAGGATTTTTCCGCTGTTTCCGAGGCTGAGAGCATTCAGGTCCTAGAAAAAAAGGATAAAAAACAGTACAGCTTTGATTTCCCTCATCCGGTCTCCAGGATAAACTTTGTGGCCGGGCCCTATCACGTGGAGGAGGAAGAGTTCGGCCAGGAAAAGATTCTGGCCTCATACTTCTTTGAAGAGGTTAAGCACCTGGCTGGGGACTACCGCAGCAGGACCCGCGAGTATCTGGAAAGGTACATGGATCTTTTCGGGGAATATCCTTACCAGCGCTACGCAGTAGTGGTAAACCGCAGGCCCACAGGTCTGGCTATGCCCACTTTTACCCTGCTGGGGCAGCAAGTGGTGCGCCTGCCCTTTATTCAGGAAACTTCCCTGGGCCACGAGGTATTGCACAGCTGGATGGGGAATGCGGTTCGGGTGAACTGGGAGCAGGGAAACTGGAGCGAAGGAATAACCACCTACCTGGCGGATCACGCTTTTGCACGAGACAGGGGAGAAGCTACCGAGTTCCGCAAGAATCAGATCGTAAGGTATCATAGCTATGTTCGCCAGGGCATGGATATAACCATCCAGGATTTTACCAGTCCCGGGAAACGGGGCAGGGAGGATCAGGCCAAGCGAGCAGTGGGTTACCAAAAGAGCTCCATGCTGTTTCATATGCTTAATCGCCGGCTGGGAGAGGCGGATTTCCAGGAAGCAGTCCGCGATTTTTATCACGGGCACAAATACGGCCGGGCGACGTGGCAGGATCTTGAGCAGAGTTATGCCCGGGCTGTGGAAAGGGACTTAAGGGATTTTTTCCATCAATGGCTAACCCGCAGCGATATACCTGTCTTGGGCATGGAGAATCCGCAAGTGCAAAAAGAGGGAGAGAAGTTTCATCTTTCCTGGGAAATAGTCCAAGAAAACAGGGACCCATTTGATCTGAGGGTCCCGGTACAGGTGGAAACCGCGGAAGGCACAGTAACTAGGGAAATAGAAATGGATGAGCACCGAAAATCTGTTTCTGTTCAGCTTTCCCGGCCGCCCCAAAAGGTGGTTTTGGATCCGGAATACGACTTGATGCGCGCACTGGATCTAAGGGAGCTGCCACCGGTATGGTCCGCTTTTATGGGGGCACCGGAAAAACTTGCTGTGGTGCAGGAAGAGGAAAAGGAAGTTTATGCCCCTATGATAAAGGCGGCCGAGCAAATGGGAGCTAGAGTGGTAAAGGACAACGACCTGGATGAGAAGGAAATGCAGGGCAAGTCTTTGCTTTTCCTGGGGGCGGAGTCGGCTGCTTGCCGCTCTCTACTGGGAGAAGTGGAGGCTGCGGATCCGGGCTTCAGCCTCAAGGTCCGGCATCATCCCCTGGATCCGGAGGAAGTGGCTGTGGTGGTTCAAGCCACGGAACGCCGGGAAGTGGAGGCTGTTGCCGGAAGACTACGTCACTATGGGAAGTACGGGATACTCCATTTTCGGGACGGGGAGAATGTCCAAAAAATAATACCTGAGACGGACCAGGGGATAGTGCTCAGTCTGGACTAATTAAAAAGAATAAGTTTCGCTGTTGAGAAAAGGTGAGGGTCAAACATGGTGAATAGTTGCGAGAACAGAAAAAAT
Source organism: uncultured Desulfovibrionales bacterium (assembly GCA_964577315.1). Lineage (GTDB taxonomy): Bacteria > Desulfobacterota > Desulfovibrionia > Desulfovibrionales > Desulfonatronovibrionaceae > Desulfonatronospira. The sequence continues at coordinate 26,921 of CAZNYT010000022.1, forward strand.
GCAATAAACCGAACAGAACTACCTGCTGCCCTTGTATTGCCCTCCCTGCAAGGCTGATTCAGGAATCACTGCTGGTATCTCCAGCAGGGTGCTGTTTCATGAAGCTCTTGTGAACTTTCTCCACCCGCTGGTTGAATTCCTCCTGGGTCATAAGGCCTTTCTCCAACATGATTTGAGCCAGGGCCTCAGTCTGGATCATGTTGGAGTAGACTACATCCTGCCATGCAGCGCTTTCGTTTTGGAAATCCACTCTGTCTTCCATAAATACTCCTTTCGGTTTGGGGCTTAAACCTGAAACCTTGTTCTATTTCACCGGGACGGCAAAATTCTTCATTGCCCTGATATTTTTGATTTGGGGATGCGGATATAACTCACCTTGATGCACCTGCAAAAAGTCGGGAAATCCAGGATTCAGGAATAAACCAGCTACCTAACTCTTTGTTTTTACTGATTCCTGACACCTGTCTCCTGCTTGCCCGGCACTGAAATAGTGCTGGGACTCCTCCGACTGCAAAAAAGATTTTTTGCAGTCGCACTCACCTTGGGATTTCCTTCGTTATGCCGCTGAGGCAAAACCCGAGTTTAAAATAATGTCCAGTCAAGAGTCCTGCTTACTTAAATACAGGCTCAAGGGGATGACATGCAATTCGGAACTCACCTCTTTGGTACTTCCCAATTTCCAGTCAGTGGCCTTGGTATCTTCGGGTAGCAGGGAGTTTATCGCCTGCATGAGGCCTGGAAGATCGATTACAGGGTGTTTGCTGAATACTTGGGGAAGGCCGTAGGTGAGATTACAGGCCATACACTTACCCGGTCTTTGCTTGAGCCTGAACTCTAGATCCAACCTTTCTCCGGAGTTGCCTGCTAGGGCCAAATCGATGTCGAAAGTGCCTTCCTCGGGATCGCCGTACAAGGCCTCAAAAAAATCATTCGCTTTCTGGGGTGGAAATATTTCTTGGAGCACTTCCGGGGTTAGGATTTGTTCCACGCTCTTATTGTTGATCATACCTTTCTCCCGCAGGTATTATTAAAGATCAGCCTGCTTTCTATAGAATATTTTTATTTTAATTCGGCTTTACCAAAAATTAAATATAGCTTAAGAGTTCTGTCTTGTCTAACATCGATTCTCAACACCTCCTAGAGTAGCATGT
>CAZNYT010000022.1:28171-30280 GCA_964577315.1 uncultured Desulfovibrionales bacterium
CGGTAACGACGGTGGAGGATTGTTTATGCTGGACCAGGAAATGGGCAAAAGGGTTCTGTCCCCTGGTCCGGAAGTGTAAGATTTTTGTAACTATTCACCAAATCTTTTCAGGGTGTTAGATTTAAGCCTACGTAGACGGGAAAAGGCTTAAAGCTAATATGAACTGCTTTGACCCAAGCCCAAGATATTTTTGGCTCTCGCCCGCTCGAAGACTCGCTAGAAGCGCCCAGTTAAATACCCCAGAGGCTTGCCCGGTTGACTTTCTTCCGGTTAACTGGGGGGCGATTTAACCGGGCAAGCTGAGAGCGTAGAGACAAGGAGGATTTTTTCATTGCCCCGGATACCTCTGATTATAATGCCTTGCCGGCCTACATGAATAAACTTCAAGCCCAGGGAGGATTTGTATGGAATCCAAGATTGCCCAGGCTATCGGGCTTAGAAATCAGCCGGTAGCAGTGGTTGTTGCCGAAGAAAAGCCAGATGATGCTGTCCAGTTCAAAAAGGGCAAGATGGGTTGCGTCATGTTTATGTTTGCCAATGCTGTCAAGGGCAGGACTGCAGCCTTTGATGCTCAGACCTTTGGCTGCCCTGGCGGAGGGGTGGGACTGGGGTTCGGTAATACTTACGTACATTTTCCCGGTGGAGTGGAGTGTTTTACTCGCTTTCTTTCTTGGGGCAACGAGCAGTGGGAGAAAGGAAATCAAATCGGGCGTGAGCTAGAGAAATCCGCTGGCAAAGAGTTTGCCCAGGATTTTCTGCGCGGTGAGAGATACGTCCAGAGCCCGGATCTGGTTGAGGAATGGCTGGAAAAGTTGCCTATTAGGGAAATACAGTCCAGGTACGTGTTGTTCCGGCCCCTGGCCGAACTTCACCAGGAAGCCATGGATCCGGAAACGGTTGTCTTTACGGTGGATCCGGATCAGCTTTCCGCCCTGGTGATCTTGTCCAATTATGCCCGCAAGGGGAGAGAAAACGTAAGCATCCCTTGGGCCGCAGGCTGCCAGACCATCGGCATACTTCCCTGGAACGAAGCTGAGTCCGAAAATCCTAGAGCTGTGGTGGGGCTTACGGACATCTCGGCCAGAAAGTACGTGCGCCAGCTCCTGGGAAGGGATTGCCTGACATTCGCTGTGCCTTGGAAGATGTTTCTGGAGATGGAGGCCAACGTGGATGGCAGTTTCCTGCAAAGATCCACCTGGCAGTATCTTATGGATACAAAGCAGTGAATCCGAGGAGGCTCAGGGGGGGGATGATGTTGGGCTGAGTGAAGTGTGAAGTATGCGCGGCTAATTGTTAAAAAACGCTTTGAATTTTGCTTTATTGCTGAAATATAGGTGGAATTTAGGTAGACAGTTGCCAGTATTTAAACAATCTTCTGGATAGTGCTTCTGCCTGGCTTCTGAAATACCGTCCTGGCCATAAAGTCTCTTTTCTTGGGTGCTCGGGTCAAACGTTCCGGGCGGCAGCAATAACAGGCGTATGTTTCTGCAAAATCCTCCCGGGAGTTTTTGCGGGCAGCCGACGTGACAAATCCGCTCTCTGTCTTGCGGATGTTGAAGAACCATTCGTTGCGCTGGGGCTGATCCAGGGCGTGAAAAAACACGTGGTGCCCGATCTCATGGAACAAGGTGTGGTAGAACGCTTTTCTGGACGGAAAGGGATAGATTACAATCATGGAAAAGGATGTATTCCAATCATGGTAATAGGTTCCCTTGGCTTTGAGCGTGGAAGGACTTTTTTTCTCGTGGGCAAGTTCTGTGGCCATAGTGCGGCTGGGGTCGAAGTAAACCAGTTGTATGCTGGCGTAATGGAAGCTGGGAAGGCTTTGGATAGCCGCGGATACCTCTTCCGGGGTAACCATGTTTTGCTGGGAAAAATTAACTATTGCTACTCTCATGATTCGCCTCGGACGTATATACCCAGTTCCTGAAAATGGATGAAACTACAACGAAACTTATTGTCCAGAAATCCGAGGGTTCTGCAAACTAGCCTCCGTCGCTCACACACTTTACGCCCAGTTTGCAGAGCCCTCGGACCCAGGGAAAGATTTGCTGCCATAATAGTAAGGCAGTTTATAGAGCCATGGTTAAAGAACCAAGTTTCGTTGTG
>CAZNYT010000023.1:0-3837 GCA_964577315.1 uncultured Desulfovibrionales bacterium
GCAGGATTGCTATAGGGCAATTATCCCTTCGATATTGTAGGCAGCCTCGTACACAGCTATGACTTCCTCGCTGGAATGCATGCGGCATTTGGCGGTAACACTGACGTACCGACCATTCCTGGAGCTGCGGGTACTTATATCGTCCTGCGCCTCGAACAAGTTGAACACCAGATGTTTCTGGGTCTCAGGGACTATGAACTTGAATGTGTACTGGCAGGGCCAGTCGTGATTTTTATCCAGTAATTGCTTAAAATCTTGGGTAGTAGTCATATGGAAAACTCTCCTCGCGTAGGTAATAAATGGTTGCTTCCCAGAACTTGGCTGTGCCGGTATAAGATGCGATTCTTTCTTGAAAATACATATGGGATAGGGTAGTAATAAAATATTACCGCAACTATTCACCAAAACTTTTTGCGTGCCGCGTACATAGTACCATGCCATCCAAGACCGCGACAAACAAGGATTTTGCCCGCTTAAAGGGCGAGTTGATAGAATCCATATATGCCATACTCCGGAACCAGGACGGATGGCAAACATTTCTAAAGCAACTGGTGGATGTCACCAATTCACGCTCGGCCCGGATGCTGGTGATGAATGCCGAGGCTGACCGGGTCATTTCCAGTATCAAGACAAACATTGATGACAGCTGTCACCAACAGTATGTAGATTACTATGTAAACTCCTGTCCCTGGCGGCCAGAACTTTCCCGGATGTCTCGGGGCCGCCTGTATTCCACCTATCTGCACTTCACCTGCAGCCAATCTGCATATTATAAAACTAAATTCTTCAACGAGTGGGCCAGGCCTCAGGATATCCATCACGGCATGTGCGGCACCATATTTCAGGACTCCCGGCGGAAAGTGCAGCTTTTGATTCAGCGCACTCAGGGCCAAGGACATTATTCCGAGCAGGAAACAGCCTTTGTCACTTCTCTGGTTCCATATATACAGCATTCCTTGCAGCTCGCCTGGCAGATCAGCAATGCCCAGTCCAGAGCCGAGGCGGTCTCCACAGCTGCAGAGCTAGAAACCATGCCTTTTATCCTGCTCAACAGCTCCTTGAAGATCGTATACCAAACCCCGGAAGCAGAAAGCCTGCTCAGGCAAAACAACTCCATCTACACCGCCAACAGCATCCTGCGCATTAGGGATGCCCTGCATGACCAATGTTTCAGTCAACTGTTGCAAGAATGCCTCTCTGCAGCCCGGGACCGAAGCTTTCATACCGCTGGTGGTAACTTCTTCATGCCCCGGCCAGGGGACCCGGATCTACTCCTGCTGGTCAGACCAGTGCATCCGGACATCCCCGTGCTGCTCCAAGAGCCTTTTGTATATATAGTTGTCTATCTGCACGACCCCGCAGCCAAAGTGCACCTAAACCCGGAGTATCTCCGCCTTGTCTATGCCTTGTCCCGGGCTGAGATCAAGGTGCTCCAGGCCATAATCATTACTTCCGATTCCGAGGAAGCCGCCAGGAAATGCTGCATCAGCCTGCATACCCTACGGTCCCACCTCAAGGCCATCTTTAGCAAAACAGGCACCCACAACAGGGTTGAACTCATGAAGCGCCTGCTGACCGGACCCTCCAGGCGGCGCTAGTAGGCTTGAACAAAACTTTCTGCACATACTTACAGAGGGAATCATATGAGCAGCAACCATGATACACTCCAGACCGGCCACCTGCATACCCGGGATAACATACCATTGGCCTGCGATTATGGGGGCAGCGGAGAGCAGCTTCTGCTGTTCATCCACGGCTGGACCTGCAGGCGAAAATACTGGGAGAGCCAGCTAGCTTATTTCGCTCAAACATGGCAGGTGGCTGCCCCGGACCTGCCTGGGCACGGCGACTCGAACACCGGCCACCGCAAAGAGTGGAGGATAGCAAATCTGGCCCGGGACACGGAAGACTGCGTCCGGGAATTGAATCCCAAGCAGACCATACTCATAGGGCACTCCATGGGCGGAGCAGTGGTGCTGGAAGCTGCCCGGCTTCTGGGTAAGAAGGCTACCGCGGTAATCCTGGTGGATACCTTCGGAATCGACTATGGCGGGCTCTGGGATAAGGACATAAAGCAGATGGCAGCCCCGTTCGAGACTGACTTTGCTTCTGCTGTCTCGGATCTGGTGGAACAGAATGTTGCAGCAAACACCCCTATTGATATCAAAAAAAGGGTCATCAGGGAAATGTCCCAGGCAGATCCCACCTGGGCCCTGCCCTTGTGGCGCGACCTCCTGTCCTGGGATCCGCTTCCTGCGCTTAGGGAACTAAAGATCCCCATCCACGCCATCAACGGGATCCTGATCCCGGAATCCGCCCGGAAACGCTGCGCTCCCTTTGTTGCTGAGACCATCATTCCCGGAGGCGGCCACTTTCTGCAGTTGGAGGATCCGGCAGGATTCAACCAAACATTAGAGCAAGTCCTTCTGGATATCACCTGAGCCTCGGGGGATTCCAAGGCTGGTTACTCCCCCCATTCCGATACAACTACCCCCGTAAAACTCTGTCCTTTTTTCCGGGATCAATTCCGGAAAAGCAGAAAGAATCTCCTGGATTGCTGCTGCGTCCGTTTGCACTGCCTCTCAGAATTGCTCCAGGGGTCCCCCCTCTCTCGGCTTTTCCAACCAAGTATTTCTTTTTAAAATTTCACCCATTTGGGTGATTACATTTCCTGGAACTTTTGCCAAGATTCTATCAAGCTGAAAACAAAAAATCCAAATGGGATCACTTAACATGTATGCAACAGCTGTTCTCAGCTTTTTTTGAATAAACAGATCCAACTACCCCGGGTCCAAAAGATACGGGACAAAAGCTCTGCCCTGCAAGCGCTAGCTCTGACAGACTCGGAAAATATCACCAGGATTCTGCTTAACTCACCCGCTGCTGGGACTTGATTACAGATTACCTGTAACCGATTATCAAGAGGTAAGCCATGCTTCACACCCAAAGCTCCAAACTACCACTGCATACTCCTGCCAAGAATCAGGACTCCGGCGCAGAAAAAAAAAATTTCACCCTGGATACAGGAAAGGATTCCAAGGCCGGCTCCAAGAGCTCAGAACAGACGCAAACACCCTCGGAGCTGGAAAACCAGAAATTCGAGTGCATGCACACCATGGCCGGTGGTATAGCTCACCGCTACAACAATCTTTTGTGCGCCCTCATGGGCAATCTTGAACTCGCCTTGGAGAGAATCCCTTGCAACTCTCTGGCTTACACGCGCATCAAAAGAGCGGAAAAAGTGGCTAAAATCGCTGTCGATCTCACCGGTGAGATCATTACTTGTTTCGGCAACGGCAGGGTAGTTTTACATAACCAGAGTATCAATCAATGCATCTTGAACACTGCGGAATCGTTATTCCAAGATCAAAACTGGCAAAACATCCCTCTGGAACTGAAGCTAAAATCCGGGATTCCCGGAATACTAACTAACAAACAGCAGCTTTCCCAGGTTATCAGACACCTGGTTACCAATGCCTGCGAAGCTTTGGATCGCGTGGACGCCCGGGTAATTGTTTCCACCGGAATCATGACCTGCTCCAGCCAATACCTGATGCTGTCCAGAACCCGGGTAAAACCGGCTCCCGGAAAGTTTGTATGGATGCAGGTCAAGGACTTTGGCACCGGCATGGACAAGGAAACCTTGCTCCGGGCGTTTGATCCTTTCTTCAGCACCAAGTTTATCGGCCGTGGCCTGGGCCTGGCCATGGTATTAGGGATAGTTGAGGGGCATATGGGAGCTGTAATAGCGCATTCCACCCCGGGGCGGGGCAGTTGTTTCCGGATACTTTTTCCGGTGGCCAACACTCTAAAAGGCTCAAGGGAATAAAATCCGAT
>CAZNYT010000023.1:3937-29515 GCA_964577315.1 uncultured Desulfovibrionales bacterium
CATTGGAGAATCAAGCATGCAACTCCAGGAAATTAACCTAAGCGATACCATCGAGACCACTTCCCTCCGGGATATCATCCGTCTGCTTACGGACTGCTCAATGTCTCTTGGGTTGCGATTGAACAAGAGCCTTGATTTTATCCTGAACAGGGTCAATGCGCGACATGGATCTATCATGCTTGTATCTCCTGAACAAGAGGAGCTACGAGTGGAAGCTAGCGCTAACCAGAATATAATCGGGATGGCACAGAAAATCATCCCGGAGTCCATATCCGGCTATGTTTTTCAAAACCAGCTCCCTCTGCTCATCAAGGACATAAACAATAGCGATAGATTCAAACCCAGAAATGGCCGTATTTCTTACAGGACAACCTCCCTACTTTGCGTTCCCCTTTTGGACTCACAGCAAAACACCATGGGAGTGATCAACTGTTCAGATCGATCAGATGATTCCCAATTCAGCACCAAAGACTGCCAGATACTGCAGGAATACGCGGCCTGGATCTCCCCTTTGGTGGAAAACTCCCGCTTGATGGAGAAACTCTCCCAGGAAAAGGAGCGCTACAAATCCTTAGTGCAGGAACTGGAATTAAAACAGAAAGAACTTTGGTTTACCTACACCGAACGTAGCGAACTGATCCAAATGGTGGTGCACGATTTCAAGAGTCCTCTATCTGCAGTTATCTCCAATCTGGATATTTTAACATACATGGGTGTTATCCAAAAGCAGGAAAAAGTGATTCAAACTGCCCATGATGGGGCTACCAGACTCCTGGAGATGATCAACAAGTTCCTGGAAGTAGCCCGCCTGGACCAATGGCAGGAAGAAAACGCGGTCCATCTAGGTCCCACAAGCCTCTTACCAATTGTGGAACAAGTCTTGGACGAAGCCCGACCCACCGCCCTAGCCAAGAACCAGAATCTTTCCTTGGAGCAGGAGCAGGACGCGACAGTTATTGCGGATGGCTCTTTGCTATCTCACCTCATGACCAACCTTATTTCCAATGCCATAAAGTATACACCCGCAGGCGGCGATATCAAAGTGTTCTGGGAAATAATGGATAGCAGGAGAGCCGAGGACAAGTACGGTAGGATAGTAAAGATAAGTGTTCAAGATACCGGCCCCGGTATATGCGATGAACTAAAATCCAGGATATTCAATCGGTTTCACCGGGGGGATTCAAACCACGATATCCAGGGCACTGGAATTGGCCTTTTTCTTTGCAACCGTATAACAACCATGCTTCAGGGTAACATCTGGGTCGAGGATGCTCCGGGCGGAGGCAGTATTTTCTGTGTAACCCTCTATTCCCCAAACTGAGGGATCTATGCTCGACAAACGCGATCGCCTGTTAATAGTTGATGACGTTCAGCCCTCACGTCAAACCGTGATAAATATTCTCAGCATTCTGGGATTCGACAATGTAAAAGAAGCTGCTGACGGCCAGGAAGCCTTGGAAATATTAGAACAGGATCCAGATATTGAGCTGATTATTTCGGATTGGAAGATGCCCCGCATGAATGGAGCGGAATTACTACACTGCGTCCGCTCCTCCAGCCAGTGGAAAGATCTGCCCTTTATTTTTTTCACATCCAAGGGAGAAGCTGAAGATGTAGCCGAGGCTGCAGAATTGGGGGTAACTGAATACATGCTCAAACCCTTAAATATTGAAACTGTGCAAGCAAAGATTGAAGCGATTCAATCCCAAAATCCGCGCCAACAGATATTTGCAGTCCTCAAGAAGGTCAAGGAGGACTGCTCCCGGGAAGACTACCCCCAGGCCATCCAGAGGCTCAAGGAGCTTTTACTGGAGCTGCCATCCATGAAGGCCCGCATCCTCTGCGAAATGGCCTGGGTCCATTTTTGGGCTGGGGACTTCCAAGAAGCCGAGCACACAGTGGAACAATCTCTGAATCACAACCGACTGTTAGCGAAAGCTTGGCACTTGAAATCCGAACTGGCAAAAAAGGAAGAGAAATGGGAAAATTCCAAGAATAGTCTGGACAAGGCCTTACAAATACAGCCCCGCAATGTAGAATATTATTTGGCCAAGGGGGATACGTTATTGTACTCCCAAGAATATGCTTTGGCCAGAGAAACTTTTCAAAGAGCTATAAATATGAAGCCCAGGGAGAACTGGATCAAGAGCCACATCTGGGACTGCTACCATAAGCACGGTCTTTGCCAGCAGGCGGAGAAAAATTTCGGGACACTTCTTACGGACTGCCTGAGCTCGGATGTCCTGAACAATTATGCGGTTGCTCTGCGCAAACAGGGAGATTTGGAACGGGCAGCAGAATTGTATGGGCAAGCCTTGAAAAAGGATCCTGACAACCCCACCCTCTTATACAATGCTGCGGTCACGGACTACTATTACCAAAATTGGAAGCGCGCTATTAAACGTTTGGAAAAGGCGGTAGCGGATAATCCGGGCTTCAAACAAGCCGAGACCTTTCTGAACAAATTATCGAAAATGGAGTAGTACCACGCAACTTAATTCTATAGCATTCATAAGCTAGACATGTCCTGTACTGGGTTTCTTGGCGCAGCTAGAAATTGCCTGGCTTCACAAAATTTCGTGTTGGTATTAAACTCACATCCATTGATAAGCTTAGATTTAACTAGTACAAAATCTCTATGTTGATTTTCCTAGGCTAAAATGCACTAAAATGCAATTTAGGCAACTGGAATCCTTGATAGATACATAAATCCACGGGAGTCCAAGAGTGGAGGTTCTTCAATATCACCCTGTTTTTGTTGCCAGGCAACCCATTTTCGATAGCAAGGACCGGGTCCAGGCACATGAATTGCTTTTCAGGGACGGACAGGCAAAGCAAGCCGCGAACATTGTGGATCCTGTCCAGGCCACTCTGGATGTGATTTCTTACGGATTTGACCTTACCGTATCCGCAACAGGAGGGCAAAGTCCTGTATACATCAATTTTCCCCAAGATCTGCTCTTGGAGAGAAGCGCCCTGGCACTGCCATCCAACTTGTGCGTGGTAGAAGTCTTGGAAACAGTAACCCCGGACCAGGAGGTAATCGAGGCTTGCCTGGACCTAAAGAGGCAGGGATACAGGATCGTTCTAGACGATTATTACGGACAAGCCGGGTACGAAAAACTGGTGGCTCTAGCCGATGTGGTCAAGGTGGATATCCTGAAAATGCCTCCCAGGGAGATCAAAAAGATCGTTGAGACCCTGTCCAGGAAGAAGGTAAGCTTGTTAGCCGAAAAGATTGAGCACGTCCAGATTTACCGGTACTGTAAACAAATGGGCTTTGATCTGTTCCAGGGCTTTTTTTTCTGTTCTCCTCAAATCATGTCCGGGTGCAAGCTAAGCCCCAACCAAATTTCCAGGCTAGAGCTTTTAAAAAAGATTGCTCTTCCCGACGCAGACCCCAAACAGATAGCCGGGATTATTCGCAAAGATGCAGCTTTAAGCTACCGCTTGTTGCGATTTATCAACTCCGCCTACTTCGGCCTACGAAACAGGATTACATCCATCGAGCATGCTGTGAACCTGCTTGGGATCATTCAAGTTTCCCAATGGCTTAGAGTGGCCATAATGTCCGATCTCGCTACCAGTCCGGCAGGCATGGAAGTAGCTTGGCTGGCTGCCCAAAGGGGAAAATACCTGGAGCTATTATCAGCTACCCATACTAATCCGCCCTTCTCCTCGCAATCCATGTTTTTATTGGGGCTTTTTTCCCTTTTGGATGCATTGCTGGGGCAACCACTGGAACAAATCCTCAAGGATCTACCCATACAGGAAGATATGAAAGATGCCCTCTTAAACAGTAACTCCTCTCTTACTCCCTGGATGGACTTGGTTAAGAATATGGAACAGGGCTATTGGGATGATGTCCAGGAGGAATGTCAAAAACTGGGCCTGGAACAGGAGGAAACTGCTAGGCTCTACAACCGTTCCTTCATCTGGACCTCGGAATCCATGCCCAGGTTGGCAGCTAAATAGCCGGCAGAACGGGACGTCTAGCTTGCATTCTGCGGACTTGAATTACTGGGCTGTTATCCTGTACTATTGACATAGCCGAGTTGAAATAACACTTCGGGTATTTAGGATTTGAAATAAACAACAGAGGTTTTGTTATGACAAGTTTTATCGGTTTAGGTATAGCAATTTTGATTTTAGCCGGAATGGTGGGATTGTTTTTATATGTTCTGCCCATGACCAATCTCAAGGGTGGATGAGGGGCCAAGCAAAGCGGTAGTTCACCGTTTGGCACGGTCCCCAAGGTGGAAGATGATTTTGCACGAACAGGACAGGATGAAGACTACCGGGAATTAAACGAAGAGCCACAACATAAAAGCGATGCACGATAAATATAACAACACTTTCTTACCGGTGATCGTGGCTGGAGGTTCCGGAACTAGGTTGTGGCCATTGTCCCGCCAGCTTTATCCCAAGCAGTTCCTTGCCTTTGGCGGAGATAAAACCATGCTTCAAGCCACTGCGCAACGGCTGCAAGGGATGCCCTGCCAGAATCCCATCTTGATCTGCAACGAGGAACACCGTTTTTTAGCTGCGGAACAGCTGCGCCAGGTAGGACTGGAAGATGTAACCATTGTCCTGGAGCCCGAAGGCCGCAATACTGCCCCGGCAATTGCCCTGGCAGCCCTGCATGCCACGCGGGACGGCCAGGATCCGGTTTTGCTGGTGCTTGCAGCTGACCACCACATAAGCGATGTGTCCGTTTTTCAAGCAAGTGTTCACAAGGCCTGGAAACTGGCAGAGGCGGGGAGATTGGTTACTTTCGGCATAGTTCCCCGGAGCCCGGAAACAGGATACGGCTATATTCAGCGAGGGGATTCCCTGGATGAGTTCGGTTTCCAGGTCAGGCGCTTCGTGGAAAAACCGGATGCGGAAACAGCTGAGGCTTACCTCTCAGCAGGAGATTATTACTGGAACAGCGGCATGTTTATTTTCCGCGCCGGGAAATACCTGGAAGAGCTTGAGCGTCACCGCCCCGAAATAGTAAGGGCCTGCAACAACTCCATGAGCAATTCTGCCTACGACATGCATTTCTTGCGCGTGGACAAACATGAGTTTTTGGCATGTCCCAGCGATTCCATTGATTACGCGGTAATGGAGAATACTGGCGCTGCTGCGGTGGTCCCCCTGGATGCTGGGTGGTGCGATGTGGGCTCCTGGTCCGCTTTATGGGACATTACCGACAGGGATGAATGGAATAACGCTTGTAAAGGAGACGTGATTGTCAGGGACACCAGAAACAGTTTTATCCTGGCTGAGAGCCGGCTGGTAAGTACCTTGGGAGTCCAGGATTTAGTGGTGGTAGAGACCAAAGATGCGGTGCTCGTAGCGAATAAGGACAGGACCCAGGAAATCAAATCCGTGGTGCAGGAGCTACAAAAGAACGGGCGACAGGAACATATCACCCATAGAGAGGTCTACCGCCCCTGGGGATCTTACGACAGCATAGATGTGGGCGGTAGGTACCAGGTCAAGAGAATCACGGTTAATCCCGGGGCCAAGCTCTCTTTGCAAATGCATTACCACCGAGCCGAACACTGGGTCGTGGTGTCCGGCACGGCCAAGGTTACCAGCGGAAATGACTCCATCCTGGTTACTGAAAATCAATCCACATATATTCCAGTGGGGCAGCAGCATTCCCTGGAGAACCCCGGCACGATTCCCCTGGAACTGATAGAGGTACAATCCGGGTCATACCTGGGAGAGGATGATATAGTCAGGTTCCAAGACGAATACGGCAGATTGTAACAAGATATAGTATTATACAGCTGTACTTGCAGCCAAGATTTGTTGGCTAACAATTACTAGTCCCTGTCACTTGAAATTGGAGTGCGTTAGGCTTGGGAAAGCATCTCGGCATGAAAAGGGTGGGAAGAAGCTACCTTGGCCAAGGCATCTTTTGGCTGCGTTATTGTTCATTATTGGATTGGTCACTGGATTGAAACATCTGGCCTAGGCCAGTATTTTTAAATATGATCCTAGTGGCTGTTTCATCTGCTATCTCGGCTACATCCATTAATCTTTCCAAGAAATCCAGGATCTCCATCCGTCTCTCTTCCGAGGAGTATTCAAAATCCTTTTCCAGCTCTCCGGACTTCAAGTATTCTTCCAAATCGTTCAAAAACTTTTCATTAAGCATTAATACCCCGTATGCAAACCGGGAGTTTATATCTCCCTGAATTTTAATGGCGAAATAATAGATATTATCCTTGCCATATTAATAATCGCGGGTCAAAGGTTTTGTACGTGGAGACCAGAAAATCTCCTTGACTGACTAACTTGGCAAGGTTAATTTAATATTTGAATTAAGCCGGGGTGGTGGAATTGGTAGACGCACGGGACTCAAAATCCCGCGGGGGATAACCCCGTGCCGGTTCGAATCCGGCCCCCGGCACCAATGAAATCAAGGGGATTAGGGCTGAAAATAAAAAGCAAGTCCTAATCCCCAATTGTTTGCTAGTAAGCACACAGTAAGTAACATTAGCTTACCACACTGAAGGCTGAGGCCATCCTCACCCATGCCAATCAATGTCTTTTCTAAATAAACCGACCACTGCCTGTCCAACTCCTCTTGCCTCTATATAGTTGTATCCTGCTGAAACTTCTTGTGGCCAAAATTTTAAACTTGTTTCCTGGGGATTCCTATTTTAAAAGGAAAAGGAACTTTTTGGTCAATTTTAGAGGTGGGCTGATTATTGAACAAAGGGCGAATATGACCACAGAAAACAGGAGGTAGTTATGTCGAGATCAGTCAAGTTTGTTTTGACTATTGGAATAGTATCTTTAATGTGGTTAATGAGTGGATGCTTATTAGGCACAACTGATTATCCAACATATCAAGAAGTAGATCAATGTCCTTTTGAAGTTAATGACAAAAGATCTGATCCTGGTAAGTATTTTGATCCCAAACGTGGAGAAGTAGATTTAGAGCCGCCTTTTCATGAAACAATCAAAAATGGTGTTTGTAACAAAGTCTCATCTGAAAAACTTCAAAATGCTGAATTTACAATTAAATCATATCAGTGTGAAATCCTTGATAAAAAGGAAAATGTAGTAAAGGTAAGAATGCAAGGTACATTAAAAGTGAATGAAAAAACTATAGACATTGTGACACTTGATGTATCTAATACTCGTGGAGTCGGCTCTGTGTGCGAACCTTTAACAGCAAAGGTTTTAGAAGAAATGATCGAGGAAATTGTAACTAATATATAAAAACACAACACATGCTTCCAGTTGTAGGCCTTATTATTCTAGCTTACTTCATAAATTTACTACTTGGCCTAAAAAATCTAGCCCGCCTTCCATATCAGAGGGCGGGCTTTTTTGTGTATTCTCATTTTTCAGTATTTTTTAGCATACAGTTCTTGTTTCTTTTAAATACCCGATTTCATTGGAGCCGGGAATGGGATTTGAACCCACGACCTACTGATTACGAATCAGTTGCTCTACCCCTGAGCTATCCCGGCTTTCCCAAAAGGAATATATAGGCACTGCCAGGAGCAGTCAATAACTGTCCAGTTATCGTAAAGGGCGACCCCCTTTCCGTGCCGGGGCTCCCCTGAAAATTCCGGCCGAGGGTCCTCGGCCCTCGGCCGGATACAGGCCTAATCCTCGTAATGCTTGTACCAGTGCCTTCTTAGCCCCTTGAAGAGGGACCAGCACATAATGAAGATAATAACTGCAAACGGCAGTCCCGTGGCCAAGGCAGCGCTTTGAAGTGCCACCAAACCTCCTCCCGCTAAAAGCACAGCAGCCACCAGACCTTCTAAAACCACCCAGTAAACGCGCTGAATCTTGGGAGGATCCGGATTGCCACCGGCATTTATGATATCGATAACCATGGACCCGGAGTCCGAGGAGGTCACAAAAAAGGTGATAACCACCAAAACTGCTAAAATGGAGGTAAGCAGACCTAGAGGAAACTGCTCCAAAAAGACGAACAGAGAGACCGGGATATTGTCCTGAACTGCCTGAGCTATCCCTCCGTCACCGAAGTGCTCGAGAAAGATGGCGCTGTTGCCGAACACGCTCAGCCAAACAAAGGTTACCACTACAGGCACCAACAGAACTCCTGCCAGGTACTCCCGAATTGTCCGGCCATAGGAGACGCGGGCAATAAACATGCCCACGAAGGGTGACCAGGCTATCCACCATGCCCAGTAAAACAGGGTCCAGGCGTTTTGCCAGCCTCCCTCATCAGTGTATGTCTCGCCCCAAAAGGCCAAAGAAGGCAAGCTCTGCAAATAATTACCGGTATTTTCCACGAACCCGTTTAAAATAAACAGGGTGGGACCCAGGATAAAGACAAACAACATCAACCCGCCAGCGATAACTATATTTACCTGGCTCAAGAATTTAATCCCGGCATCCAGGCCTCGTATAACGGACCACAAGGCCAGGGCTGTAATGCCTGCAATCAAGATGGCCTGAACAAATGCGCTTTGAGGAATAAAATCAAATATATGGCTAAGACCGGCATTTATCTGCTGCACACCCAGCCCCAGAGAAGTAGCTACTCCGAAAAGGGTGGCAATAGTGGCCAGAATATCGATAAAGTTGCCTATGGGACCGTATATTCGCCTACCCAATACCGGGTAAAAAATATTTCGAATAGACAGGGGGAGCTTTTCGGAAAACCCGAAAAAACCTATACCCAAGCCCACTACGGCATATATTGCCCAGGGATGAAAACCCCAGTGCAAAAAGGTAAGTTCCATGGAGCTCCGAGCGGCTTCCAAGGTTTTATCTTCCACCAAGGGATTGCTTAGGTAGTGAAACATGGGCTCTGCCACGCCGTAAAACAAAAGCCCAATCCCCATACCTGCGGAAAAGAGCATGGCAAACCAGCCGATCACGGAAAATTCCGGCTCTGCATCCTCTCCGCCCAAACGCATTCTGGAATATTTAGTGAATATCAAGACAATACAAAACACCAGCACCAAATTCATTACCAGAATGAAAAACCAACCCGCATAATCCGAGATTCCGTCCTGGATGGTGCCAAAGAATTCCTGGGCCGCTTCTCCGGCCCAGATAGTCAGAATAACTCCCAACAAAATAATGGCAGTAGAAATGAAAAACACCCAGGGATGAATGTCGTATTTCAAATATTTGCGATCTAGATTTTTCCAGGTCGCCTTGCGCATTCTCCGGGGCATCGGGGTTTCTTCTTCCATATCAACCTCCTTTTTCCAGCTGGACAGAAAAAATCAATCAACTACACCCTGATTGATTAAACCTTTTTCAATATCACCCGGTCTTCCTCCACAATCATCTCAAAGGCATCACCTGGCTTAAAGCCCGAATATTCCAACATTTTCTCGGAGAAAATCACACCGTCCTTTTTATACTTCCACCACTTCTTTTCCTCGGTACTAGGCTCATCAAAAAGCCCTGGAATTTCATAAAATTTTCGGTCCTCGTCCTGCAGCATGAGAAGATGCTCATACAAGGTATACCTGGAGATCTGCAGATCCTTCATGATTTCGTTGGCGGTGGAGTTGGCCTGGATCAATTCGCGCAATCGATCCGGGTCATAGTTGTGACTGTAAGTCCCCTTACGCTTGGTTTTACTTTTCATAAAAAACCTCCTGATTTGGATCTAAACTTAAATATGGTGATCTTGTCTATTAATCTATTTTACTCAATTCTTTTTCATTCGAGAGTCAAAAACTTTTGACAACTCCTTGTTTTTTATTGGAAATTTCTAGCATTCTCTATGTCCTTAACATCTCTAGCTTACAGTACTGATTTTCTTCCCTTACTTTTTACCCAGTTAAACACTGCCTCCGGCAGTCACGCTTAAGCGTGGTTTAACCGGGTGAACCTTTTACCTTTTACTTTTAACTCTCAAGCTTTTCAAAAGGGAAGGTATAATCCGGGAATAAAATATTCCCAGAATAACAGTTCAGCCTATTACAGCACGAGGCCGGTCCTAGATGAGCGCTTTATTACGAACAATCCTCCATCCAGTAAAGAAATCATAAATTGGCAAAAAAGAGGTGCCAGGAATTTACTTGTCCGGACACAGGCCAACTAGTATTTTCCAAGAACGGACTAACTAAAAAATGTATGTCAGCAAATGTCAACCTTGTTCCTTTTGGAACAATATAACCCAGCTGAACTCTATTGCCCCCTCCAGACTCAACATGAAGCTTAAACTATGGTACAGGTGGTAAACCCAAATCAAACAGGGCGAAATACCACCAATATTTCATTAGAATATGAGCCATACTTACTGGACACACTTTGAGCACAGAGCGGATGTCGGCATCCAAGGAGTGGGGCCAGATCCGGGAAAAGCCTTTGCACAGGCCGGGTTGGCCCTAATGGCTATCATGTGCGAGCTGGATTGCATCCGGATCCAAAGCTCTCGCAACCTGGAATGCACGGGTCAGGATCAGGAAATGCTCTTTTTCGATTTTATAAACGAGCTCATATACCTGGTATCAGCTGAAGGATACGTTTTTGCGGATTTACAGGTACATATCCAGAACCAAGGCTTGAAGGCAAAAGCCTGGGGTGAATCCCTGGATCACTCCCGGCATCAAATCGGCGTGGAAGTCAAGGGTGCCAGCTTTAACAATCTGAAAGTATTCCAGAATGAGCAAGGCCTATACCTTGCCCAGTGCATTGTAGATGTATAGGATTTGACAACGCATGCAGTGGTAGTTATTTATCCATAATTACGTAATATATCTTAAAAAACCTTAACTCTTCTGGAGCATTCCAGGATATTAAACCTACAATCTCAATCCATTATCCCTGGACCCAGCCTGGCCATTGTCAGGCAGGGATAATTGTTGGCCATGAACATACACGACTTTAAAAAGATTGCTCCTTATTCCTACCAGATGGAACCTGTAGGACACATGCGGGTTCCTGCCCTGCTTTACGCTGATGAAGAACTTCTCGCTGGAATGGAAGGCGATGTCCTGAAACAATTGGCTAATGTGAGCACTCTTCCGGGAATTGTGGGCAACGCCATGGCCATGCCCGATGCCCATTTGGGTTATGGCTTCCCCATAGGAGGTGTGGCTGGGTTCGACCCCTCCCAAGGAGGAGTAATCTCAGCCGGGGGAGTGGGTTTTGACATAGCTTGCGGGGTACGCACCATATTAACTGGTATCCCCAAAGATAAAATCCTGGATCATCAGAAGAATCTAGCGGATCTTTTGTTCAAAAAAATCCCTGCCGGCCTGGGAACCAAGAAAGGCCTCAAGATCTCCAACCGGGAAATGGATCACATGCTGGCCCAAGGCGCTCACTGGGCGGTAGACAAAGGCTACGGTGAAGCAACCGACCTGGAAAAAACTGAAGAAAGCGGGTTTGCTGCGGGCGCGGATCCGGATAGTGTCAGCGATAGAGCCAGGAAACGCCTGGACAAGGAAATGGGTTCCCTGGGCTCCGGCAACCACTATCTAGAGGTTCAAGTGGTCCACGATATATTTGACCCTGAAACCGCTCAGGCTTATGGATTGCGCCAGGACGACGCGGTAATCAGCATCCATTGTGGGTCCCGGGGGCTGGGACACCAAATTGCTACGGAATACATCCGGCTCATGGTGGCAGAGGCCTCCCAGCAAAAAATCTTTCTCCCGGACCGGGACCTGGCTTGCGCGCCTGTGTTGTCCTCCACAGGCCAAGGTTACTTGGGGGCCATGCGTTCAGCCATTAACTGCGCCCTGGCTAACCGGCAGATACTTACCCATCTAACCCGGAAAACCTTTATGCAGCTTTTCCCGGAGGCAAGAATGCCTTTGCTGTACGATGTCTGCCACAACACCTGCCGGGAAGAAAAACACGAAATAGATGGGCGCACCGCAACCCTGTTCGTGCACCGCAAAGGCGCTACCCGGGCATTTGGCCCCGGTCATCCAGATCTTCCCCCGGCCTACCGATCCGTGGGACAACCGGTGCTTATCGGGGGAAGCATGGGATCTTCTTCCTATATTTTGTCCGGAACATCCCAGGGCATGAAGTTAAGCCTGGGATCTGCATGTCACGGGGCAGGCAGACAAATGAGCCGTAAGCAGGCCACAAAAAAATATCCCGGTGGACAGGTTGTTGACCGGTTGCAAAAAATGAATATCGAGATTAGAGGTCATTCTTTCAAGGGTCTATCTGAAGAAGCCCCAGGTGCTTACAAGGACGTGGACAATGTAGTAGAAGTCACCCACCATAGCGGACTTGCCCGTAAAGTGGCCCAGTTAAAACCCGTAATCTGCATCAAGGGATAAGCCCATGGACTTTTTTTCCAAAAAGGCGGAAGAAAAAATTCTCGAGGCTATGGAAAAGGGGGAGCTGGATGATCTGCCCGGCCGGGGCAAACCCCAGGAACTAGAGGATGATTCCACTATCCCATCGGATCTGCGCATCGCCTACAAGATACTTAAAAATGCCGGTTACGCTCCTCCCGAGGTCCAAATGCAAAAAGAAATAGCCACAGCCAAGGATCTTTTAAAGAATTCCCAGGAGGACCAGGAGACTTACCGCAGGGTGCAAAAATTGAACATGATGGTTACCAAAATGAACATGATGCGCAAAACCCCGGTCCATTTGGAAGAAGAGCAGATATACTATGAAAAGATCGTTAACAAGGTCCCAATAAAAAAGAAGTAGAACCCCTCCCGCACTTACTTTTATTGTTTCGTTTACCTGACCTTAATCCTTTGCAGGATTGAGGACAAACTAGAGGTGAAACAACAACTTTATTCAAAGTAAGGGCGGGAAAAACAAGACCAAAGGAGTAGATTGATGTCTAAAGTAGAAGATGGAACTCAGGTAAAGGTTCATTACACCGGCAAGCTAAATGATGGCACGGTGTTTGACTCCTCTGAGGACAAGGATCCCTTGGAATTTACCATGGGCCAGGGAGAGGTCATTCCCGGAATTGAAGAAGCAGTCCGGGACATGGAAGAGGGAGAAAGCAAACAAGTAACTATCTCCAAGGATCAAGCCTACGGCGACCGCCGGGATGATATGATCATCGATGTTCCCAAGGATAAGTTTCCCGATGAAATCCCCCAGGAAACAGGGCAGCAGCTCATGCTAAGACACCCGGAAGGTCAGGAATTCCCTGCGGTAATCGTGGATGTCAAGGAAGAAACCATAACCCTGGATGCCAACCACCCCTTGGCTGGCGAAGACCTCAACTTCGAGATCAAAAGGGTTTAAGCTTCAGACCACCCGCACTTACTTTGGTCGGCGGTGATTTCCGCCAGGTTCTGCCCCAAGTAAGTGCGGGTTTATTCCGCAATACGCATCACCTCGTTTACTTCCCCGAACTTGCGCATTTTTTCAATGGTTTGATACAAATGCCCTGAATCCTGGACCATCACGGTAAAAGTGAGTTCTGTTTTTCCGTCCACGTTGGATTTGAAGGTTCCTGCGTCAATATTCACGTCCTCTCGGCTGAGAAGCCCGCTTATCTTGGATAAAACCCCTTTTTTGTTCTGACAGACTATCTTTATCTTGGCCGGGAAGGTCTTGTTTGTTTCCCCGGACCAGGAAACCTCCATCTTGCGCTCCGGCTCCATCTCCTGGACGTTGGGGCACTCAGTGGTGTGTATAGTCACTCCCCGCCCCCGGCTAATGTAGCCAAGGATGGGATCCCCGGGAAGGGGATTGCAGCACTTGGCAAAACGGACCAAGACATCGCCCACACCCTTTATTTGCACCCCCTCTTTCTTGGCTGCGGGAGCAGGCTTTTCCTCGGTCTTCTCCTGAGCTTTTTCAGTGGCTTCCTTTTCCGGCTGTTCCTCCTTAGGTAGCAAGCGGTTTAGGACCTGCCTGGGAGTAATCCGGGCGTATCCCACGGCAGACAACAAATCGTCGGCTGACTTATAGGAAAACTCCTTGGCTATCTCCTGGAACTGATTCTGTTTCAAAGCCTTGTTAACGTTCACCCCCAGCTTACGGCCCTCTTTCTCCAATACTTCCTTGGCCAGGTTGATGCTCTGCTGCCGCTCCTCGTTGCGGATCCACTGCTTGACCCGGGTGCGGGCCTTGGCTGTTTTGACCAGTCTCAGCCAATCCCGGCTGGGATGGCGGTTGGGATCGGTTATGATCTCGACTGTGTCCCCGTTTTTCAAAGCGGTGCTCAGAGGAACCAGCTTGCCGTTCACCTTGGCCCCGGCGCAGGTATCTCCCACCTCGGTATGGATAAGATAAGCGAAATCTATGGGTGTGGCACCTTCAGGCAACTCCTTGACTTCGCCTTGCGGGGTGAACACGTAGACCTCGTCCTCGAACAGATCGAAACGCAGAGAAGCCATGAACTCCCTGGGGTCCTTGAGTTCCTCCTGCCAATCCAGAATCTGTCTGAGCCAGGAAAAACGCTCCGCATCCTTTTCCTTGAATCTGTTCTTGCCGTCCTCCTTGTATCTCCAATGCGAGGCGATCCCGAACTCGGCCATCTTGTGCATCTCCTCGGTACGGATCTGGATCTCGATCCTTTCCCCGTCCGGACCCATAACCGTGGTATGAAGGCTCTGATACATATTCATCTTGGGCATGGAGATGTAGTCCTTGAACCGACCCGGCACGGGCTTCCAAATGGAGTGCACCAGTCCCAGGACCGCGTAGCAGTCCTTAACTGATTTCACCAAAATCCGAAAAGCAACTATGTCGTAAACCTGATCCAGAGTAAGGCCCTGCTGAATCATCTTATGGTATATGCTGTAAATATGCTTGATTCTTCCAGAAACTTGGCCTTCAATGGAATTCTGCTCCAGGATTTCCTCGATATTCCTGCATACCTTCTGAATGTATTTATCGCCTACAAACTCCTGCTTCTTCAAGCCCTCCTGGATCTGGAAGTAGATATCCGGCTTCATGAATTTCAGGCTGAGATCCTCCAACTGGATCTTGATCCGGTGCAATCCCAAGCGGTTGGCCAGGGGGGCGTATATATCCATGGTTTCCTGGGCCACAGCCTTTTGTTTGACCGAGCTTTGAAAGTCCAGGGTCTGCATGTTGTGTAAGCGATCCACCAGCTTGACCATGATCACCCGGATATCATCAGCCATGGCCAATATCATCTTGCGGATATTCTCCGCCTGGGCCTCCTCCTTGGAATCAAAACTCATCTTGCCGATCTTGGTTACGCCCTTGACTATATTGGCTACTTCCGGGCCGAACTGCTCCTCGATCTCCTCCAGGCTGGCCTTGGTATCCTCAACTGTATCGTGCAGGAGACCGGCTGCTATGGTGGAGGCGTCCAGGTGCATACCTGCAAGCAAATTGGCAACTTCCAGGGGGTGGGAGAGGTACGGTTCCCCGCTCAAACGGATCTGCCCGGCATGCGCGGAAGCAGAAAACACGTACGCCTTTTGGATCAAGGCCTGCTCCGGTCCGGACAGATAGTCGGACACTTTATCCAAGATTTCGTTAATCCTGATCATCTTTGCGAACCATGAAATAGACGTTAGCCCTATCTTGCATCTTGCCTGCCAAATACTCCGGTCTTTCCCCGAATCCGCAAAAGAGGTCCAGGTGCCTTCCCTGGATGGCGCCCCCGGTATCCTGGGCCAGGACCGGTCCCTGGATCCGGGTTTGTTCTCCCTGGTATTCAGGCAACTCTGCATCCAAAATAAGCAGTGACCCCCAGGGTATCAACTCCGGGTCGCTGGCCACGCTCACCCAGGGGGTCAAAATATGCCCGGTTGCCCCCTTGGGACCCTGATCAGCCAGCTCGAAAAAGATATAGCTTGGGTTGGAAGCCATGAGCTCGTATTTTTTGTCTGAATTCTTCTCAAGGACCTCCCGGATGGATTGCATGGTGATCTCGTCGGATTCCAGGTAACCCTTTTCCTCCAGCACTCTGCCCAGGGAAACATATTGCCGGCCGTTTTGACCAGCGTAAAGCACATGTTCCCTTTTGCCGTCCGGGTACTCCAATCTGCCGGAGCCCTGGATGTGCAGGAAAAAAAGCTCCACGGGATCCTGCACCCAGGCGATTTCCAGATCCCGGCCTGCAAGGGCGTCCTTCTTATCTATTTCCCGGCGCTCGTAATAAGGCCGAATCTTGTCCCCATCCTGGCGGTACCTCAATCTTTCCCCCTCCCACCGGGGATGGAACTCACCCAGATCCACTGCGTGCAGATCGTCTGGGTGACCGTAAACCGGGTAGGGATAATTTGATCCGGGCTCCTTGGACGCCTGAAGCAAGGGCTCGTAATACCCGGTCAATAAAACATTGGGATTTACCCGGTAGAAATCGAAATAATGCTTGAGCACCTCAGGGTTACGATCGATATCCGAAAGCAAGAACTTAAAAAGCTCCAAGCTGTTTTTCATCTCCTTCCAGGTAACGCACAGCTCTGGCTCGCAAACCGCTTTTTCCTGTTCATCCCTGGTCCGGATATACTCCAGGCTCCGCTCCAGAGCAGGCTCCAACTCCTCCCAGCTATCCAGGTCCTGGGCCTCTAAATCCCGTTTCAAAACCGGAAGTACCTCATCCGCTTCCACTGCCTCGAATCGAACCGGTACTTCCACAGGTTCCGGCTCGAAAACCGGCTCCACTGGTTCCTCTGGAGCGCAACCCCAGAGCGCGGCGATTAATAAAAAGACCAAAGTCCTACAGACGCGCATACTGCTCCGGCTCCTTGTCTATGTTTACATCGAAAAACTTGCCCACACCGTATTCCCTGCGCCTGAAAAACTGTTCCGGGTTGGGACCGATTATCTGCATCTCAGGGTATTGTCTCTGAACCTCCAGGGCAATATGCATCTCCTTGGTGCATCCCGTGGAAAAGGTGGCATCCTTGCCCGCCCATATAGGGGGAACCTTTTCACCTAAAAGCTCGAAACTCTTTTCAATGTCGCGCACGGTCTGGAACCTCCAGACATCTATCAGCCCGCTTCTCTGGACGGATTCCCACATATACATGAGATCATCCCCGTCCATTCCCTGCTCAAAATGCTCCGCCGGGTTGATTATGAAGGTCCCGGACATGCGCTCGCGCATGTATTCCACGAAAGTGTTCAGCAGCCGGATAGCGGTTTGGGTCTGTCCCGGGATGCTCCCGATTATGGCGCTGTAAAAGAGCACCCTTTGCCCCCCAATCTTTGCTGAAAGCATCTGTTTCTTGATGTTCTCTGCCTTGGCCATGATTTCCTTCTCGGTGATCTTGCGCACCCTGGGACTTTTGCTTTTGAACTCGTAATGCATCCGATCCTGTTCATCCCGGTACAAACAAAGAATGTCCCGGGTAAAAAGATGCGAAGTCTGGATCAGTCTCCGGTAGTTGCCCATCCCCTTGGCGATGATCAGATCCGATTCCTTCCAGGCCCTGGCGAAAGTTACGCTGGTCCGGTACAGATTCAGCCTTTCCCTGGAACCGTCGGAAATCACCAACAGGTTGTTCTCCCTTTGCTTCCTAAGAAACTCCTTCTTGGAGATCTGGTTATCCGAGACAAAACTGGCCTCGCTTAGTGCCTGAGCCAGGACCTCGTCCGACTCAGGGTCCCAGAAAGTGGGATAATCGTAGTAAAAACCTTCTTTGAGTCCAAGAACCACCTTATGCCCCTGACGAATCAGAGTATGTATCACTTGTAGATCGAAAATGATCCCTCCGCTGCTGCAGGGCAAATACAAAATCTTAAGGCGTTGTCTGCTCTCGGGGCCAAAAATCTGGCTAATGATTTCCCGGAAGCCTTCCCAGGCCCGGTTAAGCTCATGATCTATTTCACTTGATTCCGGGTAAAAATCTTTTTCCTTCCAGATTCTTTCCCAGGTGGACAAGCAAAAAAAGCGCTTGATCTCCAGGTAATCCAGCTCCCAGCGCAGATCCTGAATTCTCTCGCAGCTCATGGTAGGACTGGGGCAGGTGTTTATGAACCTAAAGAACCCCGGGGACTGCATAAAGCTCTGGACCCGGAGATTGTACTTTTCTTTCATCTCGGTATATGGGTCCTGAAGGGCATTTTGACTGAGGAATATATCCAGCATCCTTTTATGTAGCCTGGAGGGTATCATAAAGGGAGATTTGAGCACCTTGCTGAAAATATGCCTGCACAGGGAAAGTACCTTCTTCTTGATGAAGGAATCGCTGGAAAAGCTGTGAATCAATAGCACCAGCCTTTTCCAGGTCTGGAGGTATTCCCTTTGCAGCTCCGGGCTCATCCTGGTCTGGAGCAAGTGTGCGAACATCCAGTCCGTGCAGGGGGCAAAAAGCTGGCCCTCGTCAATATCCACCATGAACCTGAGCTGTTCCAGGGAGGCGTTCACCTTGGGATTAACCAGGTGTTCGATATTGTTGTCCAGCATAAAGTGCAAAAGCCAAGCATCCAGATATGGATCCTGGCCGTAGTAAATCCGGGAAAAGCTGGTTTCAGGGGGCAAATGGGGCAAAAGCTATCCTCCCACAAAAAATTTCTTGGTTTTCAGCTTAGCAAGAAATCCCTCTTCTTGAAACATCAAGAGTTTGAGATCCTGGGGGTGCCTGCTTACCAGGAGCTCATCCCCTGGAAGCAAGGGATACCCGGTCTGCCCGTCTATGGTAAGATAAGCCTCTGGAGATTCCTTGCCAACCCGGATCCGAAAGGATTCCCTGCCGGGCATGACCATCGGCTTGAAATCGTGCAAAAAGACACACACCGGGGTCAGAATAATCCCTTCCATCTCGGGGTGCACGAGCGGTCCTCCCGCGGACACGCAATAAGCAGTGGACCCAGTGGGGGTGGAAAATATCAATCCATCCGCTCGAATCCCGTTCATGAAGCCTTGAGAGGATTCCAGATCCATGGAAATAAGCCTGGCCAATTCCCCCCGGCTTATAACCAGTTCATTGACCCCCACCCCGGAAATCTCTTCCTGGCCTCCTCGTACAATACAGTACTTTAAAACCAGCCGCCTGGAAATCAAGAAACCGGAATCGAACACCTTATTCAACTTTTCTTGCCAATTATCAATGGAAACTTCAGCCAAAAACCCTACTTTCCCCAGGTTGATCCCCAGGAATGGGGCACTCTGGCCCAGCATGGAGCGAGCCACGCTCAGTATTGTCCCGTCCCCGCCCAAGACAATGATTAGATCCGGCTTATCATCGGTTAATTCCTGCCCGGGCATCTGATAAGGATATTCAGCCATGGACACTCGACAGCCCTTTTCCTTAAGCCAGGACTTGATCATTAAAGCCAAATCCTCTGCTTCCCTGCTGTCCATCTTGATAGCCAACATAACTGAGCGGATGTTCATAAAACCTCGGAGCGAAGGGTTTGCTGGTTACTCCTTTTTGGGAATCATGATGACTCCTAAGCAAGTAAAGGGCAACAAATAAACTGTAACCGAGCCCAAATCCCCGGTAACCGTCAATTAGCTTCGGACAGCGGGGATCCATATTCTTGTATCCAAGAAAATCCCGCCATTCAAGTCCAACTTTTAATATCTTTCCTTGTTTTCCTCGCCCCGGATGCCACACACCTCAAGCCATGCCCCACAAGGCCTGAGCCCCCTCAATTGCCTAATTCCAGCTCCGAACAATCAAAAAAATCTTGCCCGAGACTAAAGTTTTTAATTATTCATCCGATCTTGAAAGTAAGAAGAGGGTTTTTATGACCATTAATTCGTCCCTGATCAAAAATGTACTCCAGTCCTATGACCGCCATTTGGCCAATGGCCGCAGGCTGACGCGGCTATCCAAATACCTGCGCGATCCGGACAGGGACGACCCTCATGGCTACCTACTGGAGGCCAGAAGAAAACAACTCGTGGAAAAAGTGGCCCGGGAGATCGTGGAGAACCTGATAACTTCTGGAAGCCAGAACCCGGTAACCCGGGAAATTAAGCAGGAGCTTAACCAAGAGATGGGCATGGAGCTGATTTTTCACTACCCTCCCACCGGGGAGGAGATGAAAATCTTAAAGCCTGGAGACCAGGGACCGGAAGAGCTCACTTTGGAGGAAAAGGACCAGGTTCTGCGCAAGCTGTGGGAAGTTACCTTGGACAAGGTAAACGAAACCATGCTTTGATTTTATCTCTGGAACAAAATATCCATGTCTGGCACATTGACATTTGATTTATTTTGTCCGAAATTTGCATTAAGACTTAACTCCAGGCAAAAAATGCCGATAAAGGGGTCAAGGCATAAGCTTAAGCCCCACGGAGGTTTGATATGCAGATAAAGGGATTATTCAACGGCATCCAGACATATGAGCAGTCCCAGGCGGACAAGGCCAAACAGGCTGAAAAAAAAGGGGCTAAGAACCAGTCCCAGAGTACGGACTCAGAAAAGGATAGGGTCACTCTGTCCCAGGGAGCCAAGCTTTTCCAGACAGCCACCCAGGAAGCGGCAAACAGTTCCGAGGTAAGGGCTGAAAAGGTCCAGGCCTTGAAGGAACAGGTGGACAACGGGTCTTATCAGCCGGACTCCCAAAAGACAGCCGAGAAAATGATACGCGAGGATATGGAGAACTGGTTCGGATGGAGGGGAAACGAGTGATGCCGGTTTAATCCGTACTTATCTGCAGCTCTGAAATATTAATCCTTTTTTGCTTTTCCGGCTCGGCTTGCACCGTTTGCAGGCCGAGCTTTTTTTTGGAGTTGAGCACAATGGGACCCGTGAGATTCAGAGTGGTGTGTTCCGGCCTGCCCGGGGGAATGTTCACGGTAACCATGATTGCGGCTTCCTCAGGGGAACTTATACCCAGCATCTCTTCCTCGAAGCTGCTAAGGTGCACCTGGTAATCCTGCAGGAAAACGAAAGGATCCGCCACCATCAGGCCCAGGTTGGCATCTTCCAGGCTCTGAAGTATGTAAAAGGGTGAATCCGCCTTGATCTGGAGCAGGACAAAGTCCTTGAATCTTTCCATGCCGATAAGGCCGCGCGGGAAATGGATGCACTTGTCCTCCTGGATCAGGAATTTGCCCAACCTGGTATTTATTTCTCTTGGCTGCTCTTGGTCCATAATTCCGCTACTTCCATCAAGTCCTGGGAGCAGGCCTGGATAGCCTGCTCGTTTTCCTTTTGAATCTTTTTCAACACCTCTTCCCGGTACACGGGCAGGTCCTCGGGCACCTCGATGCCCAGCTTGACCTGTTTGCCCTTGGTGCTCAGGATGGATATGACTATATTATCGCCCAGGTGTAAGCTCTCCCCGGGACGCCGGGACAGTATCAGCATAACCGCCTTCTAGAGATGATCTACCAAGCTCATGCGCATAATCATAGAGGAGGACCTGAGCACTGCCTCGTAACTCATCTGCTGACTAGCCAGCCGGGTCATGAGCTCGGCCATGTCCACGTCCTCTATCTCGCTAAGCCTCTCCCGCTCGTTAAGCTCCAGGCCGGAAAGCACGTTTTCCGCCGCCTCCAGCCGATTGGTCCTGGCCCCTACATCCGCCAACTGATTATTGAGATGTTTCTGGGCCTGATCTATGTTCTCCAAGGACTGCTGGATGCCTTCCTCGTTGTCGGTTTCCAGATGTCCCACCAGCTCGCCCAGGGTTTCAAAGATGTTCTCCGAACCGGGAGGATCCTTTACGTACTCCCCGTCCGGCTTCTGGTAAATCCCCCCGAAAACATCCTTGCCCACGTTGTTTACCTGGACCTCGTCATTAGGGGAAATCTCGAAATCCATCGCTGCCCGATTGGGATGGATAGTTATCTGGTCGCCGATAGATAAATTATCATCTAAAGCATCAGCATCATAAGGCTCGCCGTCATCCTCGCTATCCACTAGCTCCACTCTTCCCCCGGGAACAAGAAACTTGTGATTGGAGGTGGTATTGTTGGTTTCCCAGGTGGAGCCGCCGTCCAGGCTGTAGGAGTATTCTATCTCTGCCAGATCCCCGCCGCTGTAATCCTCGTCCTCGCCTTCTACATTTCCATAGTTATCTATCTTCTTATCGATGCGAATATTTACATTCTGATTAAAGTTTCCCTTGGGTATCACATTGTCCTCAGTTAGAGCATTACCACTGGCATACACAGAGACATCGTAATCCTCCCGGTCCATGTCATCGCCCATGTACTCCACTGTGGGACGGGTGGGCATAATCCATAGCTTGGGAGGCTCGTCCTGGTCGAAATCCAGGTCATCATTTGGATTGAAATCCTGGTCAAAGTGTACGGTTACATTTTCTTCGGTGCCTGTCACCTCTTCTCGGAAAATCAGTTCATCATCATGAGATTCATCAAAACGTTCCCTGGTAAGCTCCTCCCCGTCCATGGACAGCACCTGATACTGTCGAAGCGTGGTAAAGGAGCCGCTCACCTCATCTGCGCCTTCAACAATAAGGCTTTCGTTTTCCACATGGGCATCCACTCCTGAGACTTCATCCAGCCTCTCCGCAAATGCTTCCATATCCTCGAAATATTCATCTTTATCTTGCTCATAAACAACGGTACCACCACTTTGTAATTCAAAGCCACCACTCTCCACTTCAAAATGCTCGGGAGCAGTCTCAAAATCCAGTTTAATCCCATCATTGTTATCTAAGTCATCCCCCTCGGGAAACTCGTGCGTTTCCTGTTCCTGAAACTTCACCTCCACACCCCGGTTCAAATGCCCTTCAATCTCGCTCACCTGTTCAGCCAGTCCCTCCTGGTTGCTTTTCACTTCCTCCTGCACCTTTTGAAAAGCGGATTTCTCCGTCTTGTGCCCGCCGAATATGCTCTTGCCCTCGTAGCGGGTATTGCCCAGATTGACCATCTGGTCCAGGATCTGGTTGACCTCCTTGGCCAGCATTTTTCTCTGGTCCGCGCTCAATGTGCCTGTGGCCCCCTGCTCCGCCAGCTCCTTGGCCCGGGTCAGGAGATCGCTGGCCTGCATCAAGGTCTCGTCCGCCAGGTTCAGCCACCCCTTGCCGGTATCTATGTTGGACTGGTACTGGTCCATGGCTGCCAGGGAATCCCGGTAACCCAGGATCCGGGCGGCACCTATGGGATCGTCCGAGGGCTTGTTCACCTTTTTCTGGCTGGAAGCCTGCTTGTTCAGCTCCTGCAGCTCGTTAGCCGAATGGTTCATGTTCTGGAGGAAACTATCGTACAGGGCGCTGTGGGCGACACGCATAACTCTTGACCTCGCCTGTTACATCTTTATACCCAGCAGGGTCTGAAACATCTCGTCCCCGGTGCTTATCATTCGGGCCGCTGCCTGATAGGCGTGCTGGTGCTTGATGAGGTTGCTCATTTCCTCGTCCAGGTTCACCCCGGATTTTTCCTCCTGCCGACTGTTCAAATCGTCCGCCAGGGCCTGGTTGTAATCCGCGTTGTACTTGGCCATGCTGGTATCAGCACCCACGTTGCTGGCCAGGGAATTGTAATAGTCCTGCAGGGTCTGCTCAGTTTTACCTTCGAAACTGGTATGGATGGGCACTTCCTTATGCTGCAGCTGGGCAATGTTCTTGGCGGTGGAGTTGTCCCCGGGGTTTACCTCGCCTGCCCCGTTCACCTGGGCGGCGTTTATGTGCTCCAGGTTGTTCCCGGGCAGCTCATCCAGGCTAAGGCTCTGGGCATCCTTGCCCTGGAAAAAGGTGTTTATTCCCAGCGCAGCCAGAAGCCCAGTGGTATCGTTGCCGAAGGAGAACTTGTGGTTCTCGTCTGCTGAAATTAAAAGTTGGTTATTCACTATCTCAGC
The DNA here is from genome assembly GCA_964577315.1 of uncultured Desulfovibrionales bacterium. GTDB lineage: Bacteria > Desulfobacterota > Desulfovibrionia > Desulfovibrionales > Desulfonatronovibrionaceae > Desulfonatronospira. Next base: position 27,532 of record CAZNYT010000023.1, read on the forward strand.
GTTTAAATTCTCCAAACCGTCAATTGCAGTCTTTACATCCTCCAGGCTGTCCTCGTCGGGATCAAAATTATCATCAAACACGGGCACGGATTCATGTTCTCCGTGCTCGTCGTACACATGTATAGTAAAATTACCCTGTTGCAGCTTATCCCCGAAATGCAGCCCGGAAGCCCTGCTGCCCAGGGGTTCCTCCTGGTTGGTCACCTGATAAGTGCCCTGGACCTCGGAGAGATGCTCCAGTCCGGCCCCCTGGGAGTGCTCCCGGTTTACCTCCCATGCCAGGGATTCGGCCATGGCGTCCAGCTTCTCGCTGTACTTGCCCGCGTAGTGATCCCGGAAATTGAAATTCCCTGCCAGGGTCCCCCCGGTCAGGCGTCTCTCGTTCATGGTTCCGTCCTGCATCACCTGGGGGGTGATGTTCATTGCTGAGGAGGTATTTTCGTACCAGTAGAGGCCCTTTTTGGGAACTATCCGGAATTCGTCACCTTCTTCCAGGTTTTCAACCTCGTCCCCCTCGAACCAGATCTCCATGTCGTCCACGGGCACCCTCACTCGGTTTTGATAACCCTCTCCCGGGAGTTCGAACTTCTCATTGCCGTTTTCATCCTGGACCCAGCTCTCTCCGCCGTCTATGGACACCCTGAACTTCTCTTCTCCCTCATCCTCTACGATTTCCACAGTCAACTCGTGCCCGGAGGTGCCGTCGAACTTTATCTCACCCTCAAAATCCGATTCCAGCTCGGAAAAGGTCTTGTCGGATTCAAATCTGATCTCGTAGGACTCGGAACCATCCACCAAGGTTTGCCCGGCCTTGGTCAAAATGGTCACGTCACCCTTGCCCCGGTCGATATAGTTGGTATCCACTTTCTCGGAAAGCTCCCGCACCAGGCTGTCCCGCTCGTTGCGCAGCTCGTTCATGTTCCTTTCGCCTGGAACCTCCCGGGCGTTGATCATTCTGTTTATTTCAGCAATGTCCTGGGTAAGCTCGTTTACCCGGTCCACGTCCTGCTGGATGTAATCGTCTACCTGCCTCTGCTGCTTCTCCAGATCCTGGCTCAAAGTATTCAGGGTCTGGGCCAGGTTGTTGGACTTGCCCAAGAGCGAGGTCCGGACGTTGTGGTCTTCCGGCCGGTTGGCTAGCTCCTGCCAGTCCTTCCAGAACTCGGACAGGGCCTCGTTAAGCGCCCCTTCCCGGCTCTCGTTGAACAAAGCCTCCACGCTAGAGAGATTTTCGTGCATGGTCTGCCACATCTCCCGCTCCGAGGCCTTGTCGTTGTACTGATTCTCCACGAATTCATCGAAATGCCGTAAAATCTCTTGCACCTCCACCCCGGTCCCGACCTGGCCGTGAGGGGTGTTTATGGACATGGATTCTTCCAGCCGGACTTCCTGACGCCGGTATCCAGGGGTGTTCACGTTGGCAATATTATTGCCCGAAACCTGGATGGCGGTCTGGCTGGCAAAAAGGGCTTGGCGCCCTGAATCCATTAGTGCGTGAATTCCGGACATTACAACCTACCTCTCAGGAATCTGCTGCTGCGATTCGCATTCTCGTACCAGGTTCCCTGGGCGGAATAGGTTTCTTCCTGCCTGGGGACGGTCTGCTCAAAAAAGTACCTGGCCAGGTTGGAACTCTGCTCGGCCAGAGCCCGGGCTATGCCCACATTTTTCACAGCCTGGGCTGATACTTTGTCCTCCTCCTTCTGTATTTCCTGAATCAGATCCGAGCACCTTTCTGCCTCACTTTCCTCCATGCAGGAAAGATATTCGCTCAATCTATTAAAACCGGTCCTTTGAACAAAACTTACCATCTCCTCCTTTTCCTGGAACATTTGCCTGAGCAGCTCCTGTACGGAAAACTCCAAGGAAGAAGCGTTCTGGGGCTGATTCTCTTTCAGGGCTTCATACTCCTCCTTCAAGAGGCTCAAGAGAAGCTCCATGGCTTTTTTCTGCCGTATCAAGGCGGATCTTACATCCATGACCA
>CAZNYT010000024.1:0-25324 GCA_964577315.1 uncultured Desulfovibrionales bacterium
TAGTTTAATGCACTGCATGACACATTTTACAGGTGAATTTCTATTCACCCGTTAGCAAGAGACGGTTATGGCTGAGGAAAACAAGGACCAGGAGAATTCTCCCCAAGAGAGCCAGGCCTCCCTAGATCAGGAAGAGCTCACCAACGAGAGGGCTAGGGAAAAGGTCGAGCTTGACCTGGATGATGCCCCTTTTCTGGAAGAAGAGGAAGAAGACCAGGGAACCCAGGGTGAAGCTCCTCCGGAAGAACCTCAGGAACCCGAGGCGGCTGAAAAAGAGAAAAGACCACCCCCGCCCTTTTGGAAACAAAACATATTTATTATCGGGGCGGCTGGTGGGCTGTTGCTGGCCATAATCCTGGTGGGTGCCTATTATCTGTTATCCCCTGAAGAAAAAGCGCCGGAACCCTCTGCCCCGGAAGTAAGCCAAGTCCCTGAAGTGGAGACTGAACCTGAAGAACTTGAACAAGAATATCTTCCTGAAAAAGAGGTTGACCTGAAACCTTTCCTGGTGGAGTTGGAAACAGAAGACAGGATCCATTTTCTGTTCACCCAATTCTCCCTGTCCGTGCTGGGAGAGGAAACACCCCGGGAGATACACGATAAAAAGCCCATGATAAGGGATTCCATATATTATTACTTGCGCCACCAGGAAAGCGATTTCCTGCAGAACGAACGCAATACGGACCAGATTTCCCAGGAGATACAGGAAGTGGTCAGTCAATACTTGAGACCTGACCAGCTCCAAAACATTGTGATACAGGATTTCAGGGTGCAGTAAATGACTATATCCTTTGATCTGCCAGTAGTACTTGCCCAGTCTTACCTGGGTCAGCACGTGCAGTTCTTTTCCCAGGCCTACCCGGAAAGATTCCAAACCGTTCTCAGCGATCTGGTGGTGCAGAAATACGCCCGGGAAAGGGGCATGGTGCCTGCTACGGACCAAATCATGGGCATCCAGGACCGAAACAGGGAAGAGGAAAAGACGCATTCCAAACGCGTCCCCCCTGTGAAAAAGAGACAAACTCCTCAAAAGCAAGAAGAGTCACCCAGGGATGGGGAAAAAATCGTGGATATAAAGGTCTAGGTACCTTAAATCCCTCTGGAAAGCTTGCAATGGGTTCCTTTCATTGGATCATACTGGTGATTAGCGCAGTAGAAGTGCTTCTCTTAGCTTTGGTTTTCTTCTTTTTCTACCGCCTGCGCCGCTCTGAAAGCATATTGACTCAGTTGCAGAACAATCAGGACAAGTTCATAGAACGCCTGAACTTTAACGCCCAGATGGAGAACGAGCTTGTTTCCACCTTCGAAAAACGCCAAAAGGAGCTCATGGATTTGGAAAACAAGCTGGACCAAAGGGTGAATGAGCTCAACCGCCTTCTCCGCCAGGCAGAAAAGTTTACCAAGTCCCCTCAATTCATGAAACAAATCATACTCACCGGCTATAAAAACGGTCGCTCCATAGAGGAATTGGCCCAGTCCACCGGCCTTTCAGTCGATGAGGTGGAACTTATAGTTGAGGGTCACAATACTTAGACATGCGCGTATCAGGCTCCGGACATAGAGATCCCTCCGAGAGCGCTTCGGAAGAAAACCCCAGGGTCAAAAAGTTTAGGCAAAAGTACCGTCCTGGTCACGTGCTGGTAGGTGTGCTCCTGGAATACGAGTCTCCCAACTACGCTTGGGTGCTAGTGGATGATATCCAGATCTTGGCCTGGATCCAGAACAACTATCAGCAGGGACAAAGACTGTTCCTTTTGGTAGAGAACATGTTCCCTGAGATCGTGCTTAAAGAAGTGGAATACGACTCTCAAGGCCGGCGCAGAATAAGTCTTATGGTTTAATCCTATCCCCATGACCACTGTCACTGACCTCCCCCTGGCCCCGGATCAACCCTGGCTGGCTCCTTTAGCCGGCTATTCGGACCTCCCTTTCAGGCTTTTATGCCGAGAGCAGGGCTTTAGCGTAGCCTGCACCGAAATGGTCAGCGCCAAGGGCCTTTACTATTCCTCCTCTTCCACTATGGAGCTTTTAAGATCCTGTCCTCAGGACAAACCTCTTGTAGTCCAACTTTACGGAAGTGATCCCCGGATCATTTCCCAGGCAATGGACAAGCTCATCCACCTGGGCCACAGGTATTTTGATCTTAATTGCGGGTGTGCCGTGAAAAAAGTAATCAAGACTGGTGCCGGTGCTGCCCTGCTTGAGACTCCGGAGCTGTTGCTGGAAATAGTGTCGGTTATGGTAAAAAAGGCTGGTCCCGGGAGGGTGGGCATCAAGATGCGCCTGGGCTGGTCCCGGGAACAATCCGTTTACCTGGATTTGGCCAAGCCCTTGGCAGCAGCCGGAATAGGATGGATAACCCTGCATCCCAGAACCGCTAGACAGCACTTCTCAGGAACAGCAGATTGGCAAGCCCTGAAACAGCTGAAAGCTATTTCTTTTGTACCGGTCGTAGCTAGCGGAGATCTTTTTACCGCAGAAGATGCCCAAGAGTGCGTCCAAAGGACCGGCGTGGACGGGGTCATGTTCGCTCGCGGTGCCTTACGGGATCCAGCCATTGCAAGGCGTTACCTGAATCTGCTGCATAACCGGGAAAATCTGCCTCACACTCCGGAATCCATTTACAATCTGGCCAGGCGTGCCCTGTTTATGTACCGCAACCATGGGGCATCTGCCCGCACAGTACTCAAGCTGCGCACCATCATGCCCAAGATTATTCAAGGACTGCCCCGGGCCAAGGAGTTGCGAAGACGGCTCGTAGCATGTAAGGATTACTCAGAAATGGAACAAATTCTTGAATCCATCTCAAAAAACCGGAGTGGTGATGAACGATAAGATCATCCTTGCTGAAACCGCTGGATTCTGCATGGGAGTGAGCCTGGCCCTGGGAAAACTGGATAATGCCCTGAAGAATCAGAGCCGGGAGAGAATTTTTACTTATGGCCCCATTATTCACAACCCCCAGGTTCTGGAATACTACCGCAACCAGGGAGTAAGTATAATAGACAACTGGGAAGAACCCGGCCCCGGGGACACGGTTCTGATCCGGGCCCACGGAATACCTTTGTATATTGAAGACAGGCTGAGGCTGCGCAACGTGAACATCCTGGATGCCACCTGCCCCAAAGTAAAAAAAGCCCAGCTCTTGATCCGGGAAAACAGTGAACAGGCGGACTGTCTCCTAATCTACGGGGAAAGGGATCATCCCGAGGTTAAAGGCCTGTTAAGCTATACCCGTTGCCAGGCCTATCTTTTCGAAAACCTGGAGGAATTACACTCCCTCCCCCTGAAAGCCGGAAACCATTATTGTCTCGTATCCCAAACCACCCAGGACCGGCAAAAATTCTTGCAGATAGGAAAACAACTCCAAAATGACCTGGACAAAGATCTCAAAATCCTAGATACCATTTGTGATGCTACCAAGAACCGGCAGAGCGAGACCATAAATATCGCCAGCCGGGTGGAATGCATGGTGGTGGTGGGAGGGCGCAACAGCGGCAATACTCGCAGGCTGTATCAAGTGGCCCAAAAACATTGCTCGCATGCCATACACATCGAAACCCCGAAGGAATTGGACAAGAAGATAGTATCCAGGCTGAACACGGTGGGACTTACTGCCGGGGCCTCAACTCCGGACGGCACCATCCGTGAAGTATATCAATATCTAAGTGAGATCATGCATCAGTAAAGTGCAATATAGCATGGGATCTGGAGAGTTAAAAGTTATGTAACTATTCACCAAATCTTTTTGGCTCTCGCCCGCTACGCTAGAGGCACCCGGTTAAATACCCCAAAGGCTTGCCCAGTTAACCTTCTTCCGGTTAACTGGGGGACCCCGATTTAACCGGGCAGGCAGAGGACGCAGAGATAAGAGGTATTTTTCATTGCCCTGAGCCGGGGCAATGAAAAAGGCTCTCGCCCCTGCGGTTGTGCGAGAACTTTTGGATATTGTTTTAAGGAAGGACCTATCTGCGGCCAGACAGGCCCGGTTGAATAGACTCGCAGAGTCTGCCCTTCGGGCATTCAACCGAGCAGGCAGTCCCGTCCTGATGCAATCGGTTAAACTGTTACCCCGAAATATTCACGAATAGCAGGCTTAACCGGGCTAAAGCACAGCATCCAAAAGCATGTTGTCCCTATGGATGGCTTCCGGATAGAGACACTCACCTAGAACTTTCTCGATATCTGCGGATTTTTTGCCCATTATTTGGCGAAGATCCGAGGCCTTGTAATTGGTCAGCCCTACTGCCGGTGCGCGGTTGCCCGCCTTTTCCCGGACCTTGACCAGGGAACCCTTGCCGAAATTGCCCTTAACCTCCACTATGCCCGCAGGCAAAAGGCTTTTCCCCTGCTCAAACACGGCTCTGCCCGCACCGCTGTCTATTACAATTTCCCCGGCTGGCTCCTGATTGTAAGCTATCCAAAATTTTCTGCTGGAAACGGATTTGTCCCGGGGTAAAATCCAGGTCCCCAAATCTTCGCCGCTGAAAGCCTTTTCCAGTGAGAACCTCTCCTTCCCGGACAGGATCAAGGTAGGAATGCCCAACTGGGATGCCTTGCGAGCTGCCAGCAACTTGCTATACATTCCTCCTATGCCCTGGGTGGTTTTGCCCTGACACATCTTTTCCAGGGACTGGGAGTCTATGTCGTGAATACAAGCAATCCTTTCTGAACCGGGGTTTTCCAGGGGGTTTTCCCAGTACACTCCGTCCGCAGTGGTCAGATTGATAAAAAGGTCTGCCTCTACCAGGTTCAGGATTAAAACTGCCAGATTATCGTTATCTCCGAACCTAAGCTCCTGTACAGCTACTGTATCGTTCTCGTTGATAATGGGGATAGCCCGCCAATCTAGAAGTTGAAGCATCGTGTTGCGGGCATTGATGAATCTTTCCCTGCTTTTGAGGTCGTTGCGGGTCAAAAGTATTTGGGCCGTTACCTTGCCATACCGGCCCAAAACCTCGTCATAGGCATGCATGAGCCGGCTTTGGCCCACTGCTGAGGTAGCCTGTTTCAGAACAAGATCGCTTTTGGTCTTGCAGGAGGTTAACACCTTGCATCCCGCAGCCACTGCCCCGGAAGAAACCAGGATGATATCTTTGCCCTGATCATGGAGCAGGGCGATCTGATCCACCAACCTATTGATAACCCTGAGGTCCAGGCCTTCCTGATCCGTTAGAACCGCACTGCCGATCTTGATGACCACCCTGTGGGCCTTGGCCAGTATGTTGTCTTTTTGCTCTCGGGAAAAGTCCATACAGCTCGTTAATACCTTAAAGTTCAAAATCGGGCAATTGGTAATAGCGTTCCCACATGGCCCGGACCAATTCCTGAACCCCGGTCCCGTACATGGCAGATATCAGGTGCACCTGGGCAGACCACTGCTTCAAGCTCTTTTGGATCTCCTCTAATTCCTCCCGGGTTAAAAGATCGATTTTGTTAAGCACCAGGATCTGCTCCTTCCGGGCTAGTTCCCGGGAATAGCTCTCCAGTTCCTGGTTCAGGATCTCAAAGCCCTGCTCCGGCTGACTGGGATCAATATCTTCTACGCTTAATATGTGCACCAAAAATCTTGTCCGCTCCACATGTTTCAAGAACTTGTCCCCCAATCCTTTGCCCTGATGCGCCCCGGACATTAGCCCGGGAATGTCTGCGACCACCATCTGGGTTTCCCGCACATCGCGTAGGACGCCCAGATTAGGAGAAAGGGTGGTAAAGGGATACATATCTATCCTGGGCTTGGCTGCGGAAATCTGCGAAAGAAAAGTGGACTTCCCGGCGTTGGGCAGTCCCAAAAGCCCGGCATCAGCCAAGACCTTGAGGCTAAGCCTCAAGCGGAGCTCTTCCCCATCTTCCCCGGATTGGGCTATCCTTGGGGCTTGCCTGGTTGAGGACTTGAAATGTATGTTTCCCTTCCCTCCTAGGCCTCCTCGGGATATCAGCACCTTTTGCTCTGGTTGCACCAAATCCGCCAAAAGACTCTCCCCTTCTTCATAACAGGCATAAACCTGCGTGCCCAAAGGCAAGGGGATTATCAGGTCCTTCCCTGAACGTCCGGACCTTTGCGCTCCCATGCCCGGGCGGCCATTTTCAGCGGTATACAAACGCTTGCGCTTGAGGTCGTACAGGGTGAGCAGGCCAGGATCAGCCCAGACATACACATCCCCTCCATCTCCGCCGTCTCCGCCGTCAGGGCCTCCTTTAGGGACGAACTTCTCCCTGCGAAAAGATACACATCCGTCTCCTCCCTTGCCGGAACGAACAGTTATATGGGCTTCATCCACGAAATACATTCAAACAACCTTGTTTGCATGCAACCATTCACCATATTTTAGCCATAATATGCACCGAATCTTTTTGCGTGCTCTCGCCGGGAAGCTCACCGATTTTCTTGGCAAGGCTTATGAGGGGAGCCCGGCCTAGAAAAGAGCAAGCCGAATTCACGGCTTTAAAAAAGATCCCGAAAATAGTTACGTTTGCATAAAAAAAGCCGCCGGAAAAAACTCCCGACGGCCCGAATTGCTCCCACACACACCAGCAGCTAAGCAACTGCGGGTTCTACATGGATTCTGGTTCGAACCTTTTTCTTGCGGGTGAACTTGTCAAACTTGACAACACCATCCGAGAGGGCAAACAGGGTATAATCCTTGCCCACACCCACATTTCTGCCGGGATGAATCTTGGTTCCCAACTGGCGGACCAGAATGTTGCCCACCTGTACCTTTTGTCCGCCGTAGCGCTTGACTCCCCGTCTTTGCCCGTGACTATCTCGACCGTTCTTGGAACTTCCTGCAGCCTTTTTATGTGCCATATGCTCAACCTCCCGGGACTAGGCCTGGATATCCTTTACTTTCAGGGCGGTAAAGTCCTGGCGATGTCCCTGTTTTTTTCTGTATCCCTTACGTCTTTTCTTTTTGAAAACAATAATCTTCTTGTCCCGGTCGTGTTTTAGCACATCACAGACCACCTTGGCCTCGCCTAGATAAGGGCGGCCGAACTGAACGTCTTCTTCACTGCCCACGGCCAGGACAGAGTCCAAAACAATCTCTTGGCCGGGCTCCTGATCCATTCTGGGCACTTTAATGTATTGGCCTGGGCGAACCCGGTACTGTTTTCCGCCGCTTTCAATTATAGCAAACATGTTTTACCTCCCGAATAAAAAGATCTTATAAACGATTTTTAACCCTCAGTCAAGGAACATAAGACCAATTCTTTCAGGAACTATATTCCATGTTTCATTCAAACTATTCACGAAATCTTTTTGCGTGCTTTCGCCTGGAGGCTCACCGCTTTTCTTGGCGAGGCTTACGGGGGAAGCTGGACCGCACGAAAAACGCGGAATAAGGCTAATGCAAAAGCCTCTATTTTGCACTTATCCCGAGAAGGTGCACAGAGCTAAGAGTCCGGTGGGGGCAGGAATGCCCCCGTAAGACGAACCTAGAAAAGCGCGAGCCGGGTACGCGGCACGCAAAAAGATTCAGTGAATGAGTTACAATTGTTTTTTCTGAAGAAAACAGCATCGCTGACTGGCAAAAGATCCGGTGCTCCCATAATTGCATCAAACATTCCTGGCCAGAAACAACACCTGAACTTCATATGCCCCGGCTCCATGCAAGGTCTTGGTGCACTCCTTCAATGTGGATCCCGTGGTAAAAATATCGTCCACCAACATGATGGACCTGGATTCAACCCGGCCCGGATCTGCTGAAAACGTATTTTTCAGAGCCTGCAATCTCTCTCTGCCCTCCAGGGTGGTTTGGGGCTGGGTAAGCACATCCTTGGTCAAAGCCCGGAAATCCACCTTGATACCGGATTTACTTCCTAAGATGCGGGCCAATTCAAGGCTCTGATTAAACCCGCGTTCCTTGAGCCGGGTTTCATGAGCGGGCACCGGGACCAGAAGATCAGGCCGGAACAATGCGTGCCCCTTGTAAGCGCGAACCAATAGATCCCCTAGTATCTGGCCCAACCCCAAGTCTCCCCGAAACTTGAAATCCAGTATCAATTCCCTAAGAAGACCCTGATACGAGGCATAAAAACCCAATGCGGACCAAACAGGAGGATTTTTTTGGCACTCCAGGCAAGGATAGGGAAAAACATTTTCCAAAGCATAGATTTTGCCGCATCCAGGACAAAAACCGCCACTTCTGAAACCCAACTCCCGGATGCAGCTAGGGCACAAAAGATCATCACCGCCCAGATCCCGGACCACTCCGCAAACTTGGCATCTGCGCCCGCGAACCAGACTCAGCAGCCCATGTTTCCTGCTGTAAAAACCATTGCCAAGCATGCATCCCGCTCGGTCCAGAAAAGCGCAAGGTTTTTGGCAAAATCTTGTTTTGTTTACCAAGCCCCTTCCCGGACGAATGTCCTTATCTGCTCCAGAGAGCCCGCATCCGTGGCCAGGTCTTGCTTGGAATCCAGCCCGCGCAGACACAAATCATCCAAGCTGTACCCCAAAGGCTGCAGGAAGTACTTCATGGTGATCAAGCTGCCTTGGAACAGCAATTCACCCTTTTTACGGCCCGCTATAAGAATACAGAAGGCTTTTTTACCGGCCTGGGGAGCTTGTTCGCCTTGCATCCAGGCCTCGTAAAAGCTCTGACCCCTGTCTATCAAGGCCTTGAACCCGGCGGGAACGTGATAGTAATAGATAGGGGAACAAAAATATATCCCCTGTACCTCTTGCATCTTGTGCAAAAGCTCCTGGACATCATCTTTCTCAGCCAGAATACAGCGATTCTTCTTGGTATTTTCACAGCTGCGACACCCCATACAGGGAAGGATCTTCTTGTCCCGCAGAAACACGAGTTCCGGGTCAAAACCTAGCTCCTTCAAGGTGCCGTCAACTTCCCGGGCAGCCTTGTCGCTGTTTCCGTCCTTCCTGGGGCTGCACCCCACCACCATGATTTGTTCAGCCATATTTCTTGCCTGCCTTGATCGGGACGCGACCCTCATGCCTCAGACGATGCATGCCCCGAAATTTGGGATTAACTACACAAAACCCGAATCCTGAAAAAACGGGTTGTATCTTTTTTCCTCCAGAACTGTGCTCTGGGGACCATGTCCGGGATAGATCACTGTATTGTCAGGCAAATCAAAGATCTTTTCCCTAGCGGACTTTTTAAGTACCTCCATGTCCCCGCCCGGAAAATCAGTACGCCCTACAGCGCCCTGAAAAAGAAGATCTCCCACAAAAACCGCCTCTATATCCGGGAAATAAAAGGACAAACTCCCGGGAGTATGCCCCGGTGTGAGCAATGCCCGGCACTCATACCCCAAAAATTCATGAGAGCCCGCTTCCAGGGGCTCGAAATCAAATGCGGGCGTTTCCGGCAGATCCATGAACCCTCCGGCCCCAACTTCGGTATCCAAGAGGAACCTGTCCTGTTCCGGGGCCAGGATGCTGCAGCCGCAGGCTTCAGCCAAACGTGCGTTTCCCTGAATGTGGTCAAAATGTAAATGGGTATTCAGTATCCGGGTCAAGGCCAGGCCATTGTCTCGCAAGTATTTAATCAATTTCTCCGGATCCCCGCCGGGATCTATAGCCAAGGCTTCGCTCCGGGTGTGGAGAAGATAACAATTGGTCTGCAGCATCCCCAGGGGAAAAATATTTACCTTTAGCATAGCACACTCCTTATATCAGTCTAAACCAGCTTTACCGCTGTTTTGGATCCCACCTACTCCAGCTGCTCCAACAACAGCTCCTTTAATTCCTTGCGCCGGGAAGAGCCTTGTTCCGCAGGATAGCCCAGGGCTACAACCGCCATGAGCTCCAGCTCTTCCTGATTAGTTCCCAGCACCTCGTGTGCTCGGGGCTCCTGATTCAGGATCTCTCCCAGCCAGACAGCGCCCAGTCCCAAGCCGTGAGCTGCCAGGAGCATGTTCTGGACGCAAGCTCCGGCTGCCTGGCAGTCCTTGGCATGATGATACTTGGCGCTTTTATCCAGGAAAACACAAATCAACACCCTGGCAGCCCGTACAATATGAGAATATTTGGTGCACTCCTGGAGACCGTCTTGCCTATTGTCCCCGGATTCGAGCACCAGAAACCGCCAGGGCTGATTGTTCAAACCGCTGGGAGCCCATCTTCCGGCCTGGAGGATCCGCAATACGTCCTCTTTGTCCACCTCCTGCTCGGTAAATTTCCTTATGCTGCGCCTAGCAAAAATAGCCTCGAAAACATCCATAAAAAACTCCTGCTTCTTTTGAATTGACAATTGGTAATCGCAAAAAAAATGTTTTTCAACCCATGCAAGCTTGGAACAAAAAACTTTCTCAGCTCTGGACAGGGTGGTCTCCATAAGATATTTAGCCCAAGTCAGGGAATCATTGCTGGTCTTACTTCAAAAACCCCGGTTCCAACCCGGTAAGCGAACCTTATGCATACCAACATAAAAAAAAGCGATCTCATCCTATTCGAATCCGTTCTCAAGGAATCTTTGGCCTCTGCCATAAATTTCACTGCCTATAGCTTGTATTTCCCCAAGGAAGTCCCGCCGGCACTATACCGCGGGGACCAAGTTGCCCCCAGGGTGGAAAAGGATCGCATCCTGTTGCCCCTGATGCACCAGGGACGATTCCTGGGCGTATTCGTTGCCAAGGGGACCGATCCGGAGCATATGCAGGGCTTGGTGGATATTTTACCGGGGATCGTTTCCCTGTGCCTGGATAAGGTGTTGCTGCACAAACAATCCTGCATAGACTCCTTGACCGATCTCTACAATCAGGAAAAGTTCCTGGAAATTATCAAAAATGCCGTGGAAGACATTTTGTCCAGCTTAACCCTGGGACCGGCCGCTTCCATGGATTCTGGACTGAATCAATATACTACCACCTTCTCGGTCATGCTCTTCAATCTGGATCGCTTCAAGCGCGTTAATGACACCTTTGGGTACGCTTTCGGAGATGATATCCTTGCCAAGATAGCCACTTTGCTCCAGGAGGAACTTCCGGAACAAGCAGCTGCTGCCCGGTTGGAAAACGATACTCTGGCCGTTTTCTGGCCCCAGGCTGCTCCAGGAAAATGCCGGGAATTGGCTGAAAACCTCCGGGATAAGGTAGCCGACCAAGTCTTTGAATACCAGGTCTCAGGGGAAAAGATTACCCTGAGCGCTTGCCTGGGCTGGGCATTGTTCCCCCAGGATATCAAGGGGCCGCAATTCAAAAAGCCAGCATACGAGCTTGCCCAATTGATATGCCAAAAAGCCCGGGAAGCCATGAACGTAGCCAAGGAGAACGGCCCTGGTCAAACCTACGCCTTTGGACAGATTCTGGATCAGGGAGGTGTTGTACTGGAAGTTCTTCCCTTGAATCGTTTGGTACTTAACCTAGGCAAAAGCATGGATGCTGCAGAAGGCCAGAAGTTCATGGTCTGGTCCCCTAAAGCCATTGGCCATTCCCAGCACAGGCATAAAGTTGGCGCCTCTCTTTCTGAGCATTATCCTGCTCTGCACAAGGGAGAGATAGCTATTCAGGAAGTACAGGAACGTATCTCGATCGCAGAGGTATTGTATCTCAATGACCCTGCCTGGACCATAGAGGCCGGGGACAAGCTCTCTTTATTGGCGGAAAAGGACAGCTTTCTGGAAAAACAGGGCCTGGTCAGCAAAAGCATTCAACCCCGGGATCTATTAACCGGGCTTTATTCCTACCGCGATTTTCTTGCCCTATGGACCAAGAGCCGGTCCAAGGATAGCTCCTTTTCCATGGCCATGCTAAATCTTGAAGACACAGATGAAAAGAGACGCACACCAGACGTGGAGGGTGCAAACCTGGTTCTGGAAATCACTAAAACCATGTCCAGGTACTTCCCCCAAAATGTTGTAAGCGGGCGCTACAGCAGCAATTGCTTGATATTTTACTTCCCGGATTCCGGAAACACGGACCTGCACCGCCTGTGGCAAGAGATACTGGAAGAGCTAAAAAGTGCATTGGATGTTTCTGCGAGCGTGGGCCTGGCGTACTTTCCTTGCCTCAACTACGCCAAGGTGGACACCCTGGAGAATTGCCGCAAGGCCCTGGAGCACGCAAGGCTTATTTCCCACCCCAGGCTGGCCTGCTTTGACAGCCTGACCCTGACAGTCAGCGCGGACACCCTGTTTACCCAGGGCGAAATCTTTGCTGCCCTGGAAGAATACAAACAAGCCCTGGCCGCGGACGAGAACAATGCTCTGGCCAGGAACTCCTTAGCCATTTGCTATGCCCGCCTGGGCAAGCTGGAACTAGCCCGGCAGCACTTCCAGGAAATAACTTCCAGGGAACAGGACAACCTCATGGCTTGGTACAATCTGGGATGCGTCTGTCTCAAGCAAGGAGATCTCCAGGAGGCTAAAGAGCTTTTTTCCGGGTGCCTAGACATTGATCCCGGACACGCCTTTAGCCTGCTGCGACTTGGCCAGTTGGCAGAGAACAACCAGGAATTCGAGCGCGCCCAAAAGTATTACTATTCTGCTGGCAATACTTTTGAAGGAGCTAAACTTGCGCCCAGGCATTTGGCCCGGCTGAACTGGAAGCAGGGACTAATGGAACAGAGCCAGGAATATCTGCACCAGGCCTTGCTTCATGATCCCAGGGACGCCTTTTCCCTGAACCTCATGGCCAGGATATACCTGGAAAGCGGAGATGACCCTCAGATAGCCGAGTCCCTGGCCCGGCAAAGTGTAGCTCTGAGGCCGGACGTTAACGAATTTTGGCAGGACTTGGCCAGTATTTTCAAAATCCAGGGCAAAAAAGAACAAGAAGCCCACGCCCGGGCCCGCTTCCAGGGCTAACTCCAAGGAATCCCGGGCTGGTCTGTGTCCGGATACTGTGAATGGTGCCCAGAAGTTGAAAAATATGTAAAAAACTCTTTACACAATACGCAATATCCCATCCACAATTAACAATAACGTAAACCCAGATTGCCACACAAACATCTGCCCTTTAATGGATGTTTGACACGCCTTTAAAAAAGTTTAATTTATCTGTTCCTTAACAGGCTACTTCCACACCTTCTCAGCCTAACCATCTGTTTTTATTATACTTTTTGACTAAATTCTGCCAAGTTTTTTGAAACTTAAACAATATCAGCCAAGCTGGATTGACCGGCAATTTTTGGCTCCGGAGGATTTATGCATACACCGGAATATATCAACGATATCCAAAAGATACCTGGCTTAAAGCCGGAGGAACTTGAACGTTTGAACCCTGTCATGGACAGCTTTGAATTCAGTGCCTGCAACTACTATTTATCCCTGATCAACTGGGATGATCCCCAGGATCCCATCCGCAGGATCATAATCCCCTGTGAGGAGGAACTGGAACCTTGGGGCCGCATGGATGCCTCAGACGAACAGAGCTACTCTGTAATGCCCGGCTTACAACACAAATACAGAAGCACGGCAGTACTTCTGGCAAGTGATGCCTGCGGAGGATTTTGCCGTTATTGTTTCCGTAAAAGGCTCTTTATCCAGCCGGAACAAAAAGAGGTGTTAACCGACTGGGAAGCAGCCTGCGAATATGTCCGTAGCCACCCGGAAATAAACAACGTCCTGATCACCGGCGGGGACGGGTTGATGCTCTCCACCTCCAAGCTGGAAAAAATTATTGCCAAACTGCGCAGCATCGAACACGTCCAAATCATTCGAGTAGGGACCAGGCTCTTGTCCTACAACCCATACCGGATACTTAACGACCCTGGACTCTGGGAGATGGTAAGTAAATACAGCCTGCCTGAAAAAAGGATCTATTTCATGCTCCACTATGCTCATCCCAGGGAAATGACCCAGGCCAGCCTGGAAGCCTGCGACAAGCTTATAAAATCCGGGGGGATCCTGTGCAATCAAACCCCCATGATCCGAGGTGTAAACGATGACCCTCATGTAATGGCAGATCTTCTCAACCGATTGTCCTACGTTGGTGTGGCTCCCTATTACATATTTATCTGCCGCCCTACAGTGGGCAACAAACCTTACGCAGTGCCTGTGGAAGAAGCATTCAACACCTTTCAAACCGCCAAGAGCATGTGCTCTGGCCTGGCCAAGAGGGCCAAGATGGCCATGTCCCATGCCTACGGCAAAATCCAGGTCCTGGCCATGACCGAAGATAAAATCATCTTCCGGTATCACCGCGCTGCAGACCCGGATCAAAGCGGCAAGATCCATATCTGCAAGCGCAATCCCCGTGCCTATTGGTTCGATGATTACCACGAGTTCCTGGAAACTCACTCCTTGTTTAATGCTCAATAAAACAATTCACCGAATCTTTTGCATGCTTTTGCCGAAAGGCTCACCAGTTTTCTTGACGAGGCTTATAAGGATAATCCCGCACCTACTTGAAGAACCTTTGAAAAACATACGGCAATCAAATCCAAGTAAGTAGGTGCGGGACCGTAAGCCAAGTTCAGAAAAGCGCGAGCAGGAAGGCGAGACACGCAAAAAGATTAGGGGAATAGTTTCCCTTCTGCTTTAAATTTCACCTCTCAAGTTGACAGTAACTGCATGTAATTTATCAGTTTTAGATGTCACAAGATATTTTCACCCAGGAGACATTTTCTCCCCGCGGCAAGATTGTGCTGGATACCAGCCTGTTGGTTAATCCCGAGGCATATGTTTACTTTGCCCAGGATATATCCGCGGCTGTAAAGGAGTTCGCCTCCCTGACCCAACTGCATGGCTTTGAAATCTACATCCCCATGGCTGTTTTCAAGGAGCTTTCCAATTTTATACCGGAAAAAGAACTGGGCATTCTGCGCAGCCAGGCCATAGTCCGGAACCCGGATTTATATAACCTCCAAGTCCCGGCAGCCATCTTTCACACTTTTGTTCACAAGTTGCGCCAAAGGGTTAACAAAGGCCTGCATATAGCTGAAAAGGCCATTCAAAGGGATAATGTGCCGGAAAATGTCCGCTGGGTACGCCAGCACTACCGGGAGGCATTGCGCAGCGGCATAGTAGACAGCACCGAAGATCTGGAGGTGGTCCTTTTGGCCAAGGAGGTCCAAGCAATTGTTTTGACCGAAGATCAGGGAATTGCCAGCATGGCCGGGGAGTTGGGATTGGAGGTTTTCAATGCCCAGGACTTTATCAATTACTGCAAATACAATCAGCACAGGATCCCCGGAGAGCAACCATGAACAAAACCACCCAGGAGATAGATGAGCTAAGCTACAACGGGCTTTCTTACGGCAGACAGCGCAAGGACGGATCCTTCCCGCGGGGGACAGTGCACCTGTACCACCCGGATACCGGATCCTTATCCAGACAGATCATGGGCTTTCCCTCCATAAAGAGGGTATATCGCCTCCAGCCCGGAATTAAGAGGTTGTTCAAGAAAATGCCTTTTTGGGCGGAGGAAAAGCTGGATGGCTACAATCTGCGCATATTCATGCATGAAGGAAACCTCCTGGCTGCCACCCGGGGTGGATTCATCTGCCCCTTCAGTACTGACTGGGCTCAAATCTGGGCCCAGGACAACAACCTAAACCATTTCTTCCGGGATCATCCCCAGCATATTCTCTGCGGGGAAGTTCTAGGAGACAATCCTTACAACCTCCAACGCCACAAGGATCTCCCCGAAGGCGCCCACTTTTTTGTCTTCGAGATCTGTGCCCCGGATGGTTCCTTTCTCCCGGTAGAGACCAAGCAGGATCTAGTGCGGCAATACCAACTACCGGCAGCACCCAGTCTCGGCAAATTTGACACCTCCCAGCGCAGGGAGCTCTATTCCCTGCTCAGGGATCTTAACTTCCAGGGCAAGGAGGGTGTGGTGCTTAAATCCGAGGATTCCACCCGGCTCATGAAGTTTGTCACCCC
The DNA here is from genome assembly GCA_964577315.1 of uncultured Desulfovibrionales bacterium. GTDB lineage: Bacteria > Desulfobacterota > Desulfovibrionia > Desulfovibrionales > Desulfonatronovibrionaceae > Desulfonatronospira. The sequence goes on from CAZNYT010000024.1 coordinate 15,792, forward strand.
GGAATGCGACATCCAGGACATAAAGGACGGATTGAGAGTGGGATTCGATCTGGATATGGGCTTTTTTCAAAGCAGGTATATGCGGATCGGCTTTTTTGTCCAGGAATTGGGTCTGGACCAGGAAGAATATGCCCGGAAGCTGGGCCGGGCCTTTCTGGAAGGTATTCCCACAACCGGGGATTTTAAGGGTGCTCAGGAAGAATACACCATTTATCTTTCACAGCGCTCCACCTGGGAAGCCTTGCGCACCATGCTCATGTCCCAGGTAAAAATAAGGTGCCTGGAGATTTCCCCCCAGGAGATACAGGGCAGGGATATGCTCAAGATCCGCTTTGCCAGAATCTATACCAGAAGCAGCAAACGCTATCAAAAAATGATCCAGGGCTACCTGCATCAGGACTAAGGAAGGCAACTGAGAAACCTGTTACTCTCCTGTACCTATGTGCACTATTTGGGCTCTTTGGTTATACACTTCATGAGCCCGGGTATCGCCCTTACCTTGCAAAGAAGTTGACTGCCTGTCCCTCTTTTTGGCATCTGGATAAGAAGGTTGGTTCTTGCCCTGATCCTCTCCCTGGGACCTGGGATCAATCTTGATTTCCCTGCTGGCCTGCAAGAGCTCGGCCTTAACCTCGTTCTGGCTCTTGGGCGTGACTAGATGATGATTGGGAACTAACATAGATTATACCTCCATGTCTGGACCTCCAATTTTTGGGTCTTTATGTCCTTTATTACTGAATCGGCTTTTGGTATTCATAACTTTACCTTGACGTCCTAATCCCGGAGCGCGGCTGGCACCTTACCAGAAAGACATGCTAAACACCTGCCAAACCAAATTTATCCATGATCTTGCCTACATACCGGAGCAGCTGCCCAGGTACCTCCTGCCCTTTTCCGAGAGAGAACCCCGCTTTCACCAGGGTCTTTTGTATTATCAAGCTGGCAGTCAGTTGAACATAATTGCCTATCCTTTGCCATTGGAGATAAAAGGCCCTGTTCTCAAGGATCATATCCAGGATTTGGTTCACAAGCTCCGTCCTAGGGATCTAAAAGTGTTCAGTCCCATCCAGCTCCAGGTATCCTCTTTCAAGCAAGCCCGATGGGAGCAGGATTACTACTATTGCCTGGACTTGAACCGGGTCGCAACCGGGGCCAAACTGCGCAACATGCTGAAAAGGGCCTCCAGAGAGGCTTATACTTCTGTCAGCAGGGACTTCACCCGGGAGCATTTACAGATTGTTACCAATTTTATAAGGTATAAGGGTTTTCAAAAGGACAAAGCCCTGTTTTTTCACCGTTTGCCCGAATATCTGGCCCATTCCGAAACCGCCTTGATCCTTGAGGCCAGACTCAGGGAGAACAATGAGATAGTGGCTTTCGACATCCTGGAAACCGGTGCCAGGATGTATGCCTTTTATCTCTTCAATATCACCGATGCCAAAACCAAAGATATTCCCGGGATCAATGATCTTTTGGTGCAAGAGATGGTCCATCTCGCCCAAGACAATGGCAAAAGATTCATAAATATGGGGCTGGGAATCAATCCGGGCATTGTCTCCTTCAAGGCCAAGTGGGGAGCCTTCCCCTTTGTCCCGTACCATTTCCAGGAGTTTCGGCCCGGCTTCAGCTGGAGAAGACTGCTGAACTTAAAATAACCGTTTCCCTGTTCGTTATTCTGTTGCCCTTGCCACGCTCAACCAGCGCAAGGACTAACTACACCGAAGCTTATTATATGTAAGACTTGCAACTACTCACCACATTTTACAAAAGTTGGAGCAAAAATGTTCAGACAGACAATACCCAGTGGCTGGAGAAGGATCCTTCGTTTGCAGCAAAACGCCCAAGGCAAGTTATTGACCGGAGTCCTCATTCACAAGCCGGAAAACATATTTTATTTCACCTCGTTCTATCCCAGCGAGCCCTGTTTTCTCTTGGTACCCACCCAGGAAGAACCGGAGCTAATAGTGGCCAAATCCGCATTGGCAGAAGCCAAGAGGGATTCCTTGATTCCCGTGGTTGCCGGGGACATGAATATAGCCCAAACCGCTTACAACCGGATGATAACCAAGAAAATGCACAAGCACCCGCCTTCATCTGCTATCTCTGGGGTACTGCGCAAGATAGGAGATTCTCCTTTGGGCCTGGAATACGATTATTTGAGCCTGTTTTTGTTCAAATTTTTAAATATCCGCAAGCCGGTGGATATGTCCCCGGAGATCAACAACTTGCGGGGAATCAAGGACAGCTTCGAAACCGAGCGTTTGACCCAGGCCTGTCACATTGCTGAACAAGCCATAGACCACACCCGAAAAAATATCACCTTGGGCATGTCCGAAAAAGAGGTCGCGGGAATTTTCCAGGCAAAAGCCCAGGCTCTGGGCGCGGATGAGAGCAGGTGTCTGGTAAAAAGCGGGGCAAATACCGCCCTGGCCTTCTCCAGGTGGATGTCCGGCATCCTGGAAACAGGCCCCTTGTTTGTGGATTTTGGAGCCAGGGTACAGGGATATTGGTCCGATATCACCAGGATGTTTTACCTGGGATCAGAGCTGGATAAATCCTTTCTGGACAACTATGAGCTGGTGCTAAAGGCCCGCAGTATAGCGCTGGACTGCATGAACCCGGGGCAGAGCATCTATGACCCGGAAATTAAAATACGGGAGCTATTCCGGGAAAACGGCGTAGAAGCCAACATGGTCTACTCCCCTGGACACGGGATCGGCCTGGAGATAAACGAAGACCCTCTTCTTAGCTACTCTCCCCCAGACCGAAAAGATGAAGATAAATTCAAGCCCATCGCGGAGAAAACCGGGCTTTTGGGCTCCTCCATGAAAGTTCTGGTTGAGGAGCTGCAAAAAAGCGATCCGGAACCCGGCTTCCAGAAAAATCAGATCCTGGTCCTGGAACCAGGACTTTTCTTCAACCATTTGGGAGTAAGCATCAAGGACATGATCCATATCAAGGACAAGCCCCACATCTTATCCACCCTGTCCACCCACCCCGAGGATGTGATCATCCCGGTTTGATTCTTGTAAGTAAACAGCCAGGTCCACGGCCCTTTCCAGGCTGTGGGCACCTGCCCTGCCCGTCCCTACCAGATCATAGCCGGTTCCGTGATCCACCGAGGTCCTGACAACCGGCAACCCCAAGGTAATATTCACACAACTTCCGAACTCCACCAGTTTAAGCGGTCCCAGCCCCTGGTCGTGGTACATGGCCAAAACCGCTGAAAACTCGCCGTGGTAAGCCCGGTAAAAAACTGTATCCGCAGGCAGCGGACCCTGAACATCCAGATTTTTTGCCCGGGCCTCTTGAATGGCCGGGACGATAATCTCCTGTTCTTCCTTGCCCATCTTGCCTTCCTCGCCTGCATGTGGGTTCAGACCACATACTGCCACGGGCCTATGTCCCAACTGCAGCCGGGCGGTAAAGGCACTGGTCAGACGCAGGCAATGCAGAATTTTGTCCTGAGTCATGTTTTCCGGAACCTGCTTTAGGGGCAGGTGGGTTGTAGCCAGGCTGATGCGCAGTTTATCCCCGCAAAGGTGCATGCACACCCGTTCCCTGGAAATCCCGAACTGCTGGGCCAGGAACTCGGTATGCCCCGGGAACTCGAACCCGGCCTCCAAGAGCAGGGACTTGTTCAAGGGGCCGGTTACCAGCCCGATCTCCGGATCTGTGCGGAGAAGTCCGCAGGCAGCTGTCAAGGAAGTTCCAGCAGCAAAGCCGCCTTGAACCTCTGGCTTTCCGGGTCTTAGAGAAAAGGTATCCAGCCCATCCGGTTGATACAAGTAAATACCCGGACCCTTTTCCAGGAACTGCTCCCGGCTTCTTAGCCGGTACCAAAACTTTCCCGCTCGCCTGTGCCGGGCGTGATATTCCAAGGCGACTTCCGGACCCACAATCAGGATACTGTGCGCGGATACATATTTGGCAGTATCAGCCAGAAAAAGCAGTTCCGGGCCCAACCCGTTGGGATCGCCCATGGAATAAACCAGGCGAGCCATAAGATCAGTCTTCCGGGGACATGCTCATACATTCACTGTAGAACACGCACTGGTACTGGTCGCAAAAGCCTTCCCGCGCACGCGCGAAACAATCAAAGTTGCCCTCTGCTTTTTGAAGCCTCCGAATTGCTTCCACCTTGGTCACGGCAAAGGGCAGCTTAACGCCTTTCTCCTGGGCCATGAGCCTTACTTCCTTCATCTTCATATATCCCCTCCCCGGTATAAGTAATACCCGCTCTCGTGACTGAAATCGGCCAGCACCTGTTTGCTAAGCAACAGGCGGAAAAGAAACTCCGGAACTGACTACAACGAAACTTAGTTTTATAACCATGGCTATATAAACCGCCTTACTATTATGACAGCAAATCTTTCCCTGGGTCCGAGGGTTTTGCAAACTGGGGGTAAACTGTGTGAGCGACGTAGGAGTGAGTTTTTACGGCCTGTTTGCAGAATTCTCGGACCTCTGGATAATAAGCTTCGTTGTAATAGTACCGACTCAGGAGCAAGTCACCAGCTCCCTTCATAGCCCAGCCTTTGATACAGCCGGACATACTCCTGAGCCGAGCTCCACCAGGAAAAATCGGTGCTCATGCCTCGAACCTGCATGGCCTTCCAGGCCTCGGGATCCTGATACAGGTTAAGGGCATTCTGCAGCTCCTCCCGAAGCGCCTGGACCATGGGCTGAGGGAATACAAATCCTGTCGCACCCTCTTCCGGATAAGGAACGATGGTATCCTTGAGTCCTCCCACTGCGGTAGCTACGGGCGGGGTGCCGTAGCGCAGGCTGTACATCTGGGTCAGGCCGCAGGGTTCGTATCTGGAAGGCATCAGGAAGATATCCGCACCTGCTTGTATCTTATGCGCCATCTCCTCGGTGTAGCCCACAACACCGGCTACATGCCCCGGAAAGCGCTCCACCATGTTCATGAGCTCGTTTTCATAGATGGGATCCCCTTCACCCAGGACTACGACCCCCACGTTCTGCTCCACCAATTCCGGGATCAATTCCAGCAAAAGATCTATACCCTTCTGGCTGCGCAATCTGCCTATGAACCCCAGGACAGGCCGGGACAAAAGGGTATCCGAGAGATACACCCTGCTTAACAGATCCTGCTTGCACAAATGCTTGCCGTACATATCCTGTAAAGAGTAATTGGCCTCCAGGTAGTAATCACTTGCAGGATCCCACACCTCGTAATCAGCCCCGTTCAAGATTCCTTCCACGTCATGGCTGCGCCGCTGCAAAATACCTTCCATCCCGCAACCGAATTCCGGGGTTAGTATCTCACGGGCATAGGAGGGGCTAACAGTAGTCACCTTGTCCGCGTAGGCTATCCCGCCTTTGAGAAGGTTAAAGCTGTCGTAGTACTCCACTCCATCCGGGTTCCAGGCCTCGTAGGGCAATCCGCAATCCCAGAACAACCGCACCGAGAATTGTCCCTGAAAAACCAGATTATGGATGGTGCAAACCGTACCAGTATCTCTCCAGAAGGGATCACTCCTGCGCTGGTAGTACAATAGCGGGCTTATCAAGGCAGCATGCCAATCATGGGAGTGCACAATTTTGGGGGGTGTATCCATAGTCCGCATCAAGGCCATGGCTGCCCGGCAGAAAAATATGAACCTTTCGCAATTGTCAAAGTAATCCCCTTTATGGGTACAGTAATAGTTGCGGCGATCGAAGTATTCCCCCCTGTCCAGGAGGTAAACCGGCATCCCCTGGTAATCGGCACAAAACACATCCGTTGTCGTCTCGGGCCAGGGATACCCCACTTTTATATCCTCGTATGTCAGGCGCAAATGGTAGGCGCTGGTGGTGAGACGACCGTAGAGCGGAGTTATAACGCTAACTTTCAATCCCATCTTGTGCAGTGTCAGGGGAAGCACTCCCATAACATCAGCAAGCCCGCCGGTCTTGGAAAAGGGATAGATCTCGGATGCCACGAAATAAATATCCGGTTGGTATGCCATAACGTACTAATCCTTAATCCGTTTACAACTTTTGAAACTAGGCGCAAACCCAACAATCATCCGGCTGTATTTTTCCTGTCCAGAATCAAACACGCCATCCCCCACAAGGCGCTCATCTGAGGGTCAGGGGAAGGTTCGATTTTTTCCGGTATCAACCAGGGCCTGTGTGCCAGCCTGAACCTCAAGCTATCCCATATCCCCAGGGAAAAATAAGGAAAGAGTCTGCTGATTCCGCCGCTCAGGCCAATGTTCTTGATTCCGAACACGGAAATCATCTGGCTTAGATAAAGCCCCAATCTTTTCCCGTATTGCTCCAGGGCCTGCACAGCCCCGGGGTTTTTTTGCTCCAAGTGCTGATCCAATTCCAACAAATCCCCTATCAATAACTGGTTTTGACCAGCCAAGTCCTTGAGTGCCCGAGCATTAAGCCAAGTTTCTGCACAACCTACCTGGCCGCAGCCGCACCTCTTTTTCCGCCCTGGCCCCAGATAAATATGACCCAGTTCCGGACCAGCGTCCAAGTCTCCGCGCCAGATTTTCCCGCCCAGGATCACCCCTGATCCCAAGCCGGTTCCCAGGGTAAAAACCAGAGCAGACCTTTCTCCTGATAAAGCCCCCAGGTAAGTTTCTCCCAGTGCAGCTGCCTGGGCATCGTTCTCCAAAACCGGCTGGACTCCAAATTGTCCGGCCAGGAAACCACACACATCAAAACCTTTAAGCTCTGGCATATTGGTGGGGTTCAAATAAATACCCTGACTTAGGTTCAAGGGACCGGCGCTGGCCAACCCGATATCTTCCACACCTTGCCCGCTTTGGTTTATCAATTCCCGGATCAATTGATTCAACGCCTGCTTGGTGCCTTCCAGGTCCCTGGGACGGGAAAGGCTTGTCACTTGCCCCCAGGAGCCGCTTTTGTCCATCCAGGTTCCCCGGATATTGCTGCCACCCAAATCGATGCAGATGTACATGGATTTACCTTAACTTCTCCAGTATCTTTTTGAAATCGGAAATGATTCGTGCGTGATCGAAAGCCAGCTCCGGCAAATCCTGAAAATGAAACAGGGCCACCTTGCCCGCATCATCCCCTGCTGCAAGGTCCCACATATTCGCTGCCTGGGCGGTAAAAACCACGCTCAAGGTATGCTGCCTGGGATCCCGATCCGGCTGGGAATAGACCCCCAGCAGCCGGGTAAGAACCACATCCAGCCCGGTTTCTTCCCTGGCTTCCCGGACAGCAGCGGATTCAACCTTTTCCCCGTAATCCACGAACCCCCCGGGCAAGGCCCAACCCTGAGGGAATTTTCTGCGCTCCACCAGAACAATTTGACCGGGTGGAAAATAAATGATCACATCCACGGTGGGCACAGGATTCTTGTGCACAAACACGGATTGTCCACAGGAAGGACAGGGTTTATATTGGCTCATAAATGGCCCTGAGAAATACTTTCATTTTGATCTAATTAGAACCACAACGAAACTTAGTTCTATAATCATGGTTCTATAAACCGTCTTACTATTATGACAGCAACTCTTTCCCTGGGTCCGAGGGTTCTGCAAACTGGGCGTAAACTGTGTAAGCGACGGCCTGTTTGCATAATTCTCGGACCTCTGGATAACAAGTTTCGTTATAGTTATACACCAAAAAAATTACCAGGTCTTGTCGCGTGCTTCTACCGTAAGGCTCCCAGAATCTTCTTGGCTGAAATTACTGAGAAGCCTAGCCTAGAAAGCGCGAGCCGGGTACTCGGCACGCAGAAAGATCCCCTGAATAGTTACGTTGCATTTAACAACCTTTAGTCAGACCTTAATCGGCTTATAATGGAAAAAGAGGATCAAGGCAACATTATATTGGTGCACAAGGGGGCCCTGGGTGACTTTCTTATCGCATGGCCCCTCTTTTTGTCCATAAGATCCCGTTTTCCTGGAGCTGATATCTACTGGCACGGCAGGGAAGCTTTTCTTCCCTGGCTTGAGCCCCTGGGGATCCACAAGGTCGGTCCCGGGCTAGGCAATGCCCTGGACAGCCTTTACTCCCGATCCTGCTGGCCCGAGGCCCTGCAAGGATACACTGTTTTCTGGTTCGGCCTGGACAAAGTTACTGTTCCTGCTCACAGGGACCTAGTTTATCTTACTGGCATCGAGACTTGCCAATGCATACACGTGCGTACCACTTACGCTGCCCAGCTAGAGACCCAAGGCATTCCTTTCAGAAACGATTGGCATGAGGTGTGGCTGCGGCATTTTAGCGAGGATCACCCTCCTGAACACGCGCTTATTTTTCCTGGATCCGGACATCATTTCAAGAACTGGTCCCTGGAAAATTTTGTCTGGGCCGCGCAACACTTGGAGCAAAGCGGGCTTCAAGCCAAACTGGTCCTGGGGCCGGCAGAAGAAAACTTGGACCTCCCGGACTCGGCCCCAGAACACATTCTTTGCCGGGATTTGGCAGAGCTGCAAAGGCTGATCCAAAAGTCAGTGCTGCTTGTGGGCAACGACAGCGGCCCCATGCATCTGGGAGCCATGTTCCAGGTTCCGGGGTTGGTCCTATTCGGGCCCACCCCTACTTACAGATGGGCTCCCCAGGGGATGCAGCACCTGGAAAGCCCAGCAGAATGCGCTCCCTGTACCGCAACCGCCAGGATAAATTGTTCCCATCCCATATGCATGTCCAGCATTTCCAGAGAGCAGGTCCGTCTCGACCTGGATAAGCTCTTGAGGGGTCTAAACTACTTCCCATCCCGATTTCTCTAATTCCTCCTGGGCAACCTTGCCCGGCCTAAGCACCTGCACTCGTGCCGGGCCCAGCACCCGAACCAGTGTGGAGGGTAAGCCCCCAGCAGGATATGGTTGCCAATCCAGTATTAAGTCCGCTTCCTGAATTATACCGGAGTTTATTTCCTGCAACCGGGAACAAGACGCCCCACCGCTGGGATTGGCGCTGGTGGCAATAAGAGGGGCTCCCACCTCCAGGCAAAGCTGGGCTGCACCTGGATGAGGGCAGACCCTGATAGAAACCATCCCAGATTCGTCCCGGACCCCGGGTGCCAGAGTCTGCTTTGCCCGAGCCAGGATGGAAAGGGAGCCTGGCCAGAACCTTTTCGCCAGATCCCTGCCGGAATCGTCCAGGGATGCAAAATTTAAGACCTGTTCCAAGCTTCCTGCGATCAGCGGAAAAGGCTTGTGCTCTGGCCGTTTTTTCAAAACCCTTATTTTTTGCACCACCTCCGGGCTGGTACCCAATCCTCCCACCCCCCAGAAAGTCTCTGTGGGATAAATGATCACGCCTTGGGACTGAATCCTCTGCACCGCTTGCTTGATAGAGACATCCATATTAAACTCTTCCCAGTTGTAACTACAACAAAACTTAGTTCTATAACCATGGCTCTACAAACAGCCTTACTAATATGGCAGCAACTCGTACTCGAGGTCCGAGGGTTCCGCGAACTGGACGTAAACTGTGTGAGCGACGTAGGCCTGTTAGCCGAATTCCCGGCCCTGGGGATAAGAAGTGCTGCTGGAGCCATAAAGTTATAAACAAAAGAGTCCGATAGATCCAAA
>CAZNYT010000025.1:0-25258 GCA_964577315.1 uncultured Desulfovibrionales bacterium
TTACGGCCTGTTTGCAGAATTCTCGGACCTCTGGACAATAAGTTTCGTTGTAGTCACGTCACAATAAATAAAAGGAGACTATATGCCCCAAGCCAAGTTTTGCCTCAGAGTGGGCTCGGATTTTAGCGCTTCCCATCAATTGCGGAATTACGGAGGCAAGTGCGAGAATCTGCACGGTCACAACTTTCTTGTGGAGGCAGAGGTTTGCGGATCCAAAGTTGATCCGGATACCGGCATGCTCGTGGATTTCAAGGATTTAAAGGATAATCTGCAAGCGGTGCTCCGGGATCTGGACCATAAGCACCTGAATGACTTGCCCCAATTCGAGCGCGTCAACCCGTCCTCGGAAAACCTGGCCTATTTTGTATTCCAGGGACTAAAATCCAAGCTCAACTCTCTGGAAGTAAGCCTGGAATGGGTCATGGTGGCGGAGAGCAGCACTTCCCGGGCCTACTACAGCGAGAAGTGATCAGCTTTCCTGGGAGGTTCTGATTTTCTGGGAGCTCTTCAGGAGCTTTTTAACCAGTTTGGAGTCGTACTTATCTGTGGACCGGGCCAAATACTCCAAGGATTTACCTATATCCGCAGAAGCCCCGGAATCTTTGGTTGTCATTTCGCTGAAGGTATGCACCAGTGAGGCCAGCTTGCCGTACAAGCTCATTTCCCCTGTTTTTAGTCCGCGGGGGTAGCCGGTTCCGTCCAAAAGCTCCTTATGCTCCAGATGACAATTGAGAACAATCTCTTCCAGGACATCCAGCTTGCGCATAATGGTTGCGCCCACCATGGGATAGTTTTGGAGCTTGCTTTTTTCCTCCCGGCTCAGATTGGTCTTCTTTTCCAGAATCACTTTGGGCACCTTGGTAAGCCCTACCAAGTGGGTGGCTAGCCCTAATGCCAGCTGATCCAGGTGCTTGCGCCTGAGGCTGTCCCCTTGCAGCTCGATAAACAGGGCCATCCCGATTATGGTGCTATTGTAGCACAATCTGGCCCAAGAATAATCCTGCCACAGCATCTTGAGCAAAGAGTTTATTCGATGCGGATCATCCCAAATGTACTGGGTCGTGACCTGGACATCGAATCTTAGATTCTCCAGCACCACTGGCACCGGCTGTTCAAAAAACTCACCTGTCTTTTCGGTCAGAGCGTGGCGTATGGTATATACTATTTCCTGGGAGGTGAGATTTTTGTCCACCAGGATCAGATCCAGCTGCTTACTGATATGTTGGGCATATATCTTGTGATCATGGCGGGAAACAAAGATCTGTCCCTCTTGGCAGTACTGGTGCAGCTCCTTCTGCATGTTTTGATCCAGGCGGTTGTTTGCGTAATAAAAAGGCTCAAGCACCCCAATGTCTTCCCGGAACCGATACAAGTTCAGGGGCAAGCGGAACTTGGGGAAACTGGCCAGGATTTCCGGAGAAACCTGGTAAAATTCTTCGCCTAAACTTTCTGAATCTATGTTTTTAGAGGTCATGGTCTATTTTCTATAAATCTTGAGCAGATTGGTTGCGGAGCTCTCAAACCCAGGCTTGGGATGCCCTGCGGTTATGACCAGGTCATCACCGGACATGAATCCCGGGAACTCCTCTACAAAATTTTCTGTACGCTGCAAATGGTCTCTGGGCTCTTCCGGAATGTGCACCGGCACCACCCCCCAAGAAAAATTCAGGAATGTTTGGGTGTCTGCACTGGTGGTCAGCCCGTATATATCCTGGACGGGTCTACAGGAACTGATAAGCCTGGCAGTAGCCCCGGAGTCGGTGTGAGCCACCAGAGCCTTTCCCTGTATCTTTTTGGCCAGCAGACAGGCATTGTAACCCATAAAGTCCTCCGAAGCCTTATCCCTGGGCTCTATAGGACTTTTGTCCAATTCAAAGAAGAATTTTTCCGCCTCCTCTGCAATCTGGCGCATGTAGCTCACTGCCTGAAGCGGATACTGTCCTATGGCGGTTTCTTCCGAGAGCATCAGGCAATCAGTACCATCCAGCACAGCGTTGGCTACGTCCGTGGTCTCCGCCCTGGTGGGCATGGGATTGCTAACCATGGACAGAAGCATCTGGGTGGCCACTATTACCGGCTTGGCTGCTTGATTGCAAGCAAAGATAATCCGCTTCTGCAGGGTTGGCAGTGAAGGCAAAGGACATTCCAGGCCAAGATCTCCTCTAGCGACCATCAAGCCATCAGCCACCTTGAGGATCTCATCCAGGCTATGAACCGCTACCTGTCTTTCCAGCTTGGCTATGACCGGGACATTGCGCCCCTTTTTCTCTATAACCTTTTTTGCGCTAGCCACATCTTCCGGGCACTGCACAAAAGACATGGCCACTGCATCTATGCCCAAATCCAGTCCGTCTGCCAGGTCTTCGCGGTCTTTGGTGGTCAAGGCAGCTATAGAGGCCCTTATTCCTGGGAAAGTTATCCCTTTGCGAGAAGTGATAATCCCATGATTGTTAGCCTTAATCCTGACAATATTTCCCATCTTTTCAGTTATTTCAAAACTAAGCCCTCCGTCGCTCACCCGCACCTCATCCCCGGATTGAACATCGTCCAGGATTTCGGGGTGATCGAAAGGCAGGTAAGGCTCCTTGCGTTCTTTTGCATCAATAGGTCCCATGAACAGCTCATCTCCGACATTGATGCTCATGGGAGAGGTTTCCAGCTCTCCGGTTCTAAGCTTGGGTCCGGAGAGATCCTGCATAATGGTCAGTCCAGTCTGGAGCTCCTCCTCCACGCTTAAGATCTCGCGAATTATGGGATCGAAATCCTGGGCCGATCCATGGGAAAAGTTGAGTCGGAAGATCCGAACCCCTTGCTTCACCAACCGCTTGATCATGTTGCGTTCCTTACTAGCCGGCCCGATGGTGGCGATAATCTTGGTATGCATATACCCTTGTTCCTTTTTGAAAAATTGATTCCCTGAAAACACCAGGGCCTAAAAAAGCCAAAACACCCTTTTTGAGCAATACTCATAGCACAAAGGGCCACACTAAAAAAAGTAAAAAATCAGGCTTTCCCGATTTTCAGACCTCTTTCTAAAAAATTTATTGTAATTATGATTTCATGGATTCTAGGTGGTTATTTAAAAATGACTAAAAAAAAGTCTTTTAACCAAAATCTCTAGTTTTTTTACTTCTTGACTTTTCCTTGCTTTAGAGAGTATCGGGTGGTAAAAAGTGGTAAATAGTGGATAGCCAATTATGTTTAGAGGACACAGCCATAGAAGCATAGACCCTAAGGGCAGGCTGATGCTGCCGCCCGAATTCCGGGATATAATCCTGGAACAGTCCTCTGATCCCAGGGTAATGCTAACCAACTTTGATGGCTGTGTTGCTGGATACCCTATACCTGAATGGGAGCAGATTGAACAGAGCTTTAACAAACTAAATATGGCCAATCGGAAATTTAGGGATTTTCACAGGTTCTTTATCTCCGGGGCCATGGAGGCCAGTTTTGACAATCAGGGACGCATTCTGGTCCCGCCCTATCTTCGCTCTTATGCCGGACTTAATAAGGAAGTCATACTGGCCGGAGTGGGACGCAAATTCGAAATCTGGGACTTGGGGCGATTCGAAGAACAGCGCAAAAAGATGGAGCAGGATTTTGACGGGATCATGGATTCCCTGGCCGAAAACGGATTTGAGCTAAGATTCTAGCTTTTTGAGCAACTATTTACCATATTTGCCAAGTTTTGAAACTATCGGTTTCTCATACCTTTAACCTTTAACATTAAAACAGCTACAACAAAGCTTACTGTAGAAAAGAATTTATTGCTATAAGAGGCCCTGCTGACAAAGCCAGTATCAATTCTCGCTGTAGTTGTTAACTACAACGAAACTTATGCAGAAAAGGCCCGAGGGTTCTTCAAACTGGGCGTAAACTGTGTGAGCGACGTAGGCAGCGTTCATCAAAATCGTAGGTCTAAAAGAAGCTCCCAGTTTCTATGTAGCTCCATTTTGCTCCTGAATCGGGCTGTCCATATACACTAGATTTTGATCTACGCTGCTTTGGAGCGAGTTTTTACGGCCTGTTTGAAGAACCCTCGGGCCTGAAGAAGGATAACTATAACAGGGTCCTGTTGACAGAACCAGTATTAATTCTCGCTGTAGTTAACTCTCAAGCATGTATGGATAATGCAGACCAATGTCGGTTAGTTCCCTGCAGACAGCCGGCCCGGACTCGTTTGGACACCAGCCGGTGATGGCCGAGGAGGTCCTGGATTTTTTACAGCCTAGTCCGGGCGGATATTACTTGGACGGCACCCTGGGACTGGGAGGGCACGCTCTCAGGATTTTGCAAAGATGTAACGCACAATGCCGGGTTCTGGGCATGGACCTGGACCAGGAGGTCCTGGATCTGGCTGAAAGCAACATGCAAGATTATTCCCAGCAGGTCCAACTTGTCCAGGACGTTTTCCACCGCTTTGATTTATATCTGCAGGACCTGGGCTGGGAAAAGCTGGACGGAGCCTTGCTGGATTTGGGGGTATCCTCTTTGCAGCTGGATAAAAGGGAAAAAGGATTCAGTTTTATTCAAAACGGCCCCCTGGATATGCGCATGAGCATGAGCCATGGCTTTCAGCCTGCATCCAGCCTGGTGCAAAAAGCCTCTTTCTCGGAACTGAAAAGAATCATCTGGGAATACGGGGAGGAACCCATGGCTTCCAGGATAGCTAAAGCCATAGTCCAAGCCAGAGAAAAAGGGCCTATTACTACCACCCTGGAACTGGCAGACATTGTGGAGCAGGCCTACCCGGCCCCGAGGAGACGAAGCGCCAGGAATCATCCGGCCACCAAAACCTTTCAGGCCCTTCGCATAACGGTTAACCAGGAACTTGAAAGCCTGCAGGCTTTCCTAAAAAAAATAAAAGAGCACTTAAAACCAGGGAGCAGATTGGTGATTATCTCTTTTCACTCCCTGGAAGACAGGATAGTAAAGCACTTTTTCCGGGAGCAGGCTTCAACGTGTTTGTGCCCCCCCAGGACGCCTATATGCAACTGCGGACACCAAAAAGAATTCCATATTCTAACCAAGAAGCCTCTTACTGCCACGGAAAAGGAAAAACAGGAAAACCCCAGAAGTAGAAGCGCCAAGCTCAGAGCGGCCGAAAAAACGTGAAATAGGGCTGCTGCAAAATTACATTCATGACCCGAAAGAAAGATCACAAATACTATAAATGGGTGGCTGTTTTGCTGGTGCTGGCCTTCCTCCTGGGGATGGGCAGGGTTTTGGTGAACGTGGAAAGAATGGATCTGGCTTATCGCATGGAAAACCTGCAGCAAGAATACCGAAACAACCAGGAACTGAACACCAAGCTGACCATAGAACGTAACAACCTGCTTTCTCCGTATCGGCTTCAAGAGCAGGGCAAACAAAAGGGTCTTGTCAAGCCGGATGAAAAGCAGATCCGGGAGATAAGGAAATAATGCATCATGGCCGGCAAAAGCACCAAACATTCATCCCGGGACTGGAGCAAAGTAAAGATCGCTTTGCTTTTATCAGCCTGTTTCCTTGTCCTGGGCGGACTATGGGCCAGGACTGCAGATATCCAGATCCTGCGAGGTGATGAGCTGGCTGCCCAGGCAGAGAAACAATATTTCAGCCAGGAAAAGATCCAGGGCAAAAGGGGTGAGATATTTGATAGAAAAGGGCGGGTACTCGCCCAGAGCGTGCGCAGCAAATCCGTGTACGCCAACCCGGTTCTCATGGAAGATATCCGAGATGCTTCCCAGAAGCTGAGCAGGGCCCTGGAAATGGAGGCTGAAAGCATCCGTAGCAAGTTGGCTAGAGAAAAAAGCTTTGTCTGGATCCAAAGAAAGATCAGTGACCGCTCTGCCCATGCCGTGGAACAAAAAGAGATACCCGGGGTGTTTATCATAGACGAGCACACCCGGGTATACCCTCAAAAGCACATGTTGGGACAGGTCTTGGGATTTACCGGAGTGGACAACACCGGCCTGGAGGGTTTGGAAAAGTCCCTGGACCAACGCTTGAGCGGGGCTGAAATGCTTATGGTCATGCAAAGGGATGCTTCCGGGAACCGATTCACTCTCGTACCCCAAGAACCTGCGCGTGACGTGGACGGCGAGGATATTTACCTCACCATAGACTCCAGAGTCCAGTTTACCGCGGAAGAGGCCCTGAAAGAAACTGTGGAAGAATACCAGGGAGACCACGGCATAGCTATGGTGGTACACGTACCTACGGGCGATATTAGGGCCTGGGCCCAGTATCCCTTTTTCAATCCCAACAATTTCCGGCAGTCCAGCCCCGCTCTCTGGAGGAACCGGGCAGCCACGGACCTGTATGAACCCGGTTCCACTCTGAAACCCTTTCTCGTGGCAGCGGTGCTGGAGCAACAAGTCGCGCGCAGCGATTCTTTGTATTTTTGTGAGGAGGGCAGCTGGGCACTGGGCAACAATCGGATCAAGGATGTCCATGATCACGGCTGGCTCACTGTGAGCCGTGTCCTTAGATATTCCAGCAATATTGGAGCCTCCAAGCTTGGCCTGGACTTGGGAGCAGAAAAGTATCACCGCTATCTAAGGAAGCTGGGCCTGGACACCCCTACCCAGCTCCCTCTGCCGGCACAAAACAAGGGGCTTCTCCGGCCTCCACGAACCTGGAGCCAAATGGATCTGGCTACCATCTCCTTTGGCCAAGGGATGGCCAGCTCTTTCTTGCAACTGGCCGAGGCCTACCTGACCCTGGCCAATGACGGGGTATACACTGAATTGAACCTGCTCCGGGAGGAAAGCAGCAGCAAGCCCTCTGGTGCCAGGGTATTCTCCCGGGAAGTCAGCCGAGAGGTCCGCAGAATGCTAAAGGACGCTGTTGAAAGGGACGGCACTGGGACCCGGGCCAATATTAGCGGGGTACAGGTCGCAGGCAAAACCGGAACCGCCCAAAAGGCATCATCTCAGGGCGGATACAAGGACGAATATATTTCCTCGTTTGTGGGTTTTTTACCTGCAATGGATCCCGAATACATGGTCATGGTCCTGGTGGATGAACCCAAGGGCCAACACTACGGGGGGATAGTAGCAGCCCCAGCGTTCAAGCGCATCGGAAATCGCTTGCTCCCCTCGCAGAACACACCGGGATTACAAGCCATGTCCCTGGAACAGAGTGAGCACAAGATACAACCCGTTCACCAGGAAGACAGCACCCGTTTTCACATCAGCTCCGGGATAAAACAGGATTTTGACACCCGTGAAGTCCCCGACTTGCGGGGAGTCCCGTTGCGCACGGCAGTAAAGAATCTTTTAAAGGAGGGCATCGCCTTCGATCTTGAGGGCAAAGGAGTGGTGGTCCGGGAACAAAGCCCTGCTCCGGGCAGTTCCTGGGATGAGCACACCCGGGAGATAACCCTGAAGCTATCTTCCGGGTTCTGAACCATTGTTTTAAGGCATCTAAAGTGAATACCTGGAATCAGACAATACAAGAAGCCGCTCAGGGCAGACCCGTCAAGTCCCATTCCGGAAAGGTACAGCCTGGGGACATATTTGTGGCCCTACCCGGGACCAGGGACCACGGAACCCGCTATATTCCGGAAGCCCTGGACAGGGGCGCAGCCTACGTGATCCTGGCCCAGGGCTCAGGACAAGAAGAGCTGGACGAGCGGCTGATACAACACCCTCATCCCCGCTGGGCCTTGGGGGAACTGGCCAAAGCCTATTACGGAACCGAGAGACTAAATCTAAAGATCATCGCGATCACCGGCACCAACGGAAAGACCACCACCAGCTACATGCTGGAACACCTGCTTAGCAAAAACGGATTTAAAACCGGGGTGATAGGCACGGTCAATTACCGCTGGCCAGGAACTCAACTGGAAGGCAACACCACCACCCCGGATTGTTTGGAACTACACGACATGTTGGCCCGAATGGACCGGGAGGGGGTGGAGACAGTTTGCCTGGAAGCTTCCTCCCACGCCCTGGACCAGGATCGCTTGGCCGGGATAGATGTTAATGTGGCCATCTTTACCAACCTATCCCGGGAGCATTTGGATTATCACCCGGATATGCAGGCTTATTTCAACGCCAAGAAAAAGCTGTTCACAAGCAACCGCCCGGAAACCCTGCTGGGAAGCGTAATCAATACAGATGATCCCTATGGCAGGGATCTGGCTGGAATCGCCTTGAAACCGCTTACTTACGGCCTGCACCAGGCACATAACCCCGCTCTAAGGGGAGAGCTGCTGCACAACACTGCCCAAGGACTGGATCTGCAATGCACGTACCGGGACCGAACCTGGAGGCTTAGTTCCCATCTGGCTGGGGTGCACAATGCACAGAACCTGCTGGCTGCACAGGGTGCCGGCATTTGCTTGGGCCTAGACCCTGAGCAGCTCCTTTGCCTGGAGGAAATGCAGACCGTTCCCGGAAGGCTGGAAAAAGTGGGCAACTCCCAGGGACTGCACATATTTGTAGATTACGCCCACAGCCCTGATGCCTTGGACAATGCCTGCCGAGCCCTTAAAAACCTGGATTTTGAGCGTCTCGTAGTTCTATTCGGCTGCGGCGGAGACCGGGATCGGAGCAAACGTCCGGACATGGGCAGAACTGTTTCCGAATACGCGCAGGAAATCATTTTGACCTCGGACAACCCCAGATCTGAAGACCCGGATCAAATCATCCGGGACATACTTCCCGGGGTGGATCAGCATTCCAGGGTACACGTTCAGCCGGACCGCAGGGAAGCCATCAAGCTGGGGATTGCTTTGCTGGGCCCTAAAGATGCCTTGCTGGTGGCAGGCAAAGGCCATGAAACATACCAGGAAATCCAGGGAGTGCGGCAAAAGTTCAGCGATGTACGGGAAATACAGCGAGCCCTTCAAGAATACTTCCCGGAAGAGGCGGGTGGAGCTTACAGGGAGGTGAATACCCCATGAAGCTTTCACTCCAGGAAGTAGCCCATGCTTTGAAAAGCTTTGGCGATTTGGACGACTGCCAGGACCAGTGGGCAACCGGAGTACAAACAGACAGCCGCCTGGTCAAGCGCGGGGATATCTTTTTCTGCTTGCGCGGTTCCCGGATGGACGGACACAACTTTGTCCAGGAGGCCGCATCCAGGCAGGCCTCTGCTGTGGTGGTGCACCAGCCCTTGCCCAATCCGCCCAAGATCCCGGTACTGCTAGTGGACGATACCACTCGGGCCCTGGGCAGACTTGGGGGCTACTGGAGGAACAAAACCAGGGCCGTGGTCATCGGTGTCACTGGCTCTGCCGGGAAAACCACTACTAAAGAACTTTTGGCCGGGGTGCTGAGTGCCGGTTACCGGGTGGGAAAAAGCTATCAGAACTGGAACAACCAGATAGGGCTGCCGCTCTCCCTGCTCAATTTTACCGGGGAGGAGGATTTCTGGATCCTGGAGCTAGGCATTAATAATCCCCACGACATGCAGGAGCTGGGAGCAATCCTGCGCCCGGATGCAGCGCTCATTCTCAATGTCGGCCCCTGCCACCTGGAAGGCTTAAAGGATGTCCGCGGAGTAGCAGCTGCCAAGGCGCAGATCCTGGATTACCTGCAGCCGGACCACAAGGCCTTTATCAACCTGGATTATCCCGAGTTGAAGCAGGAGGCCACGGCCAGATCCGGCCTGAACACGACTTGGTTCTCCTGCAGAGATGAGCAGGCACACTACCATTTGCACGCCTCTTCTGCTGAAAACTGTCTTTTGCGGACCGGGGAAAAGGAATACAGGTTTTCCTGCTTTGTTCCCGGAAGCCACCTAAACGAGAACCTGGCAGCGCTCTGGGCGGTTGCCTTGGAATACGGGTTGAGCCCGGAACAAGTGCAGTCCGGGCTGAGCCAAGCCACGCTCCCCGGACAAAGGCTGTCTATTCTTTCCAGTGCCGGCTGGACTGTTATCGATGATACTTACAACGCCAATCCTGTTTCCATGCAGGCTGCCCTGAATACTGCACAGGAATTGTCCCGGGGCTGTGATTTGTTCCTGGTTCTGGGAGACATGGCAGAGCTCGGGCAAGAAGAGGAAAACGCCCACAAGGAGCTAGGGAAAAAATTAAGCCGAATGGATTTTCAGGCCCTTTTCTACTGCGGATCCAATTTCGAGCACGTGGTTGCACAGCTAGAAAGCTCCCTGGGTGAAAAAGCTTATCAGGTACAAGACCCGTCTTCTTTTGTGTCGCACTGGAAACGAATGAATTTTTCCCGGGGGGTGATCCTGTTCAAGGGCTCCAGGAAGGCAGGGGTGGAAAGCTTCCTGCAAGCCTTTCAAAACCTTATGGAACAACAAACAACAGGTTAAGGAAGTCACATGCTTTACCATCTCCTTTCCCCGCTGGGTGAAGAAATAATTTTATTCAATGTATTTCAATACATTACCTTCAGAAGCATTTATGCCTTGCTTACAGCCCTTATCCTGAGTTTGCTTCTGGGGCCCAAGTTCATTAAATGGCTGCGGCGGGTGAAATACGGACAATATGTCCAGGCGGACGGCCCCAATCACCAGGATAAAGCAGGCACACCTACCATGGGGGGTGTCCTGATGGGCTTTACCCTGCTGGTAAGCGTCTTTTTGTGGGGGGATCTAACCAACAGTATCATTTGGCTGTGCCTATTCGTATTCTTGGGTTTCTTTTTAGTGGGCTTTTTTGACGATTTCCTCAAGATAGTCAGGAAACAGAACCAGGGTCTAAGCGTTAAAGGCAAGCTTGCCGGACAATTCATCATTGCTCTGGGCTCTGTATCTCTGCTGCTTACTCTGCCGGGATATAGCACTGAGCTCCTGATTCCTTTTTTCAAGGATATCAGGCCGGATATCTTTCTTTTTTACGTGCCTTTTGCCGCTGTGGTCATGATCGGGGCCTCCAACGGGGTCAATCTTACGGATGGCCTGGATGGCCTGGCCATCGGGCCTTATATTGTTAGTGCCGCGTGCTTGACTGTGTTCATCTACGTCTCTGGGCATTATCATTTGGCTGACTATCTTAGCATCCCGCACATCCCCAACTTAGGGGAAGTAACGGTTTTTTGCGGGGCCCTGGTGGGAGCGGGTCTGGGATTTTTGTGGTACAATGCCTATCCGGCCCAAATATTCATGGGAGACTCCGGCAGCATAAGCCTGGGAGGAACCCTGGGTTTTATTGCGATACTTAGCAAGCAGGAACTTTTGTTGATCATTGTGGGCGGGCTTTTTGTAATCGAAACCCTATCCGTGATCCTACAGGTGGGATACTACAGGGTGAGCGGGGGAAAACGCATTTTCCGCATGGCCCCCTTGCATCACCACTTTGAACTAAAAGGTATTCCGGAATCCAAAATCGTAATCCGCTTTTGGATACTCTCGATTCTTTTTGCTTTAGTGGCCCTTAGCACTCTGAAACTGAGGTAAATATCCAACTATGCAGGGACTGATACATAATGAACAATTAAAGGGACACCGAGCAGCTGTCCTGGGAGCGGGGCGTTCGGGATTGTCAGCTGCAGCCCTGCTCAAGGCCCTGGGCGCTCATGTGCGGATCCTGGAACAAAAAACCGATTTTGATCCCGGCCTTCTAAAGGCCAAAAACCTGGAGGATGCAGACCTGGTCTTGGGAGAACACCAGGCAGAGCATTTAAGGGACCGGGAGCTCATTGTGGTCAGCCCGGGAATACCCTGGTCCAGAATCCAAGAGCTCTGCCCGGCACACGCCATGGTTGTGTCCGAGCTGGAGCTTGCTTCTTGGTTTCTGGCGGAGCCGATCCTTGCTGTAACCGGGACTAACGGCAAGACTACCACCTGCATGCTGATAAGCCATGTCCTGGAAAAGACGGGTCGCAAGGTATTTACCGGCGGCAATATCGGAACTCCTCTAAGCGACTATGTCCTGGCCGGGGATAATGCAGATATACTGGTCTTGGAAGTAAGCAGCTTCCAGCTGCAGGGTTGCAGCGGATTCAAGCCCAACGCAGGAGTGCTTCTCAACTTCTCAGCCAATCACCTGGACCAGCACCAGAGCGAACAGGAATACTTTCTGGCCAAAATGCGCCTTTTTTCCAGGCAGAGCCCGGACCACCTGGCCATATTGCCCTTGGAGCTCAAGGACAGCCTGGAGGGATCCGGGCTTTTGCCGGGTAAACGGGCTTATTTTGCCCCGGCAAACAGGTTTTCTTGCCCCGCACTGCCTGGAGAACACAACCAGGCCAACCTGGAAGCAGCATTTTTGGCCTGTAGATTTTTTGGGATACAAGAAAAGGACTTTGCAAAGAATATCCAGGACTTCACTCCTCCCCAGCACAGGCAGGAAGTATTTCTTGTTCGGGACGGAATAACCTATGTTAATGATTCCAAGGCTACCACCCTGGAAGCTATGGCTGCAGCCCTAAACGCCTTTGACCGCCCCATTAGGCTCCTAGCGGGTGGCAAGTACAAGGGAGGAGACTTCAGCCAGCTTGCTCCCCTGATCCGGACCAAGGCTGCCAAGGTATATCTGTTCGGGGAAAGCAAAGAAATATTTGAATCCGCATGGGGGGACCAGGTGCAGACGGAGTATTTCCCGGGGTTGGAACAAGCTGCGCAAAAGGCTGTTCAGGAGGCTAAAGCCGGGGAGTGCGTACTCCTTTCTCCGGGTACATCCAGCTTCGATCTATTCTCGGATTACCAGGCTCGGGGCGAGGCTTTTAAGGACTCTATTATCCGTTGCCTGGGACAATCGGAAAACAAATAGCCGATGATGGATAGCTGAAAACGGACAAATCAACCCTTGGCGGTTATTTACTTAACATGAGAGCAGCTAATAATTCCGCCCCACATAAAAGCCCGGACTTGTGGCTGCTTTGCTCGGTACTCATACTATCTGGGCTGGGGCTGCTAATGATCCTTAGCTCCAGCGCGATTATGGCGGAGCGGTATTACGAGGACAAATACTTTTTTTTCAAGCGTCAAGCGCTCTTTTTCCTGGCGGGCCTGGGGGTGATGTATGTGGCATACATTGTTCCCCGGGATTTTATTTACCGGATGCGCTACCTATGGGTGGGCCTAGCCCTGCTTTTGCTGGCCCTGACCATATTCACGCCCCTGGGCTACGCCGCAGGGGGATCCAGCAGATGGCTGAGCCTGGGAGTGGTCAACATCCAACCCTTGGAATTAGCTAAGGTGGCCCTGGTGATTTATTTGGCCTGCTTTTTTGCCCTGAAACAGGACAAGATAAAGACCTTTAGCGTGGGATTTTTGCCCCCTACGCTGATAACCGGATTTTTCTGCGCTCTTTTACTCCTGCAGCCGGATTTCGGGGGAGCGGTCTTCATGGCGGGCCTGCTTTTCCTGATAAGCCTGATAGGAGGAACTCGTCTCATTTATTTAATTTCCTCCTCGGTGCTAGCCGGGGCAACAGCAGCCATACTTGTGCTGCAATCCCCGTACAGGTTCAGGAGATGGTTTTCCTTCCTGGATCCGTTCCAGGATGCCCAGGACGCCGGGTATCAACTGGTCCAGTCCCTTTACGCCTTTGGCTCCGGCGGCCTGTGGGGGTTGGGACTGGGAGAAGGAAGACAGAAGCTCTTCTTTCTGCCCGAGGCTCACAATGATTTCATCATGGCAGTACTGGGCGAAGAACTGGGATTTATAGGCATTTCCCTGATCTTTCTGATCCTGGGGATCATGCTCTGGAGGATCTGGGTGATTTGCCTGGCTCAAAGCGAGCTTGTGGACAGGTTTGCCGGCTTCGGCATGGGTATGATTATCATGTTGGGGGCCTTGATCAACATGGCTGTGGTGCTGGGAGCGATCCCTCCCAAGGGATTGCCCATGCCGTTTATTAGCTACGGAGGGAGCAGCCTTTTGGCATCGTTTTTTTGCGCTGGCTTCTTGCTGAATTTGTCCCGAGGTAGGTGAAGATGCTGAATCGAGTGCTCTTGGCTACCGGTGGCACGGGGGGACATATCTACCCCGCTCTGGCCGTGGCCAAGAAAATTCGGGAGATGTACCCGGACTGCCGCTTGGTTTTCGCCGGCGGGGAACACGGGGCGGAAAAGGACATGGTCCCTGAGGCTGGTATCGAATTCAAGTCCTTCCCTGCCCGCGGAGTACTGGGCAAAGGTATTAAATCCCTGGGATCGATATGGTGGGTGAGCAAGAGTCTGGTGTCCACATATATATTTCTACGCTCTTTCCGCCCGGAAGTAGTCTTGGGATTTGGCGGGTATGCCGGCTTCATACCGGTACTTACCGCACAGTGGATGAAGATCCCTACAGCGGTGCACGAACAGAACAGTCTGCCCGGCATGACCAACCGGGTTCTGGGGCGCAAGGTAAACAGGGTTATGCTTACTTTCGAGGATATCCATGACCTGTTTCCCCAAAAAAAGGTGGTTCAAACCGGAACCCCAGTTCGCCCGGAGCTTATATCGCGGGAAGAGCATGCGCCATCCGGGCAGGACAAAAATCTCCTCATCCTGGGGGGAAGCCAGGGAGCTCAGGGCCTTAACCAGGCAGTTATGGACAATTTGGAGGAGCTAAAGGCCATGGGGATAAGTATCTGGCACCAGACTGGCCCTCAGGACTATGAATGGGTCAAAAAGACTTACGAATTCAAGTATCCCGAGGCCAGAGTAGAGCCTTACATCCATGACATGAGACAAGCCTATGATTTCGCTTCCCTGGTTCTTTGCCGGGCAGGGGCTTCCACCTTATCCGAGTTGTGCGTGGCAGGAAAACCATCTGTACTGATTCCTTTCCCCTACGCCACGCACAACCACCAAATGGTTAATGCCCAGTCCCTGGAAAAGGCAGGGGCGGCCCGAGTTCTGGATCAAAAACATTTGCAGGAGGTGAATTTGGCCCAAATCATTGGTAATCTTTTGTCCGAGCCCGCAAAATTGCAAGAAATGAGCCGGGCCGCCCATAAGCTGGGCAGACCGGATGCAGCGGAACAAATCGTCCGGGAACTAGTTAAGCTAAAATCGGGGTCTTAAGCGTGCACAACTTTATTCAAAGGATTCACATGGTGGGCATAGGAGGCTCCGGGATGTGCGGGATAGCTGAGGTTTTGCTCAACCTGGGCTACAGCGTGAGCGGCTCGGACCTCTCTGAGGGGCCGGCTGTCCAGCACCTGCAGAGCCTGGGAGCCCACGTTTTCCAGGGCCACTCTACGGAACACGTGGGGAACGCTCAGGTGGTGGTCAAATCTACTGCGATTCAGGAGGACAACCCCGAGGTTTGGGCGGCCAAAAACCTCAACATTCCCGTAATTCCCAGGGCAGAGATGCTTGCCGAGCTGATGCGGCTAAAAACCGGAATTGCCGTGGCAGGGACCCACGGCAAGACCACTACTACCTCGTTTCTGGGCACCATTTTCAAGGATGCGGGATTGGATCCCACCGTTATTATCGGGGGGAGGCTCAACTCCTACGGAAGCAATGCTCTGCCCGGAACCGGCAAGTACTTGATCGCTGAAGCAGACGAGTCCGATGGCTCCTTTTTAACCCTGCTCCCCATCATGAATATTGTCACTAATATCGGCACGGATCACCTGGATTATTACCGGGACCTGGGCGAGATAAAGGAATCCTTTGTCCATTTCATGAACAACGTCCCCTTTTACGGTCTGAACGTGGTCTGCGGGGATGACCCGGTAGTTAGCGATATTCTGGATAGGATCAAGCGCCCGGTTTTAACCTACGGCTTGGGGCCTGGAAACCAAATCTGCGCGGAAATATTGAAATCAACCCCGGGATCCGAGTTCAATGTATTTCGGGAAGACAAGTTTTTGGGCCGAGTAAAGCTGAATCACCCCGGGGAGCACAATGTGCAGAATTGTCTGGCCGCCATAGCCCTGGCCCTGGAGACAGGCATATCTATGCAGGATATTCAAAGCGCCCTGGCCTCATTCGGGGGCGTGGGCCGCAGGTTCGAATACAAGGGCGAAAAAGACGGGGTGCTGGTGGTGGACGACTACGGGCACCACCCCACAGAAATCGCGGCTACCCTGGAAACTGCCAAGCAATGTTACCCGGAGCGGAGATTGGTGGTGCTTTTTCAGCCCCATCGCTTCTCCCGGACCCAGGCTTTGTTCGGGGAATTCTGCCGGGTATTGGCCAAAGCGGATCTTTTGTTGCTCACTGAGATATATCCCGCATCCGAGGATCCCATTCCAGGTGTCAATGGACAGAGCCTGGCCCAGGGAATAAAGCAGGTGGCTCAAGTACCGGTGCAATTTTACCAGAACCTGGATGAAGCCAGACAGGATCTAGACCATGTTCTTCAGGACGGGGACCTGTTTTTAACCCTGGGAGCAGGCAACGTATGGCAGGCAGGTGAAAACTGGGTAGAGACATGAAAATATTGCGCGATCCGGAACTTAAACAGATGAGCACCTTAAAGATGGGAGGTCAGGGGACAGTTGCGCTCTATCCCTTCCAAGAATCCCATCTGGACGAAATCGGGCGTAACTGGATGAGATGGGGTAAGCAGCTCCTTTCCTTGGGCAGGGGAAGCAACATCCTGTTTACCGAAGGAAGAAAGGATCTGGTACTTATCAGGTGGCAACGCCAAGGTTCTCCCCGAATAATAAGCCAAGGCAGGGAAAAGGTCCGTATACGGGTGGACGGAGGTTACAGCTTGCCCGGCCTTTTGGGATGGTCTGCCGGGTCCGGGCTTTCGGGCCTGGAGGAATTGGCAGGTATTCCCGGGACCGTGGGAGGGGCGGTAGCCATGAACGCTGGTTCCCACGACTTGGAAATATGTTCCCTGGTTTCCAGCATAGATATCTGGACCCCGGAGCAAGGTGTAATCAACCTAAAATCCGAGGATTTGCAATGCGGCTACAGATTCTTTGCGCCTCGTAGCGAGAACGGCTGGTTCCTGATCCTGGCAGCAGAACTGAATTTGGTCCCCCACACCCCACCCTTGGTCCGGGACAAAATCAAGAGGTTCTATTTGCGCAAAAGAAGGATGCAACCTGTGCTTGCTGCCACAGCAGGGTGCGTCTTCCGGAATCCGCAAGAGGGGGATCCGGCTGGCAAACTTTTGGAACAAGCCGGCTTTCGGGGCAAACACCGGGGAAATGTAGGATTTTCAGGAAAGCATGCCAATTTCCTGGTTAATCTGGGCGGGGGAACCAGCACCCAGGCCCTGGAGCTGATCCAGGAAGCCCGGGAAACCGTTTACAATATGTTCGGTCACACCCTGGAAATGGAGATCCAGGTAGTTTGACGGGGGAGAGTTGACTAAAACCAAGGGGCCAAACAAGTACCAGGGAAAGCGTTATCACAGGCCCAGGGCCCCAAGCAGGGTGCGCGGACTGCTTAGGGCCTTGTTCAGCCTCTTCGGGGCAACCTTTTTAATGATTGCGGCCCTGGGGCTCTTGGTACTTATCAGCATAGCCTTGCTGTACGGATACCGACTGGTAACTAACAGCGAGTACCTGGCCTTGAGCGAAATAGAGATCCAGGGCAACCGACACCTGGAAGACTCGGAGCTGATACAGCTTATGGATATAGAAACCGGTACCAGCATATTGGAGCTTAACATGTCCGGACTGCAACAAAAGCTCCTAAGCGACCCTTGGATCCGGGATGTGAACCTGAGACGCAGCTTCCCGGACCAGCTGGAGGTCAAGATTCGGGAAAAGCAGGCATATTTCTGGGTCCAAAACAACCAGCAGCTTTACTATGCAGACGAAAAGGGCCGCACTATTGCACGGGTCACCCAGGAAAGACCAGTATCCTTGCCTGTTTTGCACTGGGAAGAAAAGCCGGATCCCGGAAACATTTCCCAGCTGGTGGAGACCATGGAAAGCAGGAGATTTCCCTTTTCCATTCAGGACGTGGCTTGGGTCCAGATCTCGGAATCCAAAAGGGCAGAAATCTACATTCACGGCTCTGACGTGAAACTATCCCTCCGCCCCGGCGAATTGGACCACCAGCTGGACCGGCTTAATGCTGTATGGATGGATCTGCGGAAAAGACAAGAGTTAGGTGCAGTTAACAGTATAACTGTAGCCGGTGAAAATGTCTGGGTGGAGTTTGATGACATCCAGCAAAAAGAGTGAAAAATAAGGGATGCGCTCATGGCTAAATCAGAATTAATCGTGGGACTGGATCTGGGCACCACCAAGATCACCGCAGTGGTAGGAGAAATGACCTCTGAAGGAGTGGATATCGTGGGGATCGGGACCAGTCCTTCCACCGGATTGCGTAAGGGAGTGGTGGTAAACATTGAACAAACCGTGCAGTCCATCAAAAAGGCTCTGGAAGAGGCCGAGCTCATGGCCGGATGCGAAATCCGCTCCGTTTATGCGGGCATTGCCGGCAGTCACATCAAGGGATTCAACAGCCACGGGGTGATCGCAGTCAAGGGCGGTGAGGTGAGCCACCGGGACGTGGAAAGGGTCCTGGATGCGGCCAAGGCGGTAGCAATTCCCCTGGATCGGGAGGTCATCCATATCCTGCCCCAGGAGTACATCGTGGATGACCAGAACGGTATAGCCGATCCCCTAGGCATGTCCGGAGTCCGGCTGGAGGTCAAGGTCCATATAGTGACCGGGGCCGTGAGCAGCGCTCAGAACATTGTCCGTTCCTGCCATCGGGCTGGCCTGGATGTTTCGGACATAGTCCTGGAATCCCTGGCCTCCTCCAAGGCGGTTCTCACCGAGGAGGAAAAGGAGATTGGTGTGGTCCTGGTGGACATAGGCGGTGGCACCACTGATGTAGCCATCTTCGGGGAGGACTCCATCAAGTACACCGGGGTTATAGCTATCGGAGGGTCCAATCTCACCAACGATATCGCTTTCGGGCTGAGAACACCCATGGTTTCCGCGGAAAAAATCAAGATAAAGCATGGGTGTGCGCTAGCGGACATGCTCGAGGAAGATGAAAGCATAGAGGTACCCAGCGTGGGCGGCAGGGCTCCCAGGAAACTTTCCAGACGGGTACTGGCCGAGATCTGTGAACCCAGGATGGAGGAGCTCTTTTTGCTCGCGGATCAGGAGCTAAACCGCTCCGGTTTTAAGAACTCTGTAGGGGCCGGAGTAGTCCTGACCGGAGGTGCAGCCCTTATCGACGGCGCCCAGGACTTGGCGGAACAGATTTTCAACATGCCCACCCGGATCGGATACCCGGGCAATGTGGGCGGACTAAAGGATGTGGTGAACAATCCCATGTACGCAACCGCTGTGGGAGTTCTCATGTACGGAGCGGAAAAGGAAAGCTCTGAGAAGCATTTCCGCATCCGGGACAAGAACATGTTCAACCGCATCCTGGGCAAAATGCGCAAATGGTTCAAGGATATAAAATAAAAGAAGATAAACTCTGGCAAGGAGGAAGTCATGGAATACCAGGAAATCCAACACGAAGGAAACGCCAGGATCAAAGTGGTGGGAATCGGCGGTGGCGGGGGCAACGCCGTGAACAACATGATCTGCTCCGATATGCAGGGTGTTACCTTCATAGTGGCCAATACCGACCTGCAAGCCCTGAAAAATTCT
Organism: uncultured Desulfovibrionales bacterium; assembly: GCA_964577315.1. Lineage (GTDB taxonomy): Bacteria > Desulfobacterota > Desulfovibrionia > Desulfovibrionales > Desulfonatronovibrionaceae > Desulfonatronospira. The sequence continues at coordinate 19,430 of CAZNYT010000025.1, forward strand.
CAGGCGGAGCACAAAATCCAGTTGGGGGAAAAACTTACCAAGGGCCTGGGAGCAGGAGCAGATCCCCAAATCGGCAGGGACGCCGCCCAGGAAAGCGTGGACCAGATCCGCGAGTCCCTGGAAGGGAGCGACATGGTCTTTATAACCGCTGGTATGGGCGGAGGTACCGGGAGCGGTGCAGCACCGGTAGTTGCCCGGGTGGCCAAGGAAATGGAAGCCTTGACCGTGGCCGTGGTCACCAAGCCCTTCTATTTCGAGGGTAAGCGCAGGCGTATGCAAGGGGATGATGGCATAGCTGCCCTGCAGGAGGTGGTGGACAGCATTATTACCATCCCCAATGACCGGCTGCTTTCTCTGGCCTCCAAGAAAGCCTCTTTTCTGGAAATGCTCAAAAAAGCGGACGAGGTCCTCTATTACGGCGTAAAAGGGATTTCTGATCTGATCATGGTTCCCGGACTTATCAATCTGGACTTTGCGGACGTAAAATCGGTTATGTCCGAGATGGGACTGGCCATGATGGGCACCGGAATAGCCACAGGCGAAGGCAGGGCAAGGGAAGCCGCCATGAAGGCCATCACCAGTCCACTCCTGGAAGACGTATCCATTGACGGAGCCAAGGGAGTGCTCATGAACGTAACCAGCAGCACGGATCTGGCCATTGACGAGGTGAGCGAGGCTGCTGAAATCATCCATGAATCCGCGGACGAGGATGCCCAGATCTATTTCGGAACCGTTTTTGACGAGAACATCCAGGACGAGATCCGAATTACGGTGATCGCCACCGGCATAGAAGCCACCTATTCCCAAAAGGATCAAGGTTCCGGCAAGGTAACTGATATCAACCAGGCCCAAAAGGGGCAAACCCGCTCCCGGCAAAAGCCCAGGAACATGTCCGTGGATTCAGACGGGAAGGAAAACTTGAACATCCCGGCTTATATTAGGCGGGGAAGAACAAGTCAGGAACAAACCGCTCCAGCGGAAAGCAAGAGCCAAAACAAGTACAAAAACGGGGAGGAGTTCATCTTCGACGAGGATGAATTCGAAATCCCCTCCTTCATCCGCAGGCAGGCTGACTAAGGTGTTCAAAGCGGCCCGTGGGAGATAATCTTTTGGGCAAAACAGCGCACCACAAGAAGCCAAGGGCTGCCAGAACAAATTCCATTTGCCTTTTGAGATGAAACGGTTTAATGACTCGCAAGGCCCTCTTAACCTCGGACAAGGTAGGCGTCCCCAGGGAATGGGGAGGACGTTTGCCTGTGGCTTTAGTGTTTCTGGAAGAGAGTTCCCTGGCCCTGTCCACCTTGGGCTGGCAGGTTATTTACAGACAACTTGCAGAGGACGGGGGTTTCTACCTGGAACGCTTTTTCTGGGACAAAAGTCAGGGCTGCGTGGTTCCTGCGGATTCGGACAAAGGGTTGGAAATGTATCCCTTGATCGGGTTCAGCCTGAATTTCGAAGGGGATTTCTTGAAATTGCTTTGGAGCCTGCAGTCCGGGTCCATTCCTGTCCACGCACGGGAAAGAGAAGACTGGCCCCTGCTCATGGCGGGTGGCCCCATTACATCCATCAACCCCTTTCCGATTCTGCCCAGTTTGGACTTTATCTATGTAGGAGAAGCGGAACAGGGATTTCTGGAAGTAGCCTGCAAGATCAAACAGCTCTGGCTGAGCGGGGCAAAGAAGCGGGCAGCCCTGGAAAATATTTCCTCATTTCCGGGCATATATGTCCCGGGACTGAACACCAAGGTAACCAGACAAGTTTATTATCCGGGCCAGGACCAGCTGCCAACACCGGCGCATTCCGCCTTTGTCTCGAACAAAACCGTGTTCCGGGACACTTTCCTGGTGGAGATCAACCGAGGCTGCCCTTACGGGTGCCGCTTCTGCGCAGCGGGTTTTATTTACCGCCCCCGGAGAACCGCCGGAAAAAGAGAACTGGAGACGCTTGTACAAGAAATAAGTCCCAAGAAGGTGGGACTGGTAGGAACAGCCCTCACGGATTGGCAGGATTTGCAACCATTCCTGCAGTGGCTGCGGGATCAAAAGATCAAGTTTTCCCTGTCCTCCATGCGCGTAGACGGTTTAAGCCGGGATTTCCTGGAGTTCCTGCGCACAAGCGGCATCCGGAGCATCACCCTGGCAGTGGAAGGCATCAGCCAGAGACTGCGCACCGCGGTCAACAAACATTTTTCCCAGGACAGCTTTTTTTCCGCTGTCCAGGAGATCAGCAGACTGCAGTTCAACAGCCTCAAGCTCTATTTCATCCTAGGGCTTCCGGGCGAAGACGAGCAGGATTTCAAGGATCTAAAGCTCTTCCTGGAACGAATGCAAGAGGCAAGGGTTGCAGGCATGGGGAAAAGAAGAAAAGGCATCGGGGTAATAAATATCAGTGCCTCCATGTTCGTACCCAAACCATGGACACCACTGCAGTGGGCTCCCATGGATACTGTTACCGCTTATGAAGAGAAGGCCAGAAAAATAAAAAAACTTTGTGCCCCTTACAAAGGGGTGAAATTTACCCGGGAGAAACCCTTTACTGCCAGGATCCAGGGCCTACTGTCCCGCGGGGATGAACACGTGCACCGGCTCATGCTGCTAGCAGCCACAAACCAAGGGGATTGGAACCAGGCCCTGTCCGACTGGGACGGTGATGTAAAAAGTTACCTGAATCATGAGCGCCGGGAAGACGAAGCCTTCCCCTGGGACCGTCTTGATATTGGGGTGGAAAAAGATTATTTGCTTCGGGAATGGTACCGGTACTGGAACACCGTTCTCACCAGCCCTTGCCCGGATGTGGCCTGCGGCAAATGCAGGCGCTGCGGGATGGGCGAGTTTTTGGAAACATTTCCGCGCTGGTAGATATTTTATTTGTGCAAGGAGTTGCTTGCAGAAAGTGTACCCAAGCCGATTTGCTCACAATGCTTCGCTTTAGTGTTGAGTGTTTTGCAGCTATTCAAGAGATCTTTTCTGCACGCTTTCGCCTGGGAGGCACACGTTACGCAAAAAAGATTCTGAGAATAATTAAAGCATATTAAAGGGATCAACACAGGACAACAAGTGCCCTATATTACCTTAAAAGCATTTTCATTTCTGCAGCCCAGGCTGCGTTCTCTGGGAGTACCCAGCTCAAGCTGGGACATGGACATCCATCCCGGGGAAACCGTGGCAGATATCTTGCATAAGTTAGGTCTAGAGCAGGCAGAAGTGGAAGCCGTTTTTGTGAACGGGCGGACAGCTCCCTTGAGCACCCCCCTGCAAAACGGGGACAGGTTGGCCCTAATCCCTCCGGGGACTCCAGGTCCGTACCGTGTGCTTCTAGGGATCAGAAACGCAAACAAGTAATTATCCGGAGGTTCTATGCCCTATATCCCTCAGGAAAGAAGGGAGGTATTTGACGAGGCCCTGCAGGAGCTTGCCCGGGAGGTGAAAAACGAGGGGGAGCTTAACTACTGTATTTACAAGCTCTCCAAACTCGTCATCCAGCGCGTGGGTGAAAGTTATGAGAACCTCAGCATGTGCTCCGGGGCCATGGAACATGCCAAGCTGGAATGGTATCGCCGGGTTCTGGGTCCTTACGAGGACCAAAAAATCCAGGAAAAGGGAGATATTTAGCTAACGCGAAATCCGCCTGCGATCCAACAAAATCATCCCATGTACTCAAAAGCACAGCCTCCATGCCAATTGGAGTTATCCGTTATTGGTTGATTGTTGCCGGATTTGCACTGACAACTGATAACTGATCCTGGGGAGTTATTGTTATGGAATATTACCTTCCTTCCCGAAAAAAAACCCGGATAAGGTTCAAGCGCAAGCGGAGCCGAAGGCCTGTCTGGCTATTCGGACTCTGCGCGCTCTTTTTGACGGTTTTTTTCTGGAAGCCGGACATGTTACCCTTGGACCGGGCTAAGTCCCTTGTTCAGGATCAGGCTGAGGAAATATTCACTACTGAGACCACCCCTTCTGGGCCACAAGAACCCTCCCAGCGATTGCAACTGGAACCCATAAAGCTCCCGGAAGCCCTAAAAAAGGCACAATCCCGCAAATCCCCGGATATTCAGGAAAAGGTACTCTCAATCTCTTCCGGTGACACTCTAATTAAGGTGCTGGTGGAGGCTGGTCTATCCAGACAGAAAGCCCACGAGCTCATATCCGCCACAGAAGAGGTTTTCTCCCCCAGACGCATCAAACAGGGAAACGAGATAGTCCTGGCACACAAGAAAACGGACCAGGAGTCAGAGTTTCACGAGATGAGGCTTAAGCTGGATGTATCCAGGGAAATAGTGGTGGAAAACTGTTCTCAAGAGGGCTACCTGGCCAGGGAAATAGAACATCAATTTGAGAGCAGACCAGTCCTGGCAGAGGCTGAAATAAACTCCAGCCTGTACCAGGCAGCGATTCAAGCCGGTATTCCCTTGCCAATACTTTGGCAAGCCATCCAGGCCTATTCCTTCAGCGTGGATTTTCAGCGCGACATCCGGCCCGGAGACAGCATTGAGATGGTTTACCAGGAAAAAATAGACGAGCACGGGGATGTGGTGAAAAGCGGCTCTGTGCTGCACGCCACCTTGAACACCGGAGACAGGGAGCTGCCCATTTACCGCTACCAGACCGACAATGGCCAGGCAGACTTTTTCGATCCCCAGGGGGAGTCCGTGCGCAAGACCCTCATGGTCACCCCCATCGACGGGGCCAGGGTAAGCTCGGGATATGGTCAGCGCACCCATCCCATCCAGGGATACAGCCATTTTCACCCTGGTTTGGACTTTGCAGCCCCGCACGGAACCCCCATCATGGCCGCCGGGGACGGTGTAGTGGAATACGCCGGGCGCAAGGGCGGATATGGCCACTATATCCGGATCCGACATCCTAATGAGTACAAGACGGTATACGCCCACATGAGCAGATACGCCTCAGGGATAAGCCAGGGAGCTCGGATGCAACAGGGGGAAACCATCGGATACGTCGGAACCACAGGCAATGCTACCGGACCTCACCTGCATTACGAAGTCCTTCGCCGAGGGGAGCATGTAAACCCTGCAGAAGTGGACACCCCTTCCACCAGGACCCTGGAGGGAGAGGAACTGGAGCGCTTTTTGGAGGCCAAAAGGGATTTGGATAAGCTGCACGCAAGTCTTCAGGACAGGAAGAAAATGGCCAGGAAAGATTAGGATTATCGCAAATTTCACCATATTTTGCGGATAATCCCCGAAAAAAAAGCCTTAAAAGTCTATGCCAGACCACAGCCACTATGCTCCGGAAGAATTTCTAAGAGACAACCTCCACCATTTTTTATCCGCTAAATTGCCTGGACCGGTGCTGGATTTGGCTTGCGGTTCCGGGCATAACGGCCTTTTTCTAGCCGGGTATGGATTGGAAGTCCACTTCTGGGACAAAGACCGCGCAAACCTGGAAAAAATAGCCTCCTTGGGCCGCTCCCAAAACTTGAGAGTATACACCAAGGAAGTAGACTTTGAGTCTGCTCGTGAATCCCCTTTACCCCGCCAAACTTTTGGAGCAATACTCGTTTTCAGGTATCTGCACCGTCCTCTGATCCCAGGGATTAAAGAAGCCCTATGTCCCGGAGGGATAATCATGTACCAGACTTTTACCATCCACCAGGCCAGAGTAGGGAAACCTCGAAACCCGGATTTCCTGCTGCGGGACAATGAGCTCAAGGCATGGTTTAGCTCCTGGGAGATTCTGCACCACTCCCAGGGACCCAGGTACAACCCTTTGCAATACCTAGCCCAACTCATTGCCCAGAAGCCCGGGAATTAAATATCTTAGGCTTGGGCCTAAGCAGATTTGGTGAATAGTTACAAGTTTTTAA
>CAZNYT010000026.1:0-25055 GCA_964577315.1 uncultured Desulfovibrionales bacterium
CCGAGCCTAGAAAAGCGCGAGCCGGGAGGCACGGCACGCAAAAAGATTTGGTGAACAGTTACAGGGCAGGCAACTTTTCACCATGTTTTACAAAGGCAAAGCAGGATTTAAACACTATTTTTCACTTTGCTTCTACCTGATCCACATTAGGCCTTGATCTATAATCCAAAACATAATAACTACTTTAACAAAGATATCAATTCAGGGAGCAGGCCCGCGATATGAACTACATACCACAGTTGGACCCGGAATATCAGAAGACCCTGCGGGAGGTTTTCTATCAGAGCACCCCGGGCTCCGAGGCCCAGCTTTGCATCCAATGCGGCACATGCAGCGGCTCTTGTCCCCTGGCCCATGAAATGGATCTGGGCCCCAGGAGAATCCTGGCCCTGCTCCGAGACGGATACGTCCAGGAGGTGCTGGAGTCCAGAAGCATCTGGTTGTGCCTTTCGTGCAATGCCTGCCTCACCCGCTGTCCCAGGGAGATCCCGGTTCCGGATATCATGTACCAGCTCCGGGTGTTAGCGGTGCAGCACGGACTGAGCCGCAAGGAATACCGGGTCCCGGATCTTTACCAGGTATTTGTCCAACAGGCGGAAAAAAGAGGCCGGATAAGTGAGGCCAGGCTGGCAGCCCGCTACGGAATGAGCCACCCCAGGATTCTGCTGGGCAGGACGAACCTGGCCCTAAAACTTCTAAGGCGAGGCAGGGTTTAGCCATGAGCTGGGAGATCTGTTTCTATCCCGGATGCTCATACGATACTGCAGCCGGATACCAGGAATCGGCAAACGCGGTTTGTGACCATTTAAATATCCGCCTCAAAACGGTTCCGGACTGGATCTGTTGCGGCAGCACCGCCTTCTTCAGCCTCAGAGGCGCCCAGGGTGCCTTACCTCCTGCCAAGGTCCTGGCCCTGGCTGCCAGCACCGGGGCTGACTCTTTGGTTACCGGCTGCAACGGCTGTTTCAACACCCTGCGCAAGGCCCAAAAACTAATGCAAAAAAACCATGAGCTGCAACTCCATATCCAGGAAAGCCTAAAACAGGAAGGGCTGCAACTGGCGCCTGACGATTTTCCGGTTCGGCACCTGCTGGAAGTTTTGGCCCGGGATGTCCCCCCTTCCACCTGGAACCTGTCTGCTGCACTCCCGCAGCTTAGGGTGGCCTCGTATTGCGGATGCTTGTTCTCCAGGCCCTGGACCGATGTAGACGATCCGGAAAACCCTGTACTGTTGGACAACTTTATCCAGGGCCTGGGCTTTACCCCGGTGGACAACAGCCTCAAGGCGGCTTGCTGCGGGGCGGCTCATGCCATGGCCTACCCGGAATATACAGAGATGCTCGTGGAGCGCATCCTCCGGGCGGCGCAGGACAGGGACGCGGAGGTATTGGCAACCATATGCCCCCTGTGCCAGCTGAACGTGGAAAGCGCCCAGCTCAACCTGGGAGAACCCAGGCTCCCGGTGCTCTTTTTTACCCAATTGGCCGGGCTGGGCCTGGGGCTGCCCAGAGAAAAGCTGGGCCTGGAAAAACTTTTGATTCAACCGGACAAGTTTTAGAATCATGCACATTCAAGAACCTCGCATAGGTGTATTTATCTGTCATTGCGGGCAAAACATAGCCGGCAAGGTGGACGTGGAGGAACTGGCCCGGTATGCCGGGCACCTGGACCACGTGGCCGTTGCCAGGCATTACCAGTTCATGTGCTCGGACCAGGGCCAGGAACTGATCATCTCGGATATTGCCGGGACCGGCTTGGACCGGGTGGTGGTGGCCTCCTGCTCCCCGCGTATGCACCAGCCCACCTTTGCCCGGGCCTGCTCCCGGGGCGGGATCAACCCCTATTTTCTGCAAATGACCAACATCCGGGAGGGCTCCGCCTGGGTTACCCTGGACGGCAGACAAGCCACACGCAAGGCCAAATCCTTGGTGTCCGCTGCTGTATCCCGGGCAAGATGGCACCGCTCCCTGAGCACCCGCAGGATCGGGGTAAACAAATCCGTTCTGGTGGTGGGCGGGGGGATCGCCGGAATGCAGGCCGCAATCACAGCAGCAGAATCCGGGTATCCGGTTACCCTGGTGGAAAGAGAACCCTCCATCGGGGGTCAAATGGCCAAGCTGGACAAGACCTTTCCCACCCTGGATTGCGCCGCATGCATAGGTACTCCCAAAATGGTGGAGGTGGCCCAGAACCCGGAGATCAGGCTGCTCACCAACAGCCGGGTCCAGGAAATTTCCGGTTTCGTGGGCAACTACGAAGTAACCATTTCCAAGCAGCCCAGGTATGTGCTTGAAAAAGAGTGTACCGGATGCGGCGAATGCGCCCGGGTCTGTCCGGTTTCCGTACCCAGCGAATGGGATGAAGGCCTGGGTGAGAGAAGGGCGATATATCGCAAATTCCCCCAGGCAGTGCCGGGTACCTTCTGTATAGACAAGCGGGACCGCGCCCCCTGTTCCCAGGCCTGTCCCGCCGGGGCAAACGTGCAGGGCTACGTGCAGCTCATAAACCAGGGCAAGTACCAGGAGGCCCTGCGCATAATTTACGAACGCCTGCCTCTTCCCGGGGTCCTAGGACGGGTCTGTCCCCATCCCTGCCAGGATCAGTGCCGCCGGATGCAGGTGGATTCCCCGGTTGCCATCAGGGCCCTGAAAAGATTCGCCGCGGACAACGCCCAATTGGGACCCGCCCCTCCAGACCAGCCGGACCGAGAGGAAAAAGTGGCAGTAATAGGGTCCGGGCCGGCAGGCTTGGCTGCTGCCTGCTTCCTTCGCCAGTCCGGGTTCCAGGTGACCATATTCGAGGCCTGGGAATATTTGGGGGGCATGCTGCGCTGGGGCATTCCGGATTTTCGCCTACCTCCGGATGTTCTGGACCGTGAAATCCAGAAGATCCTGGACCTGGGCATCCAGGTCCGCACCAAGCATGCCCTGGGAACCGATTTTACCCTGAAAAGCCTTCGCGATAGTGGTTTTCACGCTGTTTTCCTGGGAATGGGGGCCCAGCGCTCTACCGGCCTGGGGCTTCAGGGAGAGGACTGCCAAGGTGTAATGGATGCCGTGGATTTTTTGAAACAGGTAAACCTGGGCCAGCAGGTGGAAGTGGGACCCAGGGTGGCAGTCATCGGGGGAGGAAACGTGGCCCTGGATGCGGCCCGGGTGGCCTTGCGCCTGGGCAGCAGGGACGTAACCATCCTGTACCGGCGCTCCTTCCAGGAGATGCCTGCTCACCCCGAAGAAATCCGGGCCGCTCAGGAGGAAGGGGTAAAATTCTCTTATCTCACCCAGCCTGGGGCTTTGCTCACCCAACAGGAGTGCATAACCGGACTGGAATGCGTCCAGACCAGGTTGCAGGAGCCGGATGCCAGCGGAAGATGCCGCCCGGAGCCTGTTCCTGGAAGCGAACACCGCTTGCAGGTGGACACCGTTATCACCGCAGTGGGACAGAAGGTCTGGGCTCCCTGGGCGGACCAGGAACCGGAGCTTGAATGGACCAGGCGCGGCACCCTGCAGGTGGACCCGGAAACCCTGCAGACAACTATACCCTGGGTTTTTGCAGCCGGGGATGCGGTAACCGGACCGGCCACTGTGGTAGAGGCAGTAGGCGGAGCCAGGCGGGCGGCAGAGGCCATTGCCTCCTATTTGGGGGGCACCGAAACCCAGGTGCGAGATACCGGTTCTTCAAAACCTGGATCCAAGGGGAATTGGAACCCCATCCCCAAGGGCCTGGAGCCGGAAAAGGGCGCCCATCCCGCGCAACTCCCCCCGGAATCCGCCGTTAAGGGCTTTTCCGAGATAGAAAGTGGGTTTGAAGCAGACATCGCCGAACGTGAGGCCGGACGATGTCTCAACTGTGGAGTGTGCTCCGAGTGCATGGAATGCGTGCGAGCATGTGAAAGAGAAGCAATAGATCACGGTATGCAGGAAGAAACAATCCAGGTGGAAACCGGGAGCATCATCCTGGCCACAGGTTTTGAGCTGCTGGATCCTGCACCGCTTACCCAGTACGGCTACGGCAGGTTTAAGGAGGTTTATACCAGCCTGCAGTTCGAAAGGCTGAACAATGCCACAGGACCTACCCAGGGCCAAATCCAGACCAAGGACGGCCGGATCCCGGAACGGGTGGGGATCATCCATTGCGTGGGGTCCCGGGACCAGAACCACAAGCCCTACTGCTCCCGGGTATGCTGCATGTATTCCATGAAATTCGCCCATCTCCTCAGGGAAAAAACCGGGGCAGAAGTGTATTCCTTCTATATAGACATGCGCACCCCGGGTAAAAACTACGAAGAATTCTACAACAAAATCCAGGCTGAGGGTGTACACCTGGTCCGGGGCCGGGTGGCGGAAGTAACCGATGTCCCGGACCATCCGGATGACTCGGACCGGCTGACCGTGGTGGCGGAAAACACTTTGAGCGGCAAGGTATTGCGAATACCCGTGGACATGGTCATATTGAGCCCGGCCATGATCCCGGCTGCAGGCTCCGGGGACACAGCCAGGCTGGCCGGGGTGTCCACGGACAGCCACGGCTGGCTCACCGAGCAGCACCCCAAGCTGGCCCCGGTATCCACTCAATCCGCAGGGGTATACGTGGCTGGCTGTGCCCAGGGCCCCAAGGACATCCCGGACAGCGTGGCCCAGGCCTCGGCAGCTGCCGGCGAGGCGGTGTCCCTGCTTTCCCAAGGCTGGGTAAACACCCTGGCCGAACGGGCGGTAATAGACCCGGATCTGTGCAGCGGCTGCGCCCTGTGCACCCAAGTTTGTCCCTACCAGGCGGTCAGCTTTGACCCAGAGACAAGAATCGCCAGCGTGAACGAGGCCCTGTGCCGGGGCTGCGGCTCCTGTGCCGCCACCTGCCCGGGCGGGGCTGCCCGGGTGGAGCAGTTTGCACCGGAACAGATCTTTTCCGAAATCCTTGGATTGCTCCAGGCTCCCAGGCCTGAGGAGGAAACCCATGAGCAGCAGTAATACAGCAACACATACAGAACAGGAACTTTCCAGGGAAACCAGACATTCCGAGGTGGATGTTCTGGCCCTGGTCTGCAATTGGTGCACTTATACAGCCGCGGACCTGGCCGGAGTCTCACGCATGGACTACCCTGCACAGGTAAGACTTATCCGCTTCATGTGCACGGGCATGATAGATATGCGCTATATTCTGGGCTGCTTTCTGGAGGGTGCGGACGGGGTATTCATAGGCGGCTGCCACCCCGGAGACTGCCACTATCTAAGCGGCAACCTCAAGGCCCGGGTGCGAATCCAGGGCTTGCGCCCGGTTTTGGAATCCGTGGGAATACCTCCGGAAAGACTGCGCCTGGAGTGGGTCGGGGCCAGCGAGGGCAAAAAACTCCAGGAGGACCTCACCGGTTTTACCCGGGAAATCCAGGACCTGGGGCCGCTGCCTACTAAGGGAATGAATCTGCTTTAACAAGGAAACAGAAAAAACGGGACACAGAAATGGAAAACTATTCCCTGATCAAAACCCGAAACAATCCCCAGGAAACCACAAACAGCCTGCTGGCGCAAATGCTTAATAAGAACCTGGTCCAGGCGGTGCTTGCGCCTGCTACCACCCCTTATTCCGCTTTGCCCATGCCCGCCTTGTTTAGCAGCCCCGGGGACCTGGAGCGGGCGGCTCCCCTGGCCCCGGTAGCCGGAATAAGCGCAGCCACCCAGGCGGGCAGGATAAGCCGCGCTCCCAGCAACGCCTTAACTGCAGCAGTACTTAGACCCTGCGAGATCCGGGCCTTGGTGGAGCTGCACAAGCTGAACCAGGCCAATCTAAGGAATCTGGTACTGGTGGGCCTGGAATGCCTGGGACGGCTGGAGAACCGGACCTATCTGGAGCTTCGGGAAAGGAATCCGGATCTGGACCTTGTTTTTTACCGGGACCCGGAAATCCGGGCCCAAGTTTGTTCCACCTGCTCCAGTTGCGTTGATTTTCTTCCTGCCGGGGCCCATATCTCCATTCGGGTGGCAGGCTTGGATCCGGAACAGGAACTGTCAGTGAGCTGGGAATCGGAACAAGCTGCGGACCTGGCCAGCCACCTGGAGCTCGAACCCCAGGAGGAACCTGCAAAACACCGGGAACAGGTCCAGGCCCTGGCAGCGGAAAGGGAACAAGCCAGGCAAAAGCGTCTGGAGTCCACCCGGGAAGATATCCACGGATTAACGCGTCTGCAGGAGGTTATAGGGGACTGTTTGGGATGTTTCAACTGCCAGCGGGCCTGTCCCATATGCTTCTGCCGGGAATGCGTGTGCAGCCGGGAGGCCTTCGACCGGGACCCCGGAACCCTGCATTCCTTGGCCCAGCGTCCCGGCGGGCTGCGCCTGCCCGGAGACCTGACCATGTTCCACCTGACCCGAATGGCTCACATGGCTCATGCCTGCGTGGGATGCGGGCAGTGCTCCAGCGTCTGCCCCAGCGGGATCCCCCTAGCGGACATTTTCCGTTCCGTGGGCAGCAGAACCCAGCAGGCCCTGGGCTATGAACCCGGGCGCAGCCCTGAGGATCCCATACCGTTTTTAAACTTTTCCCAGGAGGGTTCGTCATGAGAAAAGCGGCCCGGGCACTGGTTATGGGAGCAGGAATCAGCGGCATTCGGGCTGCCCTGGACCTGGCCGAGGTGGGGCACCAGGTCATCCTGGCGGATAAGGATGTAATCCCCGGGGGGATCCTCTTGTCCCTGGACAAGCAGTTCCCGGACAACCATTGCGGTTTGTGCCGCATGCTTCCCAAGGACCTCCAGGGCCGCATCTGGAACAGCTGCATGCGCCGAGGTTTTTTTCACCCGGGCATAGAGTTCAGGCCGGGCCTGGTGCTGGATGATGTCCAGGGCGCTCCGGGAAATATAACCGCCAGGATGTTCCAGCACAGTCTTGAAGTGGATCCCGGGGAATGCACCGGCTGCTTGGAGTGCGTCCAAGCCTGTCCGGTTTTTTCCCCTGAGCCCCAATTCCAGGAATCCGGGCAGCGCAAGGCTATTCACAGAGCCGGGCCGCACAGGCCTCCTTATCACCTAAGCATTGATCCCGGGGCCTGCACCCTGTGCGGCAGGTGCCTGGAGGTCTGCCCCACAGGGGCTATAAGCCTGGCCCCGGAGCCGGAACCTCAGGACATAGAGAACCTGGACTTCGTGCTCCTGGCCACCGGGGTGGATTACTATGCCCCGGAAGTGCACAATCTCTACAGCAGCTCCAAATGGCTTGATGTTATCACATCCCTGGATTTTGAACGGCTGATAAGCGGTGTGGGCCCCACCCAGGGAGAGCTGCTGCGTCCCTCGGACAGCCGGCCCGTGCGCAAGGCGGCCTGGATCCAGTGTGTAGGGTCCCGAAACCTGAAGCTGAATGCGGATCACTGCTCCGGAATCTGCTGCATGATTGCCCTGAAGCAGGCCAAGCTGGCCAAGGACAAAGGTGTTGATCCGGCTATCTTTTACATTGATATGCGCACTTCCGGCCGGGACTGGCAGGACTATCTGGATCAGGCCCAGGGAGTCAGGCTCATACGTTGCAGGCCCCACAGCGTAACCCGGGACCTAGGGCAATCTTCCCTGCAGATAGCCTATGCCCCCACCCCAGGAGAACAGGCAGATGAAGATTTCGATCTGGTCATCCTCTCGGTAGGCCGCGATCCCCAGCACACCCTGCCCGAATATGCGGGAAACGACGGCGTGTTTGTCCTGCAGGGCGCGGAAAGAGTGCTGGATATTGCCCGCTCCCTGATTTCTGCCTCGGCTGAGGCTGGACGCGCCATCAGGATGTATGCCCCCAAGAATTTACCAGCCCCAGAAGAAGAGACAAACCAGGATCAAAGTCCTGTTCATTCCGCAGTACTGGTAGTGGGGGCAGGTCCTGCCGGCTTGTCAGCGGCTCTGTCCCTGGCTGAACAGGGAGCCCCGGTGCATTTGGTGGAGAAGAGGGCTGACCTGGGCGGCAATGCCCTGGAGTATTACCAGGGAAGAGACCAAGAGCTGGTCCAGACCCTCACGGAAAAGGTCAGCAAGCACCCCGGAATCAATGTTCTGACCCATTCCAGGGTGCTAAGCTCCAGCGGACCCGGGGGGAGATTCGCGACTCGGATCCGAAGCCACGAAGGCCAGGAGCAAACCCTGGCGCACGGTGCGGCAATCCTGGCTTCGGGCGGCAAACAAGCGGCAACGGACTCCCATGGGGAAAAAGTCATCAGCCTGTTCGATCTCAACCGGCAGATTTTGGCCCCGGAAGCTTCCTACCAGCCGCCCAGATGCACAGCATTCATCCTGTGCCACCAATGCAGGCAAGAGCCGCGTAACTACTGCAGCCGAATATGCTGCAAAAAGGCCCTGGAGTGTGCAATCCAGCTTCGCGAATTGCAGCCGGATGCTGAGGTGGTTATCTTTTACCGGGACATTATTCTCCAGGGAGACGAGGAGCAGATCTATACCCGGGCCAGGAAATCCGGAGTGAAGTTCGTTCCCTATCAGCCGGAAAATCCTCCCCTTTTCCAGGCTGGAGAGGATGAAGTCACAGTATCCGGATACGATCCCTACCTAGGGGAAAAAATAGAGCTCAAGGCAGGCCAGTTGGTGCTTGCCTCCGGAGTAGAGCCGGAATCCGGGACGGAGCTGGCAGGTATCTTTGGCATCGAAACCACTCCTGCCGGCTTCGTTCCGGAAGCGGACTCCAAGTACAGACCTGTGGACACTTCCAGATCAGGCGTCTTTGTCTGCGGGCTGGCCAAGAATCCGGTCCTAGTGGAGGAGGCAGTGTTCGAGGGCGAGGCAGCCGCCCAGAGGTCTCTGGGATGGCTGACCAGAGGGAAGAAGACCTGGCCGGGGGCTTTTATCCGGGTAAGGCCAGCCCTCTGCTCCTTGTGCGCTCTGTGTGCGCAGGCCTGCCCTTTCCAGGCCAGATACCAGGACATGGAAACCGGGGCCATGGGAGTGGATCCATTGGCCTGCCAGGGATGCGGTGCCTGCGTAGCCGCTTGCCCCAACCAGGCCTCTACATGGGCTGAACAGGAAAAGGAAGATGAACATGAGCTCAACTGATGCTGCTTTCCCCAATGAAGCACTGCCCCAGCCCGGCGGGGGGACAAATCCGCCTGATTTGTGCCTCGGCTGCGGTACCTGCGCTGCTGCCTGTCCCATGACCGGGATGGAAGGTTTCGATCCCAGGCACATGGTCCGGCTGGCTCAGGCAGACAGGACCCAGGATCTGGCCGAATCCACTCTGCCCTGGCTCTGCACCCAGTGCGGACGCTGCGAAGCGGCCTGTCCCATGGATATCCGCATTGTGGGCATGGTTCGGGAAGCCCGGGGTTTGGGCGGAGAAGACAGGATTCCGGAGGCTATCCGCCGGGGCATAGAAATGTTTATGCAGACCGGGAACAACCTGGGCCTGCCTGATGAGGACTACGGCTTCATCCTGACTGACGTGGCAGAGGAGCTGGCAGAAGAGCCGGGATTCGAGGATTTCTCCCTGCCCATGGATCACCAGGGGACCAGGCTGCTTTTTACCCTGCACAACAAGCTGGTAAACATTCAAAACGAAGACCTCAAGCACTGGTGGAAGATCCTGCACCTCGCCGGGGAGAGCTGGACCCTGCCCGGCACCAAATGGGAAGGAGTCAACTGGGGGCTCTTCTCCGGACAGGACGAGGTATTGAAGGCAGGCGTGGACACCATAGTCCAGAACATGGAGCGGCTGGGCACCCAGGGGCTGATGTACCCGGAATGAGGGCATGCCTATCTGGCCACCCGGTACGGGTTGGCCCGCTGGCACCCGGATTTCTGGGAACGTTTTGAGGCGGTGACCGTATTTGACCTGCTCATTGAATATATTACTTCCGGCCGCATCAAGCTGGACAGAACCAGGGTACAAAAAAAGGCAGTGTACCACGATCCCTGCAATTATGGCCGCAAGTCCGAGGTCCTGTTCGGGCACGGGTTCTACCATGAACCGCGCTGGATCCTGAATCAGTGCGTTTCGCACTGGGTAAACACCGAGCCGGACCGCTATGAGCAATACTGCTGCGGCGGGGGTGGAGGGCTGATGCTGACCTCGTATGATGCCCAGCGCGAATACTACAGCCGCAGAAAAATTGACCAGATCAAACAGAGCGGGGCTGAGCTGGTGGTGGTTCCCTGCCACGGATGCCACGGTCAGATCCGGGCCATGTTGGATTCCTACGGCTTGCAGGAAATAGAGATCAAGTACCTTTGGGAATTAGTAGCCGAGGCCTTGGTGGTATAATACCGGATGTGGGCAAGAAATCCAGTACAAAACCGTTACAGCTCCATGCCCCACTTCTTGAGCATGGCCATGCCCCCGTGCAGGTTCAGGGTGTTGGTAATTCCCCTGCGGGCCAGCTTGAGCTGGGCCTCGTAGGAGCGCCCCCCGCTGTTGCAAACAAGGACCAGGGTCTCCGCCCGAGGCACCTGGTCCAGGTTATCCTCCAGGGTTTCGTTTTGAACGTGGACCCACTTGTCCGGATACTTTTCCACCAGGGGCAGGGCGTTGTCCGCGCCCCGGCAGTCCATGAACACCAAGTTCCGGCTGCCTCTTTCCTCCCACATCCTGGCAAATTCCTCCGGTCCTACACCCCGGTTCCAGCCTTGTAGAATATTTTCCGCAGTATTGCCCAGGTTGTTCAGGGCATCCATGGCCGAGCCAAAGGGAGGGGAATAGGAAACCTCCAGGTTGCTTAGATCCTTGGTAGTGGGTTTATAAGGCAGGATCGAGGACACAGCGTCCACCCTGCTTTTTAGGCTCTCCCCGTTGGAGCAGACCCCTTGCATCCCCAGCACTCGCCCGGTACTGCTCTCCACAGCCAGTTCCAGGTGCAGCATATCCTTTTCCGGGTAGAAATGGGATTTGTCGAACTGGGCCACGAGGGCGCTGGTAACGTCATAGCCCTGATTCCTGGCTGCTTCCGGACTGAGACCCACTCCGGCCACGGCGTGATCGAAGGTCTTGACTATGAAGCAACCGGCGGCACCCGGGAAAACATCCTCTCCCCCGGCCAGGTTGGTGCCTATCACCCGGCCCTGGCGATTTGCCATGGAACCCATGGGAAAATATCCCGGCCCGCCTGTGACCAGGTTCTCGGTCTGAACACAATCCCCGCCGGCGAAAATGCTGGGATCCGAGGTGCGCAGGTACTTATCCACTACCACCGCTCCCTGAGAAGAAACCTCCAACCCGGCCTCTTGGGCTAGCTCCGAGTTGGGCTGCACACCTGCGGCCAGGACCACCATGTCCGCTTCCAGCTCCCTCTGGTCCGTTTTGACCTTTTGTACGCGGTCCCGGCCTGAAATCTCCAGAACCTGTTCCCTGGTATAGAAAGCGACCTCGTTATCTCGCATCACCCTTTGCACCATCCCGGCCAGGGTGGAGCTCACAAACCCCGGCAATACCTGGGGAGCCATCTCCACCACGCTGGTTTCCACTCCCCAAAGATCGGTCAAGGCCTCGGCCATTTCCAAGCCTATTAATCCGGCTCCGATCACCACTGCCCTGTTCACCTCTCCCCCAGCAATCTGGTTCTTGACCTCAATGGCCTGGTCCAGGCTGGTTACCGGATGCACCCCGGGCAAATCCACTCCCGGGATGGGAGGCTTGTTGGCGCGGCTCCCGGTAGCCAGGACCAATTGATCGTATTCCAGATAATATTTCTGATCCCGGCCCAGATCATGGACCAACAGCTGCTTATCCTCGCGATGAATGCCCAGGACGCGGGTACGGGTGCGCACTTCCACGCCCTTGGCTTCCTGGAAGAACTCAGGATCCCGGATCATGTGGAAGGAGGTAGCCTGCAACTCCGAGGCGTCGCTTATATCCCCGGATACGTAGTAGGGAATCCCGCATCCCCCATAGGAAATGAATTCGCTCTGATCCAGCATGATCACCCTGGATTCCGGTTCCAGCCTCTTGAACCTGCATGCCGCCTTGGGGCCCAGGGCCACAGCCCCGATAACAACGATCTGCCTACTCATGGTATACTCCTTGAAACTTGAGTGTTAGTCTGGTTCCAATGCATCAAGCTATATTCCATACCTTTTTTACAGGAAAAAATAAAGGGATTAACTATAACTAAACTTTCTTCATTCCCGAAATGGAGAACAGGGTATAGGGTAAATTCTAAGCTTTAGTGGAAGCTGAACCCTTACTCCTGCCCTTGACCAATATTTATAGGATTTGGAAATTTCACAGTAATTACCTTAGAACCCTGTGTCTTATGCGATCAGCGGAGATCAGTTTATCCAGTGAAACATGCCGGAGGCATCCTGCAAAGCAGGGTTTCACCAGGACGAAATCTGTTTACCCGGTTAAACCGGGTACCCCTTTTAGGTGTTTAACTGGGCGGTTAAAACATTCTTCTGCCTTTTTACAGATATACCAGGGGTGGAAAGAAAATAGAATAAAACCGCAGATCTCGCCCCAGTGAAATGGAAGAAATTTCACGGGGTAAACAGATATTCGCAGATAATGGAGAAAATATTTTAAGCTCACACGTTGCCTACCGATTATAAATTTCGCTGTAGTTTTATTAATAAGTCTAGAACTCACTTTACTAATCAGGAAAAATAACTAATGTATAACTACAGCCAAATCATCTTCTCGGGATACCAGTGGTGGCGATATTGATTGAAAAACTTTTCCATCCTTGCTTCTCCCTGGAGATTCACTGGCGTGGACGGGTTATAAGAAAAACTGTCCTGCAGAATTCTGCCCAGAGACCCAAAAACTGCAGCATTTTTTCACCTGAGCCGTCCCGGGTGCTTCAGGCTCTAGCCAGGCGCTACCGAGGCCATGAAAATATCCTTTGGCTGTATGCTCCCCTGGACTGGCAAGGCCTAACCCCTTTCCAGGCTCGGGTGCTAAGGACTCTTTTCTGGCTTGTGCCCTGGGGACGGACCGTGTCCTATTCCCGGTTGGCTGCGTTGGCGGGAAGTGCCGGGGCAGCCCGGGCAGTGGGCGGGGTCATGGCCAAAAATCCCTGGCCTGTGCTCATTCCCTGCCACAGGGTGCTGGGGACCGGAAGGAACCGGGGCGGATTTTCCGCGGGAGCGGAGCTAAAAACCAGTCTTTTGAACCTGGAACTATGATCCAGAAGTCCGTAGTCGGTGGTCAGTAGTCAGTAGTCGGTGGTCCGTAGCCCGTAGTCCGTAGTCGGTGGTCTGTAGTCGGTAATCAGGAGTCAGGGGTCAGTAGTCAGGGGTCAGGAGTCAGGAGTCAGGGGTCAGGAGTCAGGAGTCAGGGGACAGTAGGTAGTATGGGTGTATGAAATTCAGGGATTCAGGTATTCCGGAATTCTGGAATGCGGGAATTGAGGTCCATATTCAGTAGCCAGTGGACAGTAGCCAGTGGTCAGTGGTCAAGTAGGTAGCGCAAGTACTAATTATCTCAAGCAGTTACACACTTGCATACTCGCATACGTGCAAACATGCATACATAAGCTGGTTATGCCTGGCTGACTGGATCTTCAGGATTTCTTGTTGCCAAGGATATAAACAGTGGTTAGTGTAATAAAATGCAATAAAGCAAAAACAGGAAAATTAATCCTCCCCAAAAGCACAAAAGAGAGGTTGGAACATGATACAGAAACACTTTTCTTATAATTCAACAGCCAAATCACAAGAGTTGCCCCTTATGACCCTGCGGGAAGTGGTCATGTTTCCCAAGGCTATCATACCGCTTCTGGTAGGTCGCGATGCATCCATAAAAGCCATTGAGCACGCCTTGAACAATTACAACAAAAAGATTTTTCTGGTTACCCAGAGCGATCCCAAGGAGGAACATCCCACTTCCGATAGTATTTACGAGTGCGGATGCGTAAGCCGCGTTCTGCAGATGTTCCGTCTCCCGGACGGCACGGTCAAAGTGCTCTTCGAAGGTTTGCACCGGGCCGCTGTCAACCCGGAAAAAGTGGATTTCGAGACCGAGGTACCCGAGGTGGAAACCCACTACATTCCTGAGGAGGAAGATAGCAACCCCGAGGAATCCGAGGCCTTGATCCGGGCTACTAAGGAGGCCCTGGATGAATACGTCAAGATCAACACCAAAATCGCCAAGGAATCCATCCAGGCCATCCAGAATATGGACGAACCCGGTGCCATTGCCGATGCCATCATGCCCCATCTGAACGTGGATTTCCAGGAAAAGCAGGAAGTTCTGGAGGAATTCGACCCTTATGAACGACTGCAAAGGGCATATTCCCATCTCCAGGGCGAAATCGAGGTCCATTCCCTGGAAAAGAAGATAAAATCCAGGGTCAAGAGCCAGATGGAGAAAAACCAGCGCGAATACTATCTCTCGGAACAACTCAAGGCCATTCACAAGGAAATGGGTCACGAAACTGATCCCAAGGCGGAGCTGGACACCCTCCAGGAAAAGGTGGAACAGAAGAATATGCCCCAGGAAGCCAAGGACAAGGCCTTGGAGGAAATCAAGAAACTGCGCAACATGCCTCCCAACGCCGGGGAGTACAGTGTCCTGCTCAACTACGTGGACTGGGTTTTGGCCCTGCCCTGGAACGAGCTCAAGGAAAGCGAGATAGATATCAAACGGGCCAGTGAGATCCTGGACGAGGACCATTATGGCCTGGAAAAGCCCAAGCAGAGGATTCTGGAATACCTGGCCGTACAAAGCCTGGTCCAGAAAATGCGCGGGCCTATTCTATGCCTGGTTGGCCCCCCAGGAGTGGGCAAGACCTCCCTGGCCAAGTCCGTGGCCCGGGCCACAGACCGGGAATTCATCCGCCAATCCCTGGGCGGCGTCCGGGATGAGGCAGAAATCCGGGGGCACAGGCGTACTTATGTGGGTGCCATGCCCGGCAAGATCCTGCAGAGCCTGAAGCGGGTGAGCACCAACAACCCGGTCTTTTGCCTGGACGAGGTGGACAAGATGAGCATGGACTTCCGGGGCGATCCTTCCGCAGCCCTGCTCGAGGTACTGGACCCGGAACAGAACGTTGCCTTCAAGGATCACTACCTGGATCTGGAATACGATCTGTCCAACATCTTCTTTATCACCACAGCCAACACCTTGCAGTCCATTCCGGCCCCCTTGCAGGACCGGATGGAAGTGATCAATCTGCCCGGATACCTGGAAACCGAAAAGATCAAGATAGCCAAGCAGTTCATCTGGCCCAAGCAGACCAACTATCACGGCCTAAGCCAGGAAAAGGTGGATATCTCCGAGGGTGCTATCCAGGAAATCATCCGCCAGTACACCCGGGAAGCAGGGGTGCGCAACCTGGAGCGCGAAATTGCCTCCATCTGCCGCAAGGTGGCCAAGAAGAAAGTGGAGGACAAGGAAGAATACGATAAAAAGGTCAAGATCACCAAGAAGAGCGTTCCCAACTATCTGGGCGTCTCCCGCATCCGCCACGGGGAACGGGAAGAGACCTCGCTGGTCGGGGTGAGCACCGGCCTGGGCTGGACCGAAACCGGAGGCGAGTTGCTCTTGGTGGAAGTCGCCCTTATGCCCGGCACCGGCAAGGTAGAAATTACCGGCAAACTGGGAGATGTTATGCAGGAGAGCGCCAAGGCAGCCCTAAGCTACATCCGGTCCCGTTCGGACGTATTCGGCCTGAGGCCGGAGTTCTACAAGGAAATAGATATTCACGTCCACATCCCGGAAGGCGCTACTCCCAAGGACGGGCCTTCCGCCGGGATTACCCTGGCCACGAGCCTGGTTTCCTCGCTGCTCAATCTGCCGGTGCGCAACGACCTGGCCATGTCCGGCGAGATCACCCTGCGCGGACGGGTGCTGCCAGTGGGCGGCTTGCGAGAGAAGCTTCTGGCTGCCAAGCGCGGGGATGTCAGCACCGTGATCATCCCTGAAGGCAATGAAAAGGACCTGCAGGAAATCCCGGAAAACGTCATGAAGGGACTGAACATCCTGCCGGTCAAGCACATGGACGATGTCCTGGCCGAAGCCCTTCAAAGCACAACCCGCGAGGATCTGTTCTGCGGCCAGTCCAATATCTCCCCCTTGTCCTATACCCTGATCAAGGAGGAGTACCGGGAACAGGCCCAGTAAGCCCGAAACCTCTCCTCCTGCAAGGAATAAAAGCCCGGGACGTTCCCGGGCTTTTTTCATTCCATAGATATTTTCAATAGCAATGCCTGTTTTGTATTGAAAATCTGCATTGGACTATGTGGCTGGGGAAGGTTATTTATTACCTTTAACTTTTAAGGATACCATTATGCTGGAAAGAATGGATAAACCCAAGCGCTTGACAGAAACCGTAAAAGGTGCCGGGTGAGCCTCGAAACTGCCTCCAGGGGACCTGGAGGGTGCCTTGCAGGGATTGGAATTCCCTGCGGACGAAAACCTGATAGTAGGCTTAAAACGGGCAGACGATGCCGGTGTATACCAGATCTCCCAGGATCTGGCCCTGATCCAGACCGTGGACTTCTTTACGCCCATCGTGGACGATCCCTACTTTTTCGGCCAGATTGCTGCCGCCAACGCCTTGAGCGATATTTACGCCATGGGAGGTGAGCCAAGGACCGCTATGAACCTGGTATGCTTTCCCCTGGGCAAGATGGATTTGGATGTTTTGCGACAGATCCTGCGGGGCGGTCTGGACAAGATGCGTGAAGCTGGCGTGGTCCTGGTGGGCGGGCACAGCGTGGAGGATTCGGAACTTAAATACGGATTGTCCGTGAGCGGATTCGTGCATCCAGACCGGGTATTGACCAAGAAAGATCTCCGCCCCGGGGACCTGCTGATCCTGACCAAGCCCCTGGGCACAGGCATAGTCAACACCGCTATCAAGGGCGGGGTGGCTTCACCTGAACATGTCCAGGAGGTCACCCAGCTCATGGCAGAGCTAAATCGCACACCCGCCCAGATTATGAACAAATACACCGTTCATGCCTGCACCGATATTACCGGATTCGGCCTCCTGGGACACCTGGCTGAAATGGTGTGCGGATCCGGGCAGGGAATGCGGATTTTTGCGGAAAAATTGCCTGTGCTGCCCCAGGCCCTGGAATTCGCTTCCATGGGCATGGTCCCGGGGGGTACGCACAAAAACAAGGAATTCCGGGAGCACATGGTAAGTTATGCCCCGAATGTATCTGCGGTGCAGCGCGATGTCCTGTTCGATCCCCAAACCTCGGGGGGACTTTTGATATGCTGTCCTGGAGAGCAGGCACACCAACTGCTGTCCGAGCTTCACTCCCAGGGCCTGGAAAAGGCCGCAATAGTAGGTGAAATAGCATCCTTGCCCCGAGAAGAGATCCGGGTAGAGTGATCTCAGCCCTCCCTGGTTTCCATTTACCTTGCCGAGACTTGTTTACTCCTGGACGGGAAACTGTTATGCATACCTTCTTTCGGGAGCCAATTGCAGGCGCTCGCTTACAAAACATACAATAAAATCACCCCCGTCTTTTGGAGGATACAATGCAGAACTGGCTGAACAGGGAACTCTTACGTCTCATGTCCATACGCAGCACCACCGGAGAGGAACGCTCCCTGCTGCTTTATCTCGAGAGCCAAGCCGATCTTTTGGGCTTTGAGGTAGAGCGTCAATACGTGGAGGAGGACCGATGGAACCTGGTGCTGAATCCTTTGGATGAGCCCCAATGGGTGTTTGAAGCCCACGTGGACACGGTGCCCGAGGTAATCCAGGGCGAGGCCTGTCCCATAAAACAGGATGGAGAAGTAATCTGGGGCCGGGGAGCGGCAGATCCCAAAGGGGCTATCGCCGCCTTGCTGGGGGCATTGCGCGTGGGCCGGGAAGCCGGCTGGGACTGGAGCAAGATCCCGGTAAGCATTGCCTTTACCGTGGACGAAGAAAAGGAAGCCCGGGGATCTGCTCAGCTCGCCCGGGATATAGAGGCCCAGGCCGGGCTGGTGCTGGAACCCACTGAGCTCGCTGTTTGTGCTTCCCAGGCCGGGTCTTTCCAGGCCCAGATAACAGTAAGCGGACACGCCGTGCACGGCAGCCTGTTCGAACAAGGGGAAAACGCCATTCTGAGAGCTGCCTCCACCATTGAGGCCTTCAAGCGCCTCTCCTATCTTACCCCCACACATCCCAGACTGGGTTCGCCCGGTTACAGCGTGCATTACATCTCGGGCGGCTCCGAGGAATTGGTGATTCCCAACCACTGCGTCTTTCTAGTGGAATTCCGCCTGTTACCGGGACAGGACATGAACCAGGCCATAGAAAGCTTTGCTGCTTTCTGCCGGCAGGAAAACGTAAGCTACGAGATAATAGATATCTCTCCTCCAGCGGAGATCCCGGAGGATTCCTGGGTCACGCAAACTGTGCTCTCTGCAGTGGAAAAGGAGCTCGGGGAACGTCCCCTGGATGGGATGCAAAGCTGGACAGATGCGGAACATCTGGTTTCCCAGGGTATCCCTGCGGTGGTATTCGGCCCCGGGGATCTAAGCCTTTGTCACACCGCTGCCGAACAAGTTACCCTGACCGAGGTGGAACAGGCCACTAAAATCTTGGTGCACCTGATCCGGGAAATAGTCCAGGACGATTCCGTTTGCCCCTACTTGGACCCCCAAGATGTGGACTAAGCAGCACCTAAGGGCTGCCGGGTAGCAGCCCTGATACACCCAAGCCTGGCTAGACCAAGGCTGCCCTTGGGGATGAACCAGCAGCGGCTCAGAAGAAAATCAGCCAGGACGCATCTCCATGATATGCGGGGTTCCTCGACATAATGAGTGGATTTGAACAAAATCCACGGCTAACGTCGAATAGCTATATTCAGGAACCCCCTCTACTAACACCCTTACTCAATCATTCTTCGTAAGCATCTTTACTGCTTTGAGACTTATCTGCCCTGCCGGAAACATCCTTTTCCATGTCGATCCATATGCTGGAGGTGCCGGCAAAATGGAAGCCCTGCTTCTCGTAAAACCTGCGCGCCCGCTGGTTATTCTCGCCCACTGCCAAGCTTAGCGTACTACAGCCTTTGGAGCGCAATACCTCGCAGGCGTAATCAAAGAGCTGTTGCCCCATCCCTTGTCCCTGGTAATCCGGATGGATAACTATCTCCCAGATCTCACCCACATTGCCGTTACACTCCACTGCAGCAAACCCCACGATTTCCTCTCCGTCTCTGGCGATAATCATCTTGCCTTCTTGATTGTAGATCACCCGGAGCAGGTAGATACGGATCTCGTCCGAATCTTGGTGACCGTACTCCTGGAGGGAAGCGTAGGCTTTTCTGTACATGTCCTCCAAGGTGGGGTACAAGGGAATGGGATCTTCGTAGGAAAGACTGATCTTGCTAGTTTCACTAGCATCAGATGAATTTGACAAGCGGTATTCTTACCTCCCTTTTAAATAGTTGCTTTTAATATGAGGGGTTAAATCTTACAACAACCCCTCATCCTAGCCTCTGCCAACACTTAACACCAAGAAATGATTGCAACTATTCCCTGGATCTTTTTGGGAAAGCAGTGCATAATTACCATCGATAAACGTTAATCTGTATACAAAGATATCAAAACTTGTAAACAGTTCAAGCCTGGAATAGGGGTCCACCCCCAATGGAAGAAAATCCCCATATCAAGGACCATGATGTTAATACAGATTCAGCTTTAAAAACTTTAGCGCTGTTATGGAACCCAACCCTAGTATGGCTGTAGTGTCAAACAAGACCCTTATATCTTGAAACGCAGATAAGCCCCGATGCTATAAGGCTTGAAACCTTCGTGCTCTGTAAATATATGCTTTACTTCCGATCTTTGCAAGATGGCCTCTTCCACTATTTCGTCTGCCAGATCCTGGACAGCCTGCATCTCTGTGCCACACACGGGACAGGTCTTCAGATAGCTGGACAGTTGATGATCCTGGGGACAAACAAAGCCTTCCACCCTGTAGCTCTCATCCACTACCAGGGTATGGATCTGGCCGAACATCAAGGCCTCCAGTGTAGGCTCCAGGCCAAGAACCGCCTTGCCCCCGGAATTGTTGGTCTCGATCAGGTCATCCAAAAGCCTTGTTTCGTTGGCCCTTTCCCATTCCTGGGCGGTTTCCAGGGCCTTTTGCTTGAGAAACTCCCGGTCGTCGTCCGGTCGGGCGTGGAATTCCCCTGCCAGTCTATGGTAAAGATAAGTATGCAGATGGTCCTGGACTTGGGGCAAGGTCTTGTCCTTGGGTCCGCCCAGGATAAGCAGGGTGAAGTCGTTCTCCTTGAAAAAGTTGAAGGTCTTTTCTGCTACTCTCTTTAAGTGTCTGTGTACCTTGTCATCAATGTGATCCTTGAGGTGCTCGTCCCCGATCCCGGCCTTGACTCCACCTGGCCTGGTAGTCAGGGATATGTTCACTCCGGTTCTGGGTGGAAGCTCCTGTTCCATGAATATTTCCGGATGTTCGTCAAAATCGCCTAGATAAAGGGAGAATATCCTGGCTTTGCGTGCATCCAGGACCAACACGCAGTACCGCTGGAACTCATCCAACACCGCGGTCAGGGGACGGACGTATGGATCCATTTCCACTGCCATGCGGCTGGGCAGTGCCACTGGCAACTGGAATTCCTGCCACAAACCTTCCGGGCTGGCAAAAATTGCTACCAACCTGGAGCCTTTTTTCCGCTTCAATTCATATTGAACATAGTTTTGCAGCCGGGAAAAAGTATCCTCAAGTCGTTGCAGCTGTTCCTTGGAGTATTCGTTGTCCTGTTGCAGCTGTTGCCAAGTCCTGCGGATCAGGGAGTTAAACTCGGACTGAAATTGCTTGGGAGTGGAAACATTCAAATATAAACTTATTACCGGATGTTTTCCCCTGGAATAATGGACTAGTTCCTGTATCGCTTTCAGATCCATAACTAGCTCCTTTGTTTTTAATTCAGTTACCAATAGCCAGCTCACGTTCCAACCCAAAGTCCCCCAAGGACCTCTTAGGGAATGAAACCATTTTGCATCTCATTTATAAAATAAGCATATAATTCCAATATGTTAGCCTAGCAAGCGAAACATTTTCATTTATGACTTCACCCGGAATCAGTCAAGAACGCTTCCGGCAAAAATTGAATTGACAATTTTCAAGATTACCCCCTAATATTTATTTAACTTGCGTTAAGCGAATCTTGAAGCGGACGGGAGACATCCTCTTAGCTGCTGCCCACAGCAGATAAAGGGATTAACCCATCTGCGTAGATCTGCGAGATCTGCGGTTAAATTCTTCTGGCTTCATTCTTCAAGCATCAGGGCAAAGATAAAGAGTTTTTAGCCGCCCCAGTTAAATCCTCTTCGATTGCTTACGCATTTAACGGGATAAACTGATCACGATGAAACCGCTGATCTCGCCCCAGTGAAATGGAAAAAATTTTACTGGGTAAACAGATCTTCGCAGATAATGGAGAAAAGATTTAAGTTTACATACTGCGTCCGGATAATTAATTTCGCTATTACAATTAACTGTTAACTTTTAACTCTCCAGTCACCATGTGTTACATTAATTCAAGAATAGGGAGAAAGGACCATGTCTTTCAAGAAATTCTGGCTGCCTGACACATTGCCCACTCCACAGGCTGTGGCCAACAGTGTCCTATCCCGGCGCAAGCTTCTTGTGGGCGGGGCTTCCGCCCTGGGCGTTTTTTTGGCTGCCCCGCATCTATCCTGGGCCAACAAGGGCAACACCTCCAACCCCAACCAAAAAACCGAGCTTCAGGAGCTCATGATCCTGGCCCTGCAGCACGAACACGGGGCGTTCGTCCAATACTCCAACCACACCGGCCTGTTGTCGCTGTGGCTGGAAAGGGACGTCACTTCCACCTACAAATCCATTATTTCCGATGAAGTTCAACACGCCATTGTTCTGGTCCAGGCCCTGCAAGCCTCCGGGGCAGAACCCACCCTTGCGGTATGGCCGGCCCGCAGCGGGGATGCCCCAGAGGTGCTTTTGCAACAGGACATAGCAGCAGAAGAGAACGCGGTGGATATCTACCAGCAGATACTGGAGCTGAACCCGGAAGCCGGACTGCAAAAGGAAATCGAGTCCATAAAAGAATCCGAGCGAGGCCACCAGGAAATCTTTGAATCCATGTTGCAAGAAATCAGCTAAACCCGCAATTCAGACCCGAGTCACTATAATCCATGCATGCAGAGAGACCAGCTCAAGAACTGAACATCCGGAATTCCCTGCGCGCCAAGCTGGCCCTGTGGATCGCCATCGGGGCCTGTATTCTTACTGCGATAGGAGCCGGAATCAGCATGGGCCTGGGGTTCAACCTGCTTGGCCAGGATTTTGAGCGCAACGTCCGCTCTCACATGCAGCTGGCCTCCATTGCCCTGAAGACGCCGGTAGAGCAAATCGACTACCTGGAGCTCAGGGAACAGGCCCAGGCCATCATGGATTATCAGGATATAACCGGGGTTCGGATCATGGATCACAACCAGGAGGTGCTCCTGGAAAGAGGGGAATTCAACGGGCAAACCCTCAGGGAGGCCATAGTATCCGGGGAGGAAACCCTGGGCTGGATCCTGGTCAGCTTTTCCCAGGATCAATTGATCTCGAACATGATGTATATTTTTTATGCTGGCGCGGGACTGGTCCTGATATTTTTGCCCGCGTTCATCTACCTGGTCTGGCGCTTGAGCGGAAAATACCTTCACGATTTGTCCCTGCTTACCGACTGCATCGGCAGGGGTACGTGTTCCGGATTGCCCCAATATCCCGGCCTGGAACGAAAAGACGAGGTGGGTCTTTTAGCCGGGGCCATATATGACAGGGATCAAGACCTGGAGTCCTACCACCGGGAGCTGGAGGCGTACAAGAATCACCTGGAAGACATGGTGGAGCAGCGTACCCTGGAGCTAAAACGCTCCCAGCTCCTCAGCCAGAGCATCCTGAACAGCATCCCGGACGCCATTGCCCTGGTAGACACCCAGAATTTTGCAGTTTTGGACGCCAATGCCGTTTTCCTGGAACGCTACGGTGTTTCCCTGGAGGAGGCAGTAGGGCAGGAATGCTACCGGCTTATCTACGGCTATGACCAGCCCTGCTACCATCTGGAGCAGACCTGTCCCATCCAGGAATACTTCCGGAACAATCAGCCCTGTATCCTGGAGCTCGAACACCGAAGCAAAAATGACGAGGCAATCCATGTAGAGGTCTCGGCCTGGCCGGTATGGGACGAGCAGGGGGAGGTCAAGCAGATGGTGCACATCAGTAGGGACATCACTCAGAGAAAACGCGTGGAACAGCTGCGCGAAGACGTGGAGCGCATTGTGCGCCACGACCTGAAAACCCCGTTAAACGGCGTAATAGGCATGGCTGAGCTTTTGGCCGACGATGACAAGCTGGATTCAGAGCAGCAGGAATTCGCCGGACACATCCTGGAATCCGGCAGGAGAATGCTGCACATGATCAATCATTCCCTGGATTTGTACAAGATGGAGGAAGGCACCTACCAGCTAAGCCCCCAGACATTCGATTTAAACCAGGTCCTTGCTCATCTGAGCCAGGAAACAAGCAGGTTAAGAAGAGCCAGGGGTCTAGAGCTGGAATACTACCTGGACGGGGAGCCTCACGACCCGGAACAGGACCAGGAGATTTCCGCTCGGGGTGAGAAGGTCAACATCCAATCCATGCTGGCCAACCTGATTGCCAACGCCTTGGAAGCATCTCCGGAAAAATCCCGGGTCAGCGTAAATATTGCCCGCTCCCGTGAAGAACTGGCCGTAGAGATCCATAACCTGGGGGTGGTGCCTGAGGAAATCCGGGACAAGTTCTTTGAGCGTTACGCCACCTCTGGCAAAACCCAGGGCACCGGGCTGGGAACCTATAGCGCCCGGCTTATAGCCCTCTCCCACGGCGGAGACATGGGTTTTAGCACCTCTGAGGAGGAAGGAACCCGGGTTTGGGTAAGGCTGCCCCTGGAACCCGGCTCGAACATGGGACAGGCATAAACGTCAGGGATGATCCACCCTGAAAGGAATCTGTTTACCCAAACTATTCACAAAAAAATCCGGGCCTGCCCCTGTGTGGGACAAGCCCGGAACCTCAGTTTCTTTACTTAGCTTGATCAGCTACCAACTCATGCCGTATCCACCGCCCTGGCCGCTTCTAGCTCCCGGACCGCCGGGACCGCCCCTGCCGCCGGGGCCGCCGCCTCTACCGGTTTTGCTCCCGTAACCGGGGCATGCACCCAGTTCCTGGCGATTCTCAATCCTGTGCTCCAGACGCATTTCAAAGAGTTCCTGGTTGAGACCCATGAGCTCGTTCTTGAGTTCCTGGATTTTTCCCGGATCCGGGTCCTCCTGGGCAAGCAGGGCATTCAGCTCGGCCTGCTTGGCGATCATTTCCTGGCGCTTGGGATACACCTCTTGTTGATGCTCTTGTTTTCGTTCCAGGATCTCTTGTTGCTGCTGCTCATCCAGTTGGGTCCATCCCGGGCCGTACCCTTGCTGTTGGTCTGCCCACCTGCCCTGTTGGGCAAATCCCAGGGAAGCAAGCATCAAAACCGCGATCAATGCTGCACCGAAACCTATGTAAATCCTCGTTGCCATAAAAACCTCCTAGTTAAAGAATTTTGATTTACTCTCTTTCAAGCAAAGCACGTGCCAACTTGAGAGTTAAAAGTTATCAGATCAGTTAATAGTTAAAAACAAAAGATCTGTGATTTCAGGTAGTTATATACTGCATACAACTGGACAGCTGGAATCTAAAAGCACAATAATTCCAACGTGTTGTGCTAGAATTTTTGACTATCCAGGTGCCAAAAAACAAATCCTCTCCTCGTTGTGTATGCATGTATGCAAGTGTGTAACTGCTTGAGATAATTAGTACTTGCGCTACCTACTTGACCACTGACCACTGGCTACTGTCCACTGGCTACTGAATATGGACCTCAATTCCTGCATTCCTGCATTCCTGAATACCTAAATCCCTGAATACCTGAATTCCATACTCCCATACTACCTACTGTCCACTGACTCCTGCCTGCCCCGTAAAACCGGGGTCCCCTTTGGGGTGTTTTACTGGGGACTCCTGACCACTGGCTACTGACCACTGGCTACTGACCACTGGCTACTGACCACTGGCTACTGTCCACTGGCTACTGTCCACTGGCTACTGACAATGCATGCCTG
>CAZNYT010000027.1:0-24912 GCA_964577315.1 uncultured Desulfovibrionales bacterium
CAGTAGTCAGTAGCCAGTGGTCAGTGATCAGTAGTCTGTGGCCGGTGGGCAGTTGGGATTCGGGATTCAGGTATTTGGGTATTCAGGAATTGAGATTTGGGGATAGTTATTCTTACGGGACAAGGTAAAAAGAGAATAAAAGATATGCAAAATAAAGGAGCGTTGTTTTGAGACCCGATTTTGAAAAAGGCGGCGGGCTGCTCCCGGTTATTGTCCAGGAATGGGACACCGGGGAAGTGCTCATGCTGGCTTACGCTGACGAACAGGCTTGGGAAAAAAGCCTGGAAACATCCGAAGCCCACTTTTACAGCCGGAGCAGGCAGACTATCTGGCGCAAGGGCGGCAGTTCCGGACACGTGCAAAAGATCCGCGAGATACGGGTGGATTGCGATCAGGACACCATACTCTTCATGGTGGACCAAGTGGGAGGCGCGGCTTGCCACAAGGGGTACAAGAGCTGCTTCTACACCCGGCTCCGGGACGGCCAGTTCGAGGTGTGCGCGGAAACCGTTTTTGATCCCAAGGAGGTCTACAAGAAATGAACCAGGAAAATATTCTCAAAATAGGTATACCCAAGGGGTCCCTGGAGGAATCCACCATGCGCCTCTTTGCCCAGGCCGGGTGGAAGATAAAGCCCCGGAGCCGCAATTACTTTCCCGAGGTGAACGACCCAGAGCTAGTATGTTCCCTGTGCCGGGCCCAGGAGATCTCCAGGTACGTGGAGAATGGGACCATGGATGCCGGGCTCACAGGCAAGGACTGGATCATGGAGAACGAATCCCAGGTGGTAGTGTGCTCGGATCTGGTCTATTCCAAGGTGAGCAATCGCCCCGCCCGATGGGTGCTGGCGGTGGCAGCGGATTCACCCTACCGCCGCCCCGAGGACCTGGCCGGGAAAAAGATAGCTACCGAGCTTAAAAACTTTACCCACAATTATTTTCACAACGCCGGGATCCCGGTGGAGGTGGAGTTTTCCTGGGGTGCCACCGAGGCCAAAGTAGTAGAAGGTCTGGCTGATGCTATAGTGGAAGTCACAGAGACCGGTTCTACCATCAAGGCCCATGGCCTTCGGATAATCGCAGAGCTGCTGCAAACCAACACCCAGTTCATAGCCAACAGGCAGGCCTGGGAAGACCCCTGGAAGCGGCAAAAGATCCAGACCATTGATACCTTGCTGCACGGGGCTCTGCGTGCGGATCAACTGGTGGGCCTTAAGATGAACGTACCCAAGGACCGAATGGATGCCATAATGGATATCCTGCCCAGTATGACTGCTCCCACGGTGGCCCACCTTTACAATACCGACTGGTTGTCCGTGGAGATCGTGGTAGAGGAAAGCCGGGTCCGGGACTTGGTCCCGGAACTGCAACAGCGAGGGGCAGAAGCAGTCATAGAGTATGCCCTGAACAAGGTGATATAACAGTTGCTGGCATCTGGGCTGCAAAAAACCATGTTCAAACTGATCCCATTACTTCTTGTCCTTTTCGCAATGGGCTGTGCTCATACCGGTGGTGTGGACCGGCCAGACCAGGATCAGGCCGAGATTCGATTGGATCTAGCGGAACGCTATTTGGTGGAGCACGAGCCCAGGGAGGCCCTGGAGCAATTAAGGCAGGTCCGGGAGGTTATCCCGGATGATCCCAGGGTGCATTTTAACCTGGGGTTGGTGCACACTACCCTGGAGAATTGGGACCGCGCCGCCAAGGCCTTTGAGGATGCCCTGGATTTAAAACCGGGTTACGGCGAGGCCTGGAACAACCTGGGGCAGGTGAAAAAGGCCCAGGGCAAGACGGATCAGGCCATACAGGCCTTTGAAAAGGCCCTGGAACAGGAAGATTACATGACCCCGGAGTTTGCTGCCCACAATCTGGCGGTTTTATACCGAGAGGAAGGTGATTTGGGTTCCGCCCTGCACTATTCCCGGTTGGCCCTGGAGAATAACCGCCGCTTTCTGGCCGGATACAAGCTTGCCGGGGAACTGTACCGGGAGAAAGATCGCTACCAGGAAGCATTAGAGGTCTATGAAAGAGGAGTACGGGCCAGGCCTGAAAGCCTGGAGCTGAATTTCCTTTTTGCCGAGGAGCTGGTTCGGGCCGGACGCTCCCAAGAGGCCACAGAGTGGTTCCAGAGGATACTGGAAAAAGATGATACGTCCGAGGAGGCCCAGATGGCCAGATATTACCTACAGTCCCTGCGCTGATGACTCGGGGCCCAGGGTGTTGGGCATAAATCCCTGGGTATACGATTTTGCCGCTTATAACCTGTGGTCCAGGCCGGCAGGTCTTTTGGTCTGCCTGGACATGCTGGCTCGTTGCGGAGCGCGCACCGCTCTTTTGGATCTCATGGACCGGACCTGGCAGGATCAGCCCTGGCCGCAACCCACCCATACCGGGACAGGGCGCTATCCCAGAACCAAGCTGCCCAGCCCCGGGGTGCTAGCAGATGTCCCCAGACGATACAGCAGGTACGGACTGGACCGGGAAAGGGCGGCTGCAGCCCTGGCCCGCATATCCCCTCCCCCGGATTTGATCCTGATCACTTCAACCATGACCTATTGGTACCCGGGCATTGTTTCCGTGTTGAATTTGGTGCGGCGGATATGGCCCGGGGTTCCGGTGTGCCTGGGCGGGATATATGTCACACTGTGCCCGGAGCATGCGATCACTTTGGATGCGGACCTTCTGATTTCCGGTCCCCTGGAAGATCCTGAGAACTGGAGAGCGGTTTGGGGGCTGCTGGGATCCAGCGTCCCGGACATCCCGGAAGGGGGCGGACTTGAACTTGATTCCTCCCTCTATCCCGCTCCGGAGTACTCCATTATTTTGGGCTCCAGGGGGTGTCCCTTCGGATGCAGTTACTGCGCCAGTCACAAGCTGTACCCAGGTTTCAAACAAGCGGATCCGGACACGGTTTTTGAGCATATACAAAGGGAATACTCCCGGGGGGTAAGGGATTTTGCCTTTTACGACGATGCCTTGTTGTACAGATCCGAGTTCATGATTATCCCTTTGTTGGAAAAGATCTTGAGCCGGGGGCTTCAACTCAGGTTACACACCCCCAATGCCCTGCACATAAGATATCTGAGCCGGGAACTTTGTAGTCTCCTGTACCGGGCGGGGCTGTATACCGTTCGCCTGGGGCTGGAAACGAATGTTTTCGGCTCCCGGCTGGATAACAAGCTGGAGCGCATTGAGTGGGAGGAGTGCATGCGCAACCTGGCCCGGGCCGGGTTCGACCCGGGGAATATAGCGGCTTATATCCTGTTCGGACTGCCCGGCCAGGATTATCAGGCCTTGGAAGAGACCATCAAGGAGGTACACGCCTGGGGGATCAGGCCGGAGCTTGCCCATTATTCCCCGATTCCGGGAACCAAGCTTTTTGAGCAGGCCAAGGCACATGCCTGGCTGGACCTGGAAGATCCCTTGGCCCATAACAGTTCAGTATGGCCCTGTGTTCCCGGGGGTTTTTCCTGGGAAAAGCGGGATAAGTGGAGAAGAATAATTTCAGGCTATTAAACCAGGAGGGTCTTATGGCCACGATTATGCCGGACGAGAAAAAGGTAAGGGATGCTATCAAGTGGGTGGATGCCGGGCTGCAGGAAGGCCAGGATATCGATGCCCTGCTGCGGGAAGTAGGTATGCGCTTTAATCTGGGACCCAAGGATGATGAGTTCGTTTACAGGTTCTTTAAAGAGGGTTCCCCAAAAGACCAAGACAGCTGATGAAACTTCTGCACAGACAGATTTTCTCCGAGGTGGGCCTGATATTTCTGGTGACCATGGCGTCCATGTTGTCCCTGATCGTTATAGGCCGGATGATCGATCTCCAGGACATCTTTGTGGGCCAGAACATCCAGATTCTGCACGTGATAAAGGCCTTTATCTATCTGGGACCCTCGTTTCTCAGCCTGGTATTTCCCATTGCCTGCATGCTCAGTGTGTTCCTGTGCTTTTTGAGAATGGCCTCGGACCGAGAACTTACCGCCCTGCAAACCAGCGGGATCTCCATCAAGAACATGGTTCTTTCCCCGTTGCTTTTCTCCGTGGCTGCCATGGGGGTAACCCTTTATGTATCCCTGCATCTCGTTGCCTGGGGAGTGGATAATTTTCGGGAAATAGCCGTGGAAATGCTCCGGGAACAGACTGAGGTATCCCTGCAGCCCGGGGTATTTACCCGTTTGGTTCCGGATATGGCTATTTATACCCAGCAGATGGATCCCGGCACCAGCGAGATGCAGGATATCTTTGTTCATGACGAAACCTCCCAGGAGGTGCCTTTGACCATTATTGCCCCCAGCGGAAGGATTCTAACGGAGCAGGACAAGGGACTTATGTACTTTATTCTGGAAGAGGGCCGGATATATCGCCAGGATGAACAAGAAATGAGCGTGGTTTCTTTCGGGGAGTATCGGGTGAGGTTGGATCTTTTTGAAATGCTCGGGGATCCGGATATGGGTGAGAAGGACCCTGAAGAGATGTCCTGGACCGAGCTCCAAGCGTTAAAGGCAGAGACTGATCCGGAGAGCAGCAAGTACAGGCAGATTGTGCTTGAGGAGCATAAACGTTTCGCCCTGCCCGTGGCCTGCGTGGTCCTGGCGCTGTGTGCGGTGCCCATGGGACTGACCTTGCAGGGAGTGGGCCGTAACTGGGGGGTTTTGTTTGCTGTGATTTTTTTTCTGATATATTATAGTCTTTTTACCTCCGCCTACGGTTTGGGAGAAGCGGGGCGTTTGCCCCCGGATCTAGCCATGTGGATTCCCAATATCTTGTTTGCGGTTTTGACCATTGGCGGTTTCTATTTTTATTCTCAGGGCAGAGAGGTTGACATATCGCAGATCATGAGTCGATTCTTTAATAATTAGTTAGCCATGAACGTTTTAAGCCGTTATTTATTGCGTCAAAATCTTTTTTACACCGGAATACTGCTTTTTTCCGGGGTGATGGTCTATTTGATAGTGGACTTGGTAGAACGCATGGGCCCCATGGTGGAGGCAGGGATTGGCCTGGGGCTGGTATTGCAGTATTTCGGGTTCAAGATTCCCTTGATTGTATCCCAGATCATGCCGGCTATTTTCATGCTTGCGGTGTTGCTACAAGTGGCAGTGATGTACCGCAACAATGAACTCCTGGCCTTGGAGAGCAACGGGATCTCCATGAAAAGGCCCAGTGTTTTTTTCGTGTCCTATGCCCTGGCGGTTTTTGCTTTGCTTTTTTGTTTTTCTGAAACCCTGGGAGTGCAAGGTGAACAGATTACCAGGGATATCTGGAACCAGGACGTGCGCGACAGAGAGGACCGGTCCAGGCATCTAAGGGATTTGTGGTTTACGGAACAGGAGTACGTGATTCATGTGCAAGAGGTTTGGCCGGACGAAAAAAGGGGAAAGGAGATTACCGCGTACGAAAAGGGAGGGCGAGACTCTATTCAAGCAATCATCCATGCTCCGGAGTTTGAGATAGATTCCCACAGATGGATCCTGCCAGAGGCCAAGGTATACAGGCCCCATGATATGGAAAGGCAACACACGGAAGGCTTAGAGCTGGAAATAGGAACCGATTTGGGCTTGTTTACCATGTCCGCTTCCAGGCTGCCCTACGAGGCTTGGTCCTTTTTCACTTTGAACGAGATGGTGACTCAATTGCAGGCTAGCGGATCCAACGTGGAAGAGATGGCTACTGCCATGCACGGCAAGGTGGCCTATCCCTTTGCCCTGGTGGTTATGACCTTGCTAGCCCTAGCCCTGTTTATCTGGTTCAAGAATATCTATGCCCTGGTAACTTTGGGGCTGGTTGTCATCTTTTTGTATTACGCGGTGTACGTGTTTGGGGTGGGATATGCCGAGGAAGGCATGGTCCCGCCCCTGGTAGGAGCGTGGACAGCCAACATATTTTTCGGCCTGTTAAGTCTCTTTCAGATTTTCTGGATGGACAGGAGCTGAATGTTTATTTAAAAGGGCTTGCAGGGCATTTAAAAGTTGTTCCCGGCTTTTCTGATTCCAGGCTGAGAATAGAAGTGGGGACGGAGCACCCGGATCCAGAAGCTTTTTCCACCGGTTCAGGGCTAGATTCTTCTGTTTCTGGTTGCACTTGTCCGCCTTGGTAAGAACTGGCAAAATCTCCACTCCCAAGGATGAAACGTACCTGGCCAGGTCCAAATCCAGGTTTTGCGGGGGGATCCTGGAATCCAGCAAAAGGACCACAGCTACCAGATTGGGGTTGTCCGGAAGGTAGTCCTGAATAAGCCGGGCCCATTTTTCTCTTTCCTGCCGGGAACATCGGGCATAACCGTATCCGGGCAGATCCACCAGGTAGAAATTGCCCGGCTGGGCCAGGTAGAAATTGATGCTGCGGGTTTTGCCGGGTGTGGAACTGGTCTTGGCTAGATGCTTGCGCCCGGCTAGAGTATTGATCAGAGTGGATTTTCCCACGTTGGAGCGCCCGGCCATGGCGATCTGGGGATGATCCGGCAGTTGCAGCTGCTCACGGGTATAAGCGGTTTTTTCCAGAGTTAACGTCAGATGCATTTTTGGGTTCCTCCCGCACTCACTTGAGCTCGTGAACATTTGAATACATTTCCATAAGGAACCTATGCAAGTGAGTGCAGGTTGTAGAGGCCAGAAGTCAGAAAACAGAGACCAGTTTTTTGCTGGTGCTCTCCCTGGGGTCAAGGAGAGACAGTGGTTGAACTAAGACCTGGCAACCTGTAACAGAGGGAGCGGTTGAGTTTGATTTTTAGACGTAGCCGTTTGTAATTTACAAGAATGATGCGCCTGCAAAAAGTCGAATCATAAGAAATTAAGGAATAAATCAAACTCATAACTCTTTGTTTTTATTGCTTGCCCCGTGAAACAGCCAGAAGGGCTCCCTATCGAAGATAGGGGTTTCACCGGGGATTCCTGACCCCTGTCTCCTGACTCCTGCTACTGCAAAAAGGACTTTTTGCAGTAGCATCAAGAATATACATAAAACCGATGTTTGTAAATCCGGACCTTAGCCTTCGGGGTTGAGCCTGCATTTTTTTACAGGCTTGGACAGATGATAGAAGATTTTTTGCACTTGCATCTGCGAGGTGAGCATGTTCAACAAGTTGTCTTTATTGATTTTGGTGCTGTTTTTGGTTGCCTGCGCCCGGGAAGAAGCGCGGGATTACTTTTATCCCGGGGCTACCCAGGTACAGTTTCAGGAACAGGCCCGCTTCCAAGTGACCCTGGATCCAAAGAAACTTCAAACGGTTTCAGAGCAGGAAAAGGAATTATGGGAATTGGCCAGAGAAAAATGCATTCAGAAGTGCGCCCGGGAGCTTATAAGAAACGAGCCCCTGGTGCAGCCAGGGATATCAGAAGACAAGGATCAGGACACATGGTTCATGCGCACTCAGGGAGAAATTCCCGGGCCAAGAAATGACAAGGAACAGGATCGGGTTCAAGAGTTCGAGTGTTTTGTCTCTTTGACCCCTATGGAATATACAGCCGGAGAAATCCAGGAACTAGAGGGAAGAAGATCCATGGTAGCCTCTGGGGACATGGTGGATCTGACTTTTTATGATCAGTACCCCGGGGACGGACAGGGGTATTTTTTCTTGGGCCGTAGGACAGAGAAACAAGAAAAGGGAATGATCCGCATATTTGGGGCGGGCCGAGTGCTGCAGATCCTTGAGGGGCAGGACAATCCCGGCTCAGGCGTGCTGGGTAAGGGAAGGATCCTGGAAACGCGGCACGAAGTTTTGCCTGGAGACATCTTTTTTATGGCCCGGATGGAAATAAGAGCTGTGCCTGAAGAAGTAGATGTTTTGGAACCGGACATCCCCGAGGTTCAGGTGGATCCGGAAATGCGCATAACCCCTGAGGACCCCCCGGAAGAACCCTTGGAAGAACCCAAGGAGATGAAATAGCCATGAGTCAGAAGCGCGAGTACGAGATTCTGGTGGTTAACGGTCCCAACCTGCGTTTTATCGGACAACGGGATCCAGGAACTTACGGGACCCAGGGCATGGATATCTTGGATGCTATCCTGAGCCGGGACAAACCGGAATTAAAGGCCCGGGTTAGTTGGATGTATTTCCAGGCCAACGGGGAAGGAGAGATCATAGACGAACTGGAAAGAGCTTGGCAGTCCGGGGTGCAGGGCCTGGTAATCAACCCCGGGGCTTATACCCATACCAGCTTGGCCCTGGGAGATTGTCTGGCCTGGATAAACATTCCCCACGTAGAGGTGCATCTCAGCAATATCTACTCCCGGGAGGAAATACGCAGGCGCAACCTGACCGCAGCGCACAGCCTGGGAGTGATTGCCGGATTCGGAATCATGAGTTATGCCTTGGGCTTGGAAGCAGTGGTTTGGTATCTGGACCAACAGGAATAACAGGAAAACTGAAATAGAGACACGGAGGGTAGATGCTTTCCACAACAGATTTTCGCAAGGGGCTTAAGATCGAGCTGGACAATACTCCCTACGAGATTGTGGAGTTCTTGCATGTCAAGCCAGGCAAAGGCGGGGCTTTTGTTCGCACCAAGCTCAAGAACCTGCTGGACGGGGGGATGCTGGATTACAATTTCCGTTCTGGGGAAAAGGTGGCCAAGCCGGATCTGGAGTCCCGTGAGATCCAATACCTGTATTACGACGGGGAATCCTACGTGTTCATGGATATGAGCAACTATGAACAGCTGATGGTGGATAATGCCAAGATGGGAGAAAAAGGTGGTTATTTAAAAGAGGGGCAAATGGTCAAGGCCCTGATCTATAGGGGATATCCCATTGATATTGAGCTACCCCCGACAGTGGTGCTGCAGGTGGCCGAGACCGAGCCGGGAATCAAGGGGGACTCGGTCACTGGGGGCAGCAAGTCCGCCAAGCTGGAAACCGGCAAAGTGATCAGCGTCCCCCTTTTTATCGATGAAGGGGAGATGGTCAAGGTGGATACTCGAACCAACGAATACCTGGGCCGGCAGTAAAGGAAGCGCTGGATTGATGGACGGCAACAGGCTCTTTCGAGAAATCCCCGGGGTACTCATCCTGTTTTTGGCCCTATT
This sequence comes from uncultured Desulfovibrionales bacterium, assembly GCA_964577315.1. Taxonomy (GTDB): domain Bacteria; phylum Desulfobacterota; class Desulfovibrionia; order Desulfovibrionales; family Desulfonatronovibrionaceae; genus Desulfonatronospira. Next base: position 9,025 of record CAZNYT010000027.1, read on the forward strand.
TACCGGGATAGGCCTGGGAGGTTTCGCCACCACAGATCCTACCTTCAATCATCAGGTGGGAGCGGAATATACCGTCCAGAATCCAGCAGGAACTGTAGGCGCCTACTGGGCCGGTTCTCTGGTAGAATTGCTGGGCTTGGGGGCTTTGCTGGTTCCAGTAGTTTTGGTGTATTTGGCCCTGTACCTGTTCTGGCCCGAACTTAAGCTTAGATGGTGGCGTTGGACAGGGATCCTGGTTTGTTTCCTGGCTCTATTGGTTTGGGCGGAGTTTCCCGGGTTGCAAGAGGGCGGAAGCACTCTGGATATTTCCGGGGGCGGCTTCCTGGGTTCCCAGCTATACCAGTTGGGTTATTCCGGCTTGAACTTTTGGGGTATTTTGCTTTGCAATGTCTTTTTAACCTTGGTGGGACTACAGGTGGCCACAGGGTTTTCCTGGAGAAGGTGTCTGGCTGGTATATACCGGTTTTTTGCCCGGGAGCAGGGTGCGGCCAATTCCCGGGAAATTGCCCGGACAAAGCCCGCAAATAAGTCCGGGAACAAAAAAAGCCAGGCCTCTCCGGGTAAGGGGGTTCAAAATAGCCCTGCTCCTAGGCCCCAGCCAGAACATCCCAAAAACCCGGCCCAAATCGATGTGCGCCAATTTTCCCTCCCTCCTGTGGAACTTTTGAGTCTCGCTCCTCAAGAGGATACCTCAGTGGATCGTGAGCGCCTGGATGAGATTGCCCAGGCCCTCAAGAACAGTCTGGAGGAATTCTCCATCCAGGGACAGGTAGAGCGTGTCCAGACCGGGCCAGTGGTGACCATGCTGGAGTTCAAGCCCGCCCCTGGGATCAAGATCAGCCGCATATCCAACCTGAACGATGATATTGCCCTGGCCCTGAAGTCCTCCTCGGTTCGCATTGTGGCCCCGCTACCGGGCAAGGACACAGTGGGAGTGGAAGTGCCCAATGAAAAACGCCAAACCGTTTATTTGCAGGAAATCCTGGACTCCCAGGGTTTTTCTCAAACCAAGCTCAAGATTCCCATGGCTTTGGGCAAGGATATCCAGGGTCAGGCCTGGGTGGAGGATCTGTCCCGTATGCCGCATCTCTTGGTGGCTGGAGCCACGGGTGCGGGCAAAAGCGTATGCCTGAACAGTTTGCTGCTCAGCTTTCTTTTCAAGTTCAGCCCGGAAGAACTCAAGCTTTTGCTGATAGATCCTAAACGTATTGAGCTCGCGGAATACAACGAACTGCCCCACTTGGTGCATCCTGTGGTCACGGACATGAATCTGGCCAAGACCGCTCTGGATTGGGCCATGCATGAAATGGAAGCCCGTTATGACCGCATGGCCCAGATGGGGGTGCGCAATATCGAGGGCTATAACCAGAAGCTGAAATCCTTCGGGGACAACCCGCCGGAAGGGTATGAGGACCTGGAGCCCATACCATACTTGGTAGTAATTATTGACGAGATGGCGGATCTCATGATGACTGCCGCCAAGGAGGTGGAGACAAGCATCGTCCGGCTGGCCCAGTTGGCCAGGGCTGCTGGGATTCACCTCATTCTGGCCACCCAGAGGCCTTCAGTGGATGTGGTCACCGGTATTATCAAGGCCAATTTCCCTTCCAGGATCGCATTTCAGGTAAGTTCCAAGCACGATTCCCGCACCATTCTGGATAGCGTGGGAGCGGAATATCTTTTGGGACACGGGGACATGCTCTTCAAGAGCGGGGGAGGCCAGTTGCACAGACTGCACGGCGCTTTCGTGCACGAGGACGAGATAATCTCGGTGGTGGATTTCTGGAAGAACAAGCGTTCCCCGGAATATCACCTGGATTTTACCCAGTGGAAGAGCAGCAGTGAAAGTGCTGGCAACGGACAGGACTTTGCAGGGGATTCTGTTGTGGATGATCCCAAGTACGCCCAGGCGGTAGAATTCGTCCAGGATCAGGGTAAAGGCTCCATTTCCCTGATTCAGCGCAGGTTCCGCATCGGTTACAACAAGGCGGCTTTGTTTATCGAGCAGATGGAAAAGGACGGTGTCCTGGGGCCATCCGAGGGCAGCAAGCCCAGGGAGGTCCTTAAACCCAAGTCTTGAGGCCGTGCGCTCCCATGAACAGACCCTGACCCCTAAAGGGCTTTTGCCCTGGCAAAAATTTTTTCTAGGGTATGTTCTGGGCATCTGGGCCCTTAAATACCCCTGGGCAGGTTTGTGCGGTCTGATTCTGGTCCTGCTTTTCATTCCCTTCCGGGACATCCCTAGGAATCTTGTATTGCTGGGGATCTTTCTCACTGCTCTGCTAATGGCCTGGTTCAGGCTGCCCGAGACACCCGAGCATATCCCGGAGCCCATAGCAGACCAAGAGAAGGTCCTGCTCCAGGGCAAAGTGGACTCGGTAAGCTACTTGCCCGGGGACAGGCAGAGGATCATCCTGAAGAACCTGGTGATTGAGCCGGATAAAGATCCTGAGAATCTGCCGGGGAAGCTTAGCTGGACCTGGGAGGAGTTTACCAGGGAACTGGCTCCGGGACAGAACATCCAAGCCCATGTCCGGGTCCGGCCGGTGCGGGGAATGGCCAACTTCGGGGTGTGGAACAGCGAATTCCATTGGCGTACCCAGAACGTGTTCTGGCGCAGCTATACTGAAGGGGAACATTTCTGGAGGGATGTACAGGGAACCGAATCCCGGGGTTTTGCCTGGCGGAATTTTCTTAAGGAGCAGGCCCTTGGTGGCCTGGAGCTACCCGGGGTATCGGGCGAGCGCCAGGACCGGGTCCAGGGCATGGGGCTGGCTCTTTTCTTTGGGGATCGTTCCCGTTTGGATCCGGAACTGCTGGAGTCGGTTCGTCTTGCCTCCCTAGCCCATACCTTGGCCCTGTCCGGGCTGCATTTGGGAATAATGGCCGGCATGGGATTCTTGCTGGCCAAGGGGTTAGGGTACCTTTATCCCGGAATCTACTTGTTTTTACCCTTCATGAAGCTGGGAATAGTACTGGCTGTTCCCATATGCCTGCTATATCTCTGGATGGGTCAGTATCAGCCCACCCTGATCCGGGCCGGGATAATGCTGGCCTGCTGGGGGTGGTACCTCTTTGCCAACCAGCGCCGGGTTCTTTTGGACGGTCTTTTTGCGGCAGCTGCACTTATATCCCTATACAATCCCTGGGCGGTTTTTGATCTCAGGCTGCAGCTCTCGGTGCTTGCTGTGGCCGGAATTGCTCTGGTGTGGCCGTATGTAGATAGGCTGCACCGGTATCTGAACAATTACCGGGTGCCGAATACAGCCAAGTATTTTTTAGGGCTCATGGCGGTAACCGTGATTGCCAACCTGGCTCTTCTGCCTATTCAGGCCTGGAGCTTCAACTACTTGAGCCCTCATTGGTATCTAAACCTGGTATGGCTGCCTGTGCTGGGATTTTTGGTTCTTCCAGCCGGTTTTGCCGGGTTGTTCATGTCCTTGGTTCCGGGTGCGGCCTTTCTGGGGGACATTTTGATGAGCCTGTCCGGGTACGGCCTGAACTATTTCATTGCCTTACTGGAGTTCTTGCGGAATCAAGACGTTTTGCACCCCATTATAACCTATCGTCCTTCCTGGGCCCATATCCTGGGATATTTTACGCTGCTTGTCCTGGTTCTGCATATCAAGGAAATTCCCTGGAAGAAGGAGCGAATACTGCTGGGGCTGGGAATCCTGGCTTGTCTTGTCCTGCTTCCCTGGGCGGGTCAAAAAGTGGATAGAGGTGTAGAGATGCGGGTTTTGGACGTGGGACAGGGACAAGGGGTGATTCTGGAGCTGCCAGGCAAGCAGAGGGTGTTGGTGGATGGCGGAGGAACCTGGGATCCGGATTTTGATCTGGGGAGATGGGTGGTGGTGCCCTCCCTGACCTGGAAGTCCTGGCCAGGGCCGCTGGACAAGGTCATACTCAGCCACGCCCACGTGGATCATTACGGGGGTCTGATTTATCCCTTGAAGTACCTGGGGGCAGATAAGTATTTGCATAACGGGATCTGGCCCGGGGATAGGGATAGAAGGCGTTTGGAAAAGGCTCTCCAGAGAAGGGATGTGGCTGTACAAGAGTTGGCAAAAGGGGATACTTTGGATCTGGATCGCGGCCTGACCCTGGAAGTCTTGCATCCGGAAGATCCCAGCCAATATGAGCTGTTGAACGACAGCTCCCTGGTCCTGCGCCTTGTTTGGGAGGGTAGGGAACTGGCCCTGATCCCGGGTGACATCGAGGCCGAAGGATTGGAGGTTCTTCTGGAGACTGAACAGGATTTATCATCTCAAGCTATGGTGGTTCCGCATCACGGCGGCCGCAGCAGCGCTGACTCCGAGCTGTACAGCCGCGTGGATCCTGAGGTTGCAGTGGTATCCAGGGGATACATGAACCGGTTTGATTTGCCGCATCAGGAAGTGATAGATATTATCTTAGAGCAGGATATCGAGTTATACGACACCGCTGTTCACGGGGAAACAGTTATCTCGTGGCGGACCCCGGAGAGCGAACCCCGGATCAGGTGGGCCAGGGACAGGACCGGGCCCAAGGGGATACCATACTGGTACTAGGATGATACGTACATGACGCTTTTGCCCGCATTCATCCGGGAAAGGCCCGGTTTGGCTCTTTTTGCTACACTGGCAGTAGCAACCTCGGGGTTTGGCCAGACCTTTTTTTTGTCCGTGTTCGGGGAACAGATCCGAGGAGCTTTCGATCTTTCCCATACCCTTTACGGGGGCCTGTACAGTTTGGCCACTGTGATAAGCGCCTGCATGCTCCTTAAGTGGGGGAGGTTGGCTGATACTTGGTCCTTGCCCCGGGCGACGATCTTGGCAGTGGGGATTCTGGCCGTGGGGTGCCTTTTCCTGGGCTTGGCAAACGGGGTGGTGCTCCTGTTTCTGGGTTTTTTGGGGATCCGCTTTGGAGGCCAGGGCCTGATCTCCCACCTGGGTCTGACCACAGCAGCCAGGTATTTTTCCGCGCATCGGGGCAAGGCGGTGGCCCTGGCAGCGGGGGGATTCCCCCTGGCTGAGGCGGTGTTGCCTCCAGCAGGTGTGTTTTTGGTAGGGTTGTGGGGATGGAGGTTCCCCTGGGTGGCAGGATCGGTGCTGCTTCTGGTTTGTATCCTGCCTTTGCTGGTATACTTGACCCGGGATGCACCATCCCCGGAATCCGAACAATCAGGATCCGGCAAGGAAGGTCCGGGGGCGAGTTTTACCCGAAAAGAAGTCTTGCGGGACAGGGGTTTTTATTTCCTGTTGCCTGCTACCATGGCCTCTCCTTTCATGGTTACCGCCCTGCTTTTTCATCAAGCTGCCATAGCTTCTATCCAGGATTGGCCTATGCAGGCAGTGGGAACCGCCTTTACCGGGTATGCGGCTGGACATTTATGTGCTTTGCTGGGAGGAGGGCCCCTTGTGGACCGGATAAGCGCCGGCAGGACCCTCCCTATGGCATTGTTCCCCATGGCTGCCGGGCTTTTTATACTTTCCATTTGGGATGGGATTTGGGTAGTATATGTTTATCTTACCTTGATGGGGGTTACTCATGGCCTGGCCTCCACCGCCGCAGGTGCTGTATGGGCCGAGCGCTACGGTATTCTGCACCTGGGCGCCATTCGATCCCTGGCCCAGGCAGCAGTGATTTTTTCCACTGCTGTGGCCCCGCTTCTTATAGGTTATGTTCTGGATGCAGGTGTCAGTCCAGGGGCCCTGGCCGCATTTTTGACCGGATTGACCCTTATGAGCGCGCTTTTGGCGAGATTGGCCCCAGCTCCGGCAAAAGGAACCCGGAAAGCCTCGTAGCCCATACCTGGGTTTTTGTTCCGCAGGATCAACTAACAACAACGAAACTTATTATCCAGAGGTCCGAGAATTCTGCAAACTGGCCTAGGTCGCTCACACAGTTTACGCCCAGTTTGCAGAACCCTCGGACCTCGAGTACAAGTTGCTACTATAATAGTAGGCTGTTTATAGAGCCATGGTTACAGAACCAAGTTTCGTTGTAGCTCTAATTTTGAAAACATGGTGAACATTTGCCTCAATTTATAACCTCTCATGCAGGAAGCTAGTTATGTCCGGAAATAAACGCAAACAAGATCTTTTGTGGGAAACCAGGATGAGTCGCAGAGGGTTCCTTGTTTCTTCAGGTGTGCTTGGGGCCGGCCTAGGCTCCTTGTCTGCGGCGGAAACAGGGGATGCGAAACATCCCCAGGATAGAGATTTGAAAGTGGGGCTGGCTTTGGGTGCGGGAGGTGCCAGCGGACTAGCGCATATTCCCATGCTGGAAACGTTAGATGAGATGCAGATTGAGCCCAATGTGATTGCTGGCAGCAGCATAGGTACCATTATGGGGGTGCTGTACGCCTCCGGGTATTCCGGATCCGAGATGCGCGAAATCGCTTTGGAGCTTTTTGAAGCGGACAATGGTTGGCTGGGGGGATTGTGGGACAGGATAACCAGCATCGGTCTTTTGGAGCTTTTAAGGCCTGGGCTGGGGGAGGGAGGGCTGTTGGATGCCCAGGGTGTAACGGATTTTATTCAAGACAAGATTAAAGTAACTCGCTTAGAGGAGCTCCAGATTCCCATGAAAGTCGTGGCTACGGATTTTTGGAAGCGGGAGCAGGTAGTGTTTGAGGCCGGAGAGATTGTTCCGGCAATCAAGGCCAGCATGGCAGTACCCGGTTTGTTTGCTCCTGTGAGCTACCAGGGCAGGCTTTTGGTGGACGGAGCCACCGTGAATCCGGTGCCCTTTGATACCATTCTTAAAGAGTGCGATCTAAGCATCGCAGTGGATGTTTCCGGATCTAGGGCGCCGGATATAGATGGGCGTCCTTCCTATCTGGACACCATATTTGCTACTTTTGAGATTATGCAGCAGGCAATAATGGATGAAAAGCTAAAGCGCAGCGCCCCGGATATATATCTGCGCCCGGATATCGTGGATGTTACTCTTATGCAGTTCGGAGAGGTGCAAAATATCCTGGAGCAGGCAGAGCCCGCCCGGGAGGAGTTGAAAACCAGGCTTTCGGAGTTGGTAGCGGGCTGATGTTCTTGGAGCGTTTCTGTCCACTGTTTTTTGGGCGTAAGGGATGGAAGGTACTTGCTGGGCTTGATATTTAATGCACTTGGAGGTAAAAGCGCAATATATTGCAGCGATTTGTTAAAATATGTGAAGTTTAGCACTATTTTAGTTATGGTTGTTGTTAGCAAAAAATCCGGATTGAGGCAAATAAGTTTTGGAAAGGGAGGAGGTCTATGAAATTCTTTGCAGGAATGGCATCCATGGTGGCGGTCTTTGTCCTGGGCATGGGACTGGCTATAGGGGACTCTCCGCCCCAGGAGTATGTAGGGTCCCAAAGGTGTGAACCTTGTCACAGCCAGGAGTATGAAAATTTTATGGAGCATGCCTCCAAGGCTAGATCCGATGAGAACGTGCAATTGATGCTGGATAAGCTTACCCCGGCAGAGCAGCGCGAATGTTATGAGTGCCATACCACAGGGTACGGGGAGCCTGGAGGTTTCGAGAGCTTTGAGGAGACTCCGGAGCTTGGACATGCCGGATGCGAGGTGTGTCATGGCCCGGGCTCGGAACACAGCACTACCGCAGACCCGGATCTGATTCAAGCGGATCTTAGCATTGAAGAGCATTGTGCTCCCTGTCACGAGGATGAGCGGGTCCAAAACATCAATTACAAGCCCCTGTTGTATTCAGGAGCTCACTAAGGACAAGTACAAGTGCGAGATTAAACGGTTGCATTTGGCGTGCATCTTTTTAGCCCTGAATGCAGCCGGGAAAAGTCTACAGGAAAATCCTAGGATGGTGAAACTATATGAGACTTTTAAATACCTTTTACCAATCCCTTACTCTTAAGGTTATTGCCCTGATCACATTGTTGGCGGTAGGTGTTTTTGCCCTGCTTATCCTTGTGAACTCCCACTGGCAGCGCGTGGATACCATGGAGCAGATAGAGAGCCAGGGCTACCGGACCACGGATCTTATTGAGCTCAACATTGAAGAGCCCATGCTTATCGGGGACAATGAAGGAACCCATGAGCAATTCTCGCGGATAGATGCCCTGTACGACGATTTAAGCGTGTACCTTACAGATTTCAGGGGCAATATTACATACTCTACCCAGGAGGAAATCCTGCGCCAGGATATTGACGAGGTCTATCAGGACAGGGATGTGCTGGAAGGGGTATGGGCAAGCCTGGAACAGGACATAGAGGAATCCGCATTAGTGGAAACGCGGGAAGGTTCCTTTTTTATGACCGTACGTACCGTGCCCAATGAGCAGGATTGCTACCACTGCCACGGCAGCAGTGAGCCTATACTGGGCAGTATGCTGGTCATGCAGAGCGTGGAACAGGATCTGGCCATTCTGGAGAAGCACCAAATCCAGAATGCCTTCTTGGGCCTGGGGTGTCTTTTGTTATTGGTGCTCACCCTGGTTTATTTCATGAAAAAGGTGGTAATAAACCGGGTTGCCTATCTCCATGATATGGAGACCCAGGTTTCCCAAGGCAACCTGGATTTGGAATTCAGGGATCTGGGCCGGGATGAGCTGGGCAGCTTGAACCAGGGCTTTCACGATATGGTTCGGAATATGAAGCAAAAGATCCAGGAGTCCCAGGAAAAGGCCAAACTGGCCGAAGATCAGACCCGGGAGGCCAACCTGGCCATGGAAGAGGCTCAGGAGGCCAAGGATAATGCGGAACAAAGGGAAAGAAACATGCAGGAGGCGGCTAGGCAAGTAGAGGGTATTGCCAAGGAGCTGGCCCAGTACACCGAGCAGCTCTCTTCCCAGGTGGAGCAGGCCAGCCGAGGTGCTGAGGAACAGAGCAGGCGCACCGGCGAAACCGCTACCTCTATGGAAGAGATGAACAGCACGGTCATGGAAGTTGCCCAGAACGCTTCCAAGGCTGCTGAAGGCGCGGATCAGGCCAAGCATACAGCCCAATCCGGCTCCCAGACAGTTCAAGGAGCGGTTAAGGCTATTGCCAATGTCCAGCGCAACGCCCTGGGCCTCAAGAACCAGATCTCGAATCTGGGCGAGCAGGCCGAAGGTATCGGCAAGATAATGAATGTGATCGATGACATTGCGGATCAGACCAACCTGTTGGCCTTGAATGCGGCCATAGAAGCGGCTAGGGCAGGTGAGGCAGGACGTGGCTTTGCAGTGGTGGCGGACGAGGTGCGCAAGCTGGCGGAAAAGACCATGAACGCCACCAAGGAAGTAAGCCAGTATATCTCCACTATCCAGGAAGAAGTAAAGAAAAACATGGACAGTGTGGATAATACTGTGGAGTCAGTGAAAGGAGCCACCAAGCAGGCCAACGAATCCGGGAAGCAGTTGCAGAGGATAGTGGAGCTAGTGGAACAGGCTGCTGAACAGGTTCAGGCCATTGCCACGGCTACAGAGGAGCAGTCCACCGCGAGCGAGGAGATCAACAAGAACGTGGACGAGATAAACCGGATATCCAAGGAAACCGCAGAGGTAATGAACCGCTCCGCCCAGGCCATAACCGATCTGAATGCACAGGTTCAGGAGCTTAACTCCGTGGTCAAAAAACTGGAGCAGTAGCAAAGATATCCGGTATTTAGAGGCCTACATATCCAAACAACGCTTGTAAATGCGCTGGAAATGGTGCCCGAAGATGCTAAGCTCCACTACTTCGGGCACCGCCCGGATATTGGTAAAGGATGTCTTGAGCAGAACCTTCCAGAACCAGGGTGCATTGGCAGAGCGGATCCCTATATGCCAGAAGCTGCGAAAGAGTGCTACTAGATCTTCACGTTTGATCCTGGTCTTGGAAGTGGGCTTGTAGCTCTTGAGAAAGGTTTCTATGCGCTGGTAGTAGTACTTGGGAGAGTAGATGGTTTCCACTATGCGCTGGTAACCTTCCAAAAGAGGCTTGGAGCCCATTTTGGGAATGAAGTTGATGCTGCCGTCCGTGTTCTCGCCGGTGGGAGCGTAAAGCAAGCGGCCCTCTTTTTTTAGGCGCTCCCATAGCTTGGTACGGGGCAGAGCTCCCAAGAGCCCCACCATGGCTGTGACCACTCCGCTTTGCTGGATAAAGCGGATTTGGGTGTCGAATATGTTTTTGGTGTCGTTGTCGAAGCCCACAATAAAGCCCCCCATGACCAGCATGCCGTTCTGGTGGATGGTTTGTACCGCTTGAACCAGGTCGCAACTAGTGTTTTGATTCTTGCCGCATTCCTTCAGACTGCTGGGGTTGGGGGTTTCCAGTCCCAAGAAGACCTTGTTGAAGTTGGACTGGCGCATCAGATCCAACAGTTCCTGCTCATCCGCCAGGTCCACGCTGGCCTCGGTAAAAAGGGTGAAGGGGTATTTGTGCTCTTTCTGCCACTCCTTGAGCCGGGCAAGCATTTTTTTAACCTTGCCTTTGTTCCCGATGAAGTTGTCGTCTACAATGAATAAGGATCCCCGCCACCCGGCTTGATACAAGGCCTCCATCTCCTGGATCATCTGTTCCGGGGACTTGGTGCGCGGGCGACGCCCGTTCATTATTACTATGTCGCAGAATTCGCAGTGATGCGGACATCCCCGGGAGAACTGAATAGCCATGGAGGCGTAGTTGCGCATATCTATAAGGGACCACATGGGGACAGGAGTATGGTCCAAAGAGGGACGTTCCTGGGAAGAATAGATGCGTTGGGGCTGGCCCTGTTCCAGGTCCCTGAGGAATAAGGGCAGGGTGGATTCTGCTTCATTGAGCACCAAGTGATCCACTTCGGGATAGTTATCTGGCTGGGATGTAAAGGCCGGTCCTCCGGCAACCACGGTCTTGCCCATTTCCTTGCTGCGACGGATTACTTCCCTGGCGCTCTTGTCCTGGATCAGCATGGCGCTAACCAGGACCATGTCCGCCCATTGCAAGTCCTCATCGCTAAGGGGCTGCACATTCAGGTCCACGAGCCTTTTTTCCCAGTGCTCCGGGAGCATGGCAGCCACGGTTAAAAGACCGGTAGGAGGATAGGCTGCCTTTTTGGAGATAAAGCTGAGAGCGTGTTTAAAGCTCCAAAAAGTATCCGGATATTGGGGGTAAACTAGAAGTGTGCGCATAAGTGTTATTTCCTCGAGGGTTAAGGATTGTTTGGGCAATTCCGATTAGCATCTACAAATATAATTAATGCTTGCTGCTAGTGCAACCCTTTTTCAATTTTTTAATAAAAAAAGTGCAGGGCTAGACTGAGGGATATACAAATTACTCCAGTTTTGATATCAGGCAAGCGAGTTTGCTCAATTCAATATAAAACAAGGAGTCAAGCATTGTATATAGTTACCGGAGGGGCTGGGTTCATCGGTAGTGGTTTGGTTTGGCAACTGAACAGGATGGGTATTCATGATATCCTGATTGTGGACGACTTGGGATTTGAAGAAAAGTGGAAAAACCTGGTCAATCTCAAGTTTTTGGATTTCGAGCACAAGGATCGCCTGCACTCAATTATGGAGGCGGACAAGCTTCCCGGGGTAGAGGCGGTAATTCATATGGGGGCTTGTTCCTCGACCACGGAAAAAGATGCTAATTACCTCATGGACAACAATTTCCGGTATTCCCAAAAACTTGCCGATTATTGCCGCCAAAAGGGGTCCAGGTTCATATACGCCAGCAGTGCAGCCACCTACGGAGATGGAAGCCAAGGATTCAGCGACGACGAAAATTTCCTGGATGAGTTAAAGCCCTTGAACATGTACGGTTATTCCAAGCACCTGTTCGATCTTTGGCTGCAGAGAAAGGGCTGGCTGGATTGGGCCGCAGGGCTCAAGTTCTTTAACGTTTACGGGCCTAACGAGTACCATAAGAAAGATATGCAAAGCGTGGTACGCAAGGCGTATTTCCAGATCAAGGAGACAGGCCGGGTGAAGCTGTTCAAGTCCTACCATCCGGATTACCCCCATGGGGAACAAAAAAGAGATTTCGTGTATCTCAAGGATTGTTTGGAGGTGGTATCCTGGTTGTTGGAACACAGGGAAGCGAGCGGTGTTTTCAATCTGGGCTCGGGAAAGGCCCGGTCCTGGAATAGCCTGGCGGAAGCAGTCTTTGCGGCCCTGGGGCTGGAACCGGACATTGAATATATAGAAATGCCCGAATCCTTGCGCCCCAAGTATCAGTATTACACTCGGGCTGAAATGGATAAAATCACCCGGGCCGGCTTTGCCCGGGATTTTTACAGCCTGGAGGAAGGGGTTCGGGATTACGTCCAGAACTACCTGGAACGGGAAGATCCCTACCTGGGCTAGACATACTCCGGATCTATGGCAGTTTGGCCGTTGTGCAGGATGAGCTTTATGTATTGCACGGTGGTATTGTCTATGGGCACCAGGGGAAATTGCTTGCGGCAAAAATCGCAATTGCCCATGGAAGGCTCGGTGGGGGCCAGCAGCGGTACGTTGCGCCCGCAATAGGGGCAGGGATAAAACATAACCAGTTCCATCCCCACCGGACGTACTGGTGAGATGAATTGCTCTTCAGACATTTATTCCTCCTTGACCAATAGTGTGTTCCCAGTCATTTCCTCGGGCTGATGTATGGACCACAGATCTAGAATGGTCGGGGCGATATCAGCTAGTATACCACGATCCCTCAGACAGGAGCCGTCCTGGTTCAGGATTAGGCTCAAGGGGACCGGATTGGTGCTGTGGGCGGTCTTGGGGTTTTGGTATTCGTCCAGCATGTCATCAGCATTGCCGTGGTCCGCTGTGAGCAGGGCGATGCCGTCTTGCTCCAGAACGGTTTCAATGATTCGTCCCACGCAGTAATCCACCGTTTCACAGGCCCGGATCGCCGCCGGGATACTGCCAGTATGACCCACCATGTCCAGGTTTGCCAGGTTGCAGACGTAGAGATGAAAGCTCTGGTCAGTTAACTGCTTGCACAGAGTGTCTGTTACTTCCCTGGCGCTCATCTGGGGTTTCTGATCATAGGTGCGCACTTCCCTAGGGGAGGGAATCAGGATCCGTTCCTCGTGGTGAAACGGGTGTTCCCGGCCGCCGTTGAAAAAATAGGTTACATGGGCGTACTTTTCTGTTTCAGATATGCGCAGCTGCTTCAAGGAGTTTGCCGCTAATACTTCGCCCAGGATATTGTCCATTTGTTCCGGGGGAAAAAGCACCGGGAGCTGGAAATCCTTGTCGTATTCGGTCATGGTGATCACTTCCAGCTTGGGGCGGCTTTTCCGTTGGAACTCCTGGAAATCCTCCTGGAAAAGGGCCTGGGTAAGTTGCCTGGCCCGATCCGCGCGAAAGTTGAAAAAAATCGCTCCGTCCCCGTCTTGCAGGGTGGATTTAGGCTGATTGTCCGGCCCGGTAACAACTAGCGGGGGGATGAATTCATCGGTTATTCCCTGGGCGTAGGAGTCTTGGATGGCCTGTACCGGATCCGAGACTTGGGTGCCCAGCCCTTGGGTCATGGCTTCATAGGCCTTTTGGGTTCTATCCCACCTCTTGTCCCGGTCCATGGCATAATAACGGCCCATGACCGTGGCTATGCCCCCGGAATCGGTGCTGTTAAGAAAATCCTGGAGTTTGGCCACGTAGTCCGCCCCTGAAGTGGGGGAGGTGTCCCTGCCGTCCAGGAAGCAATGGACAAAGATGCGGGAGGTGCTTTTTCTGCGCAAAATATCGAGTAGACCGTGCAGATGCTCCTGAAGACTGTGTACGCCTCCGTCCGAAACCAGGCCCATGAGGTGAATGCTCCCTCCCTCCCGGACCTTGTTTATAACTCGGTTAAGAACCGGATTCTCCTGGAGCCTGCCTTCTTTCAGGTCTTGGCTTATCCGAAGGATGTCCTGGTATACAATGCGGCCCGCACCGATATTCAAGTGCCCCACCTCGGAGTTGCCCATTTGTCCCTGGGGTAGGCCCACGTAGGTCCCGGAGCAATGCAGGGTGGTTTGGGGGTATTTTTCCGCTATACGGTCCAGGTGCGGGGTGTGTGCCAGGGAAATAGCGTTTCCAGGCCCGGGCGGTGCACATCCCCATCCGTCCAGAATGAGCAGCGTAATAGGTCGACTCTTGGGATCAAACATTTTCCTGCTCCGGCAATTCCAAATGGATTTTTCTGGCTTGGCTCCAGAAGGCTTCCAGATTGTAAAATCTCCTGGATTCATCCAAAAATATGTGCACCAAAATATCGTTGAGATCTATCAGGATCCATTCCGCGTGCTGATAGCCTTCCATTCCAAAGTATTCCCACCCCTGGGCGTGGACCAAGTCCAGGAGATGATCCACCAGGGCTTGGGCGTGGCGTACACCCTGGGCGGTTGCCAGTAGCAATCCTTCGAAAGCCCCGTGATAATTGGTTACATCCATGGCGTGTACGTTCAGGGCTTTCTTGGTGTGCAGGGTCTGGGCCAGGGTGGTCAACTTGTGGTCCAATTCGGGCAAAGGGCTGTGTTCTTTTGGGGGCATGCTGGATTTAGTTCCTCCCATGTGGGTTGTTGGTTTATGTCAAATCCCGGGGTTGCAGGTTTTTTATTCTGGGTGTGTCTAAGTGAGTCATGGTATACAGTTATAAAGATCCTGGGAATAGGTTAACTGAGTTTAGCCTCGGGAGTGCTGAGTATTTCGCGGGCCAGGTTGCAATCCTTTTGGATCTGGGCCTGAAGCTCTTCCAGGCCGGAGAATTTTTTCTCCGAGCGCAGGCGCTGAACAAAGTGAACCCTAACGGAACGATCATAGATATCTTGGCTGAAATCGAAAATATGCACTTCCACAGAGAGGTGGTCATTGCCAAAAGTGGGATTATAGCCGATGTTGGCTACACCTGGATAGACTTGACCCTCTATCTCGGCCCATACTGCATACACACCGGTCTTGGGAAATAGCTCGTCCTGAAGGAGAATGTTGGCCGTGGGGAATCCCAGTTGAGCACCTCCTCTCCTGCGCCCGTATGTTACCCGGCCCTCTACCCGGTAAAATCTGCCCAGGAGGGGTCTGACCTCCCATACTCGACCGCTTTCCACCAAGTCCCGGATGCGGGTGGAGCTAACTACCGCCCCGTCTACCATCACCGGCAGGAACTGGTCTACGCTAAAACCGTGTTCTCGGCCCAGCTTTTCCAGAAGGGCAAAATTCCCTCTACGGTTCTTGCCGAAGACGTAGTCATAGCCCACGATAAGCTCCCGGACTTTGAGCTTGTCAACCAGAAACTCCCGGATAAAATCTTCCGGTTCCATGCCAGCTATTTCTTTGGTGAAAGGCATGCACAGGACGTAGTCCACTCCCAGTTCTTGGATAAGTTCCAGTTTTTGGGGAGTCAAAGTGATAAAGGGTGGAGTTTTTTTGCTGACCAGAACCCGCATGGGGTGAGGATCGAACGTGACCACAATGCTCACTAGGCCCATTATTCGGGCCCTGTTCTTGACCTGGTTTATAAGTTGCTGATGTCCTACGTGCACACCGTCAAAGTTTCCTATGGTCAGGACACTGCCTGGGATTTTTTCCGCTAGCTGGTGGATATCGTAAAAAATCATTTATGTGTTCAAACTCTAATTGTTTGGGTGTTAATGGGTTTAAAAGAATTACTCTGATATCTTAAATCCACTCTTTGTTCAAGTCCAGGAATAAGAAGGCCCGGTCCCTGCAATGAAGAGTCAGGGGTTAAAAGCAAAAAGTAAAGTCGGTCAACACCCAGCAATTTCTATTTGGTTTCATGTGATCCTCCTGGCGAAAGCACGCAAAAAGATTCGGTGAATATTTTAGGTAAAATATTGTGAATAGTTGCAAATCTTTAGCCTTGTGACTTGAAGGAGAAGAAAATTTCAGCGTTAAAGATAAATGGGTCTTGTCAAAAAAGGCAAAAAAAATTATAAGAGTCTCTGATGCCGAAGTGGTGGAACTGGTAGACACGCTAGGTTCAGGGTCTAGTGGGGGTTACC